>CAJMSX010000024.1 GCA_905216195.1 uncultured bacterium
GTGGTGTATGTTTCTGTTAGGAGGATTGGTTTTCTCTTTCGGCCTCCCGGCTCAGTCAGTGGATACGAGCCGGTTGTATCAGTTGGAGGAAGTCGGTGTGATCGGGAAAAAAAGGCCTCCGCTTATTCGGTCGTCTGTCCCTTTGCAGGTGATGGATAAAGACCGGATCTCCCGTTTGGGTATCCAGAGTATGGCGGATGCGGTAAAGCGTTTTGCCGGAGTGTCGGTGAAAGATTACGGGGGAATAGGAGGTTTGAAAACCGTTTCTATCCGGAGTCTGGGAGCGCAGCATACCGCAGTGGGGTACGACGGTATTCCCGTAAGCAATTGCCAGGCCGGGCAAATCGATATCGGACGCTTTTCCTTGGATAATGTCGAACGGGTCACGTTGGCCGTGGGGCAGGAAGACGATATTTTTCAGCCGGCCCGGATGTATGCGTCTGCCGGCGTGTTGAACATTCGGACGGAGCGTCCGGAATTCCGGAATAAAAAGAAATACGGTTTGAGGATCCGGGTGAAGGGGGGAGCTTTCGGCATGGTGAATCCGTCTCTCCGATATGCCCGGAAATTGTCGGAACATACAGCCCTTACGCTGGACGGTAATTTTCTGCGGGCAGACGGTGCTTATCCTTTTACTTTGGTGAACGGTAAGTTGGTCACCCGAGAGAAGCGGTACAACTCGGATATATTGTCCTGGCATACGGAGACAAATCTCTATACCCTTTTGAAGGACAGTAGTAAATTAACGGCTAAGGCCTATTATTTTCAGTCGGAGCGGGGATTGCCGGGAGGAGTGATCTATTACAATCCTTATAATAAAGAACGTCTGTGGGATCAGAATTTCTTTGCCCAGGCCGGCTATGAAAAACGTTTTAACCGGAGATGGGCCTTGAAGGCAGCTTTGAAATATAATTATTCCTGGAATAAATACAAGGATATCAACGTGAAGTATGAAAACGGTCAACAGATCGACCGGAACCGTCAGCAGGAATACTACGGGACGGTGACCGCTTTTTATCAGCCCCGGGAAGATTTATCCGTTTCCTTAGCCACGGATTTAGCGGTAAATAAATTGTGGAATAATCTTCCGGAATGTCCTTTTCCGACTCGCTATACTTCGTTGACGGCTCTGGCTGTGAAATACCGTTATCGCTTCCTCTCCCTCACGGCTAATTTGCTGAACACTTATACTGTAGATGAGGTGAGAAGAGGAAAACGGCCCCCCAACCGGGAAAAATTGACCCCGGCGATAAGTTTATCGCTACGTCCCTGGGAAAATGAAAATTTGTACTTCCGTTTATTGTATAAGAGTACATTTCGGATTCCTACTTTTAATGATTTATATTATCTGCGTATGGGAAGTACCGGACTAAAACCGGAATTGGCGAAGGAGTTGAATGCCGGAATAACCTGGAACGGAAGTTTGACAGCAGCCGTGCCTTACGTCTCCCTGACTGTGGATGCTTATTACAACCGGGTAGAGGATAAAATTGTAGCCCGTCCGACGACCTATGTGTGGAAGATGATGAATCTGGGAGAAGTGAATATCACCGGAGTAGATGTGGCATTAGCTGCTACGGTGGTTTTAAGTGAGGAGATCCGGTTGCAGATCTCGGGTGGATATACGTATCAGAAAGCGATTGACGTTACAAATCCGAAAGACAAAAATTATAAGGATCAAATCCCTTATACGCCCAAACATTCCGGAAACGGAGCTTTGAGTCTGGAGATGCCTTGGGTAAATGTAACCTATACGGTGATGGCCACCGGGGAGCGCTACAGTTTGCCTCAAAATATCCGGGCTAACCGTATCGGGGGGTATGCGGAGCATTCGGCTTCGGCGTTCCGGGAGTTTGCCTGGAAAAGTTGCCGGTTGCGCATCCAGGCCGAGTTGATCAATTTTACGGATAAGCAATATGATGTGATTCAGTATTACCCCATGCCGGGACGATCCTACCGTTTGGGTATGACCTGGGTATTTTAATTTAAAGTATCTCAGGTCCGTAAAGACTGATCGCCAAGTGGAAAACCAAGTTTTTAAATAATAGAGTTCGGTTTATTAGTATGGTTTAATTTAAATAGAAAAAAATGAAGTTCAGAAGTTTATTTTTAAGTGCTGTATGTCTTTTCTCCCTCAGTTGTTTAATGTCCTGTAGCGATAACGACGATCCTGAGGACGAAATTACGTCAGGAATATTGATTCTTAACGAAGGAAGTTATCAAGGAAATAATGCCAGCATTACGGCTTACAATCCGAAAACGGGAGGGATAACCGCCGATTTGTATTATGCGTTGAATGATAAGAAATTAGGGGATGCCGGTCAGGATATGATTGCCTATGGAAACCGGGTGTATATAACGGTATACGGTTCCAGTCGTTTGGTGAAGCTGGATAGTTTGGGTAAAGAATTGAAAGCGATTACATTTTCTCCGGCTGAGGGGCAGCCCCGCTATATGGCGGCCGAAGACGGAAAATTGTACGTTACGCTTTGGAGCGGGCAGGTGGCTCGTATAGATACGACTGACCTGACGATTGAAAAATATGTCACGGTAGGTGCCAATCCGGAACAGATTGTAGAAGAAAATAATAAATTGTATGTGGCTAATTCCGGTTATGGAGCCGGTACGACGGTTTCTGTCATCAATTTAGGTACTTTTACGGTTGAAAAGACCATCACTGTAGCCCTGAATCCGAACCTTATCGTCGAGGCCGCCGACGATATTTATGTCCTTTCGTATGGAAATTTCGGAGATGTTCCTTATGCGCTGCAGCGTTTGAATGTCGCAAACGGTACCTATGACCCTATTGCTGTCGCAACCAAAATGACCGCGCATAAGGATATGATCTATTTGGTGAATTCCGTTACAGACTGGTCCGTTAAGCCCAGCGTAACCACGAACCAGTTTTTCACTTACAATGCGAAGACGAGGAAACTGAATGAAAATTCTTTCCTGACCTTGACCGGAGAGGCTGAGTCTTTGAAAAAGGAAAGCATTATGATGATGGAAATAGATCCGAATACGGGAGATATTTATATCGGTACTTCCGATTATACCAATACCGGTGATGTTTATCGTTTTTCCCGGAACGGAAAGTTGATTAAAAAATTCGGTAGTGGCGGTATTTCACCTAATAATGCCGTATTTTTCGAATGAGACGATTCCTGTATAGCCTGATACCGGTTTTTACCTTTCTGCTTGCTTCATGCGGGCAGAAAGGTAAGACGGGGCAAGAAGGTAAAGAAAATTACCGGGTGGAATACGCTACGGGATATACAGTGCACCGTAGCGCTGATTATACGGAGGTGAGTATTCGGGATCCCTGGGACACGACCCGATTACTCGCCCGGTATGTTCTGGTAGCCCGGGACCGGGAATTACCGGCGAACTTACCGCAGGGAATGGTGTTGCGGGTGCCGTTGAAACGAGTGGTAGCGGCGACATCGGTGCATTGCGGTTGGCTGGAAATGTTGGGGGTACGTGATGAATTGACCGGGGTTTGCGAATCGCGTTATATCGATTTGGATTTTGTTCGCCGGGGCTTAGCCGAAGGTAAAATTACGGATATAGGTGAAGCTTCCGCTCCTGACGTGGAAAAGTTGATAGAATTGAGACCGGATGCTATGATCACGTCTCCTTTAAGTAATGCCCCCTACGGACGGGTAGAGAGAACCGGAATTCCCCAGATCAAATGTGTAGATTATATTGAGCCGACACCCTTGGGACGGGCCGAATGGATTCGTTTTCAGGCTTTGTTTTTTGGAAAAGAAGCTAAAGCCGATTCGCTTTTTAAAGAAATTGTGGAGTCGTACCAAGCCATAAAAGTTCTGGTAGACAGTATTAAGGAGCGTCCTTCCGTGGTAACGGAAATGAAATACGGTTCGATGTGGTATATTTCCGGAGGCCGGAGTTATATGGGGCGTTTCCTCCAGGATGCCGGAGCCGCTTATTGCTGGCAAGAGGACGAACATGCCGGTTCATTTCCTTTGTCTTTTGAAAGTGTTTTCGAACAGGGTGGTGAAGCTGATTTTTGGCTGATCAAGTACAACCGGGCACAGGAAATGAGTTACGAAGATTTGAAACGGGAATATACTCCTTATGCTCATTTTGCAGCTTGGAAAAAACACAATATCTTTACCTGTAATACGGGAGTGGTTCCTTATTATGAAGAGGTGCCGATTCGGCCTGATTATTTA
This sequence comes from uncultured bacterium, assembly GCA_905216195.1. Taxonomy (GTDB): domain Bacteria; phylum Bacteroidota; class Bacteroidia; order Bacteroidales; family Marinifilaceae; genus Culturomica. The sequence continues at coordinate 4,197 of CAJMSX010000024.1, forward strand.
TTGAAGGATTTGGTAAAGATTTTTCATCCTCAACTTTTGCCTGATTACTCCTTGAGGTATTATCGCAAGATGAAGGAATGAAGGATTGATTTTAAATTTTAGATTGTAGATCGAGATACAAGGTTGAAAAGAGTTTGGGGTTTACGATTTACGGTTTTGATTGGAATACGGGCCGGAACTGTAGTTCCGTGAATCTAAAATTAAAAACTGGGTAAATGAAGTATCGTATCGTCTGGTGTATCGTATTACTTTGGGGGATTTTATTCGCTGCCAACCTGTTTCTGGGGTCGGCGAAGATTCCTTTCCGTTCGGTTTTATCCATATTGATGGGAGAAGGGACGGAAAAGGATACCTGGATGTATATTGTTTTACAAACCCGTTTGCCACAGGCCGTGACGGCGATGTTTGCCGGAGCTGCACTGGCCGTTGCCGGTTTGATGCTACAGACTGTTTTTGCCAATCCGTTGGCGGGGCCTTCTATTTTGGGGATTGATTCGGGAGCGAGTTTAGGAGTGGCTTTGATCATGCTGCTGTATGGTGGTACGGTCGGGGGAGTGGCTGTGGGCCTTTCTTTTTCGGGCTATATGGCGGTTATATTCGGGGCTTTTACCGGAGCCGTTACGATATTGGGCATCATTATCTTTTTTTCGACTCTGATCCGGAGTAATGTGATGCTTCTGATCATCGGAATTATGATCGGGTATATTACTTCGTCCCTCATTTCCCTGCTGAACTTTTTTTCGACGGCTGAGGGGGTATTTTCGTATACGATGTGGGGGATGGGTGATTTTTCCGGTGTATCGGCTGAACAATTGCCTTATTTTTGCGGTATATTGGCGTTGGGATTATTGTTGGCATTGTTGTTGATCAAGCCTTTGAATGCTTTGTTGTTGGGAGAACGGTATGCCGAAAACCTGGGGGTTAACGTAAAGCGGGTACGGATATGGTTGTTGATCAGTACGGGTATATTGACGGCCGTCACGACGGCTTTCTGCGGTCCGGTCGCTTTTATCGGTTTGGCTGTCCCGCATATAGCCCGTTTGATGCTGGGGTCATCCAATCATAAATTATTGATGCCGGTCACCTTGCTGTGTGGCGGGGTTATAGCTTTGTTATGCAATCTGTTGAGTGTATTGCCGGGAAGTGCCGGACTGATCCCTTTGAATGCCATTACACCGGTGTTGGGAGCTCCGGTTATTATTTATGTGATTGTGAACCAAAAAAAGATACAGTATTTTAATTGAGTTTACATTAAAAATTAAAGGTTTGCGAACCTTCGGTTAAATATATGCAGCGAGATTCAGTGATAGAAGCCAGGGATTTGTCCATCGGTTATCGTTTGGGAAAACGGGGCCGGAAAGTGTTGTATACGGAGCTTTCTTTCCAACTCCGTCCTGGGGAATTGACCTGCTTATTGGGGCCTAACGGAGCCGGAAAATCGACCTTATTGCGAACCATCAGTGGAACCCAATGTCCTTTGGGAGGCAGCATCCGGTTGGAAGAGAAAGAATTGTTTTCCTATACCGAACGGGAAATTTCCCGGAAGATCGGTCTGGTATTGACGGATAAGACGATGGCCGGTGGGTTGACTGTCTTTGATCTGGTATCGTTGGGACGTCATCCCCATACCGGTTTTTTCGGACGTCTGAAAGAAAAGGATTACGCGGCCGTCCGGGATTCTCTGGACGCTGTGGGAATAGGTGGAAAAACGGAGCATTATGTAGCGGAACTGTCTGACGGGGAACGTCAAAAGGTGATGATTGCAAGAGCCTTAGCCCAGGAATGCCCCGTGCTTTTGTTGGATGAACCGACGGCTTTTTTAGATGTGGTCAGCCGGATCGAGATTATGAGTTTGTTGCATAAGTTAGCTGCAGAACAGGGGAAAACGATTTTGCTTTCGACCCATGATCTGGAACAGGCCTTATTATTAAGTGACCGCCTGTGGCTACTTTCCCGGCCCCAGGGACTCCAATGCGGTATTACGGAAGAACTGGTGTTTCGGGGAGCGATGGATCATTTTTTTGCCCGTAATGAAATTGTCTTTGACAAAACAAGCGGCAGTTTCCGGCCTCTGCCTTTACAAGGAATACCTGTGCGGGTGGAGGCATCCGGCGAATTATTGTTTTGGGTGAATAACATGCTGATGCGTAACGGGTTTTGTTGCATAACGGAAGGAAAAGATGTGATTTTTACCCTACAGGTTATGGCACCGGATAGTTTTATCTTTCGTTTCCCGGATGGAAGGGAGGCTCAGTTAACTTCTTTCACGGAATTGGATACTTACCTGAAGGGTTTATATAAATTTTAGATTGAGGATCTTCGATTGAATTCCCTTGAAGCTGCCGGTGGCGGCAGTGTCCGGTTTCTCTATGCTTTTGTCGGAAAAAACTAAATGAGAATTCATAGGTAGAAGGAGCTGCCTGCTGGGGCGGCTTCTCCTTTCAACCGGCTTTTTTCTGTAATCCGAAATAAAAATGAGGGGATAAGCATACCTTTTCCGGCTTTGGAAAGTTGGAAAATGAAATGAATGTTTATATTTGTTATTTAAATTATTTAAAATCGAATATGTTTCGGATCCTTTTTCTTTTGTATATTGTTACGATATGGGGATGCGGTAATGGACATTCGGGTCTGAAAGAGAGAAGGGTAGCCTTGGGGATATTGGACCGGGTGGAAACCATGGCTGCTGAACAACCTGACAGTGCTTTGATGTTGCTGCATACGATCGAAGGGGTAAACTTCGTAAAACAAGAGGACCGGGCACGTTATTCTTTGTTATTTTCTGAATTGTTGGACAAAAATGATATCGATTTGGAAACCGATTCTGTCATTCGTCCGGCCGTGGAATATTTTTCGCAAAACGGTAGGCGGGAGGATCGGGCAAAAATGTACTATTACCTGGGAAGAATTCATGAAAATGCGGAACGTACAGAAGAAGCTGTAGCTGCTTTTGTGTCAGCGGAAAAATATGTCGGGCCAGAACAATATAATTTACAGGGATTGATATATAGCCATATGGGATATTTATATGATGTCCAAATTAGTGCTAATGAATCTTTAAAAATGTTTGCCAAAGCCAGTGAGGCTTTTCGGAAAAGCGGTAATTTAAAGAATTTGAGTTATACCTTAGAAAAAGAGGGAGATGCTTTGCTTGTTTTATTGGATAGAGAGAATGCTTCTTTTCGGTATTATGAAGCTTTGGATATTGCCAAAAAATTAAAAGACACCACGAATATTTTATCTCTTACACATGGTATTGCTACTCATTTGGCTTTTCATGTAAAAAATATTCTTGAAGCACGGAAATTGCTTTCAGAAACCTATGAGCAATACCATATAACAGAATTCCCCAGCTATCATTATTTACTATGGGGATATATTTATTTGCAGGAAAAGAATTTAAAAAAAGCAGAATATTACCTTCAAAATAATAAAGAATGGCAGGTCAATCCTAATATAACCGTCGGTTATTATGAGATGTTGAGTAGGTTATACCAAGAAAAGAAAGAATATCGGAAAGCATTGGTTTATGCCGAGCGGGCGGGAGAATTGAGGGACAGTATTTATGTTGTGGAAAAAGACAAGTTGGTGCAAAATTTGGAACGGCAATACCGGACTGACTTGCTCCGGGCGGAAAATGAAGAGTTACATACGATAAATGTATATTTGTTGGTTATTTTTCTTTTGGTCTTTTTCTTTTTTGCTTGTGTCTTGATCTGGTTTATTTATAGAGCCAAACGAAAGGAACGGAAAAAGGAGGAAAAGATCAACTCTTTGAAAAGCGTCTTGGACGACTGGGTCAATTTTCTGAAAACCTTGGCCGATATGGCAGTGAAAATGAAAAAAAAACCGGAACAATTTTTGGAAACATTTAAGGAAAACCTCAATCTCAAGACCGGTAAAGAACGCTTTTTCTCGGATTTGCATGCCTGGGTCAATCAATCGCATCATGGTATTGTGGATTACCTGAAAAAAGAACATCCGCATTTAACCGATGAAGACCTGGATTTTTGTTGTCTGCTTTATTTGAAAATGCCGATGGACGTTATGTTGCTGATGTATGATTTGACTAATAAAAATTCTCTTTATAACAAGCGTTCGGATCTTAGAAAAAAGATGGGGCTTTCTCCGGATATTAATCTGGAACACTATCTGGAGGGATTGTTAGTAAATGTGAGCCGTTGATCTTCTTACGCTAAGCTTCAATCGTATTTTTAAAAATAAGCAGCCTATAAACAACTGTTTTTAGACTGTAATGATATTGATTCTCATCTAATTAGGATAGGTTGATTTTTAATTTTCGTATAATGCATTGATTTTTAGATAGTTGTAAATAGTGTTTTATATAGATGAGATCGAAATGAGATATTTTTTTAAAAAAGGATTTCATTTTCAGTGATTTCCGATTTGTTGAAATGAGATCAAAAGGGTTGCTTTTTTTTTGTTTTTTCTTGAGATGTGTGTTAGATTTGTAAAAATTACTTACAATAATTTAAAATGTACTTGAATAAACAAAAAGATTTAATGCAATTATAACCTTTTGAATATGCTATGAAAAAGTTGTTTCTATCTATTCTTATTTCAGCCTTATTGCCAGTAACCTTATTTGCATCTAAGCCCGTGATGACGACTACTGGTAATGCAAGTAGAAGGCTGTGGGTTGTGGAATAAATAAATTAAATACTGGAATATGAAAATTGTTGGTGTTTTATTTTTTCTTATCCCTTTTAGTCTGGTGGTTCACGCCCAAGAGTGTAATTTTACCGGTGGGGTAAGGACTGATCTGTCTTTCAGTAGCCCGAAGTTTAAACCTTTTGAAGTCGGTATCGATTTGGGGTATTATGTCATTCATAAGTTATTTGTATCGACTTATTTTGAAAGTTCTGTCGGGCTGTTTAAAAGGGAGGGAGTAAAAACTTATCGCACGAATGAAACACTGGGAGTCGGACTGGGATATAACATTCTATCTTTTGATGGCGGAGTTTTGGATATCCGGGGAAAATACGGCACGACTCTCGAAAATAAAGACTGGAAATATACTTATTATGATGCCGGTGTTTTTTATAATCTGGGTAAACAAAAAGTAAAACCGACATTCGGAGTTGGAGTCAGGTATTATGATTCTAAAAATAGTCATGTAGATGATTATTTGAGGGTGTATGCCTCATTGGGATTTAAATTTAATTAGTGCTTAAATAAAAGAATTTTCTTTTATTGGATATTGAAAAAAGTGCTCCTTTTTATCTTAAATTAGGGAGTGGTGGCTGTAAAAAGGCTTTAGCTCAAAAGGAATTGAAGTGTTTCCCGAAGTTAGACATAAAATTTAGGGGACCCACTTCAAATTCCTGCAGAGCCGGGAAATCAGGCCGGCTGTTTATTTCGAAATATCTATACCGCTAAACCAATGGCGTTTGCGGATTTTCCGATACTGCTTCCGGGACAAGCGGTGGTGTTTGGGTCCGGGAGATAGGTGCAGCTCCCGGAGCTCTTGTCGGAGGAGTCGGAGTTGGTAATTCTGCCGGCTATGCGGTACAAAAACTAGGAGATTGGATCGGAGATTAATAATTTAATATATTCATCATGAAAAAATTAGGCAAAGCTATCGGAGGAAGTTTTAACTTATTTATATTCCTATGTTTTACATTACTAACACTCGTCCAACAAATCGTCTCTAAATATGATCAATTCCAGCTGGATTTTTGGAAAACCTTAGGTGGTATTGTTTTTGTCACTAGTATCAGTTCGATATGCCTCCTATTGGTTTTAAAGGCATTTACCTATATTATAAAAAAGAATAAGAAATAGTAGGCGGTGCTGTCGGTGTACCGTGGCTGTCTAGGGGAGCTCCCGAGGAGCAATGAATCACAGGGTGAAATGGAATCGACTGTTCAACTCGTTGATTCCCGAAAGAGCACAGATGCCGGAAATGAAAAAGGGATTAGAGAAATAGAAAGGATGCTTAGGGGCATCCTTTCGTTTTATATATAAAGTTTACGAATCAAACCTACCGTTCAGTATACGAATTTCCCGAATTCACTGAGTATGGTAAGCTTATTTCCTTGCCCTTCGTCATTGTCGTAGCAGCGGCCGACAATCCGGGCGTCAATATGAAAACTTTTGGAGATATGGATGATTTCGTCGGCTAATTCTTCATCGACGTAGATTTCCATACGGTGTCCCATGTTGAATACCTTATACATTTCTTCCCAGGATGTGGCCGATTGTTCCTGTATTAATCGGAATAAGGGAGGAACAGGAAAAAGGTTGTCTTTTACAACATGCATATTCTCGACAAAATTCATCACTTTTGTTTGGGCTCCACCGGAACAGTGTACCATTCCATGGATTTTAGAGCGGTATTGGTCCAGGATTTTTTTGATAACCGGAGCATACGTACGTGTCGGCGACAACACCAATTTCCCGGCATTTAAAGGAGCATCCGTTAAAGTATCCGTCAGTTTGCATTTCCCGGCATATACTAATTCTTCCGGTACGGTATTATCGAAACTTTCCGGATATTTTTCCATCAGGTATTTGGCAAATACATCGTGACGGGCTGAGGTTAAACCATTGGAACCCATGCCGCCGTTGTATTCTGTTTCATAGGTTGCCTGCCCGTAAGAGGCGAGTCCGACAATAACATCCCCTGCTTTTATGTTGGCGTTGTCAATGATATCTTCGCGCTTCATCCGGCAGGTCACGGTGGAATCGACAATAATGGTGCGAACCAGGTCGCCGACATCGGCGGTTTCGCCTCCGGTAGAATAAATGCTTACTCCCAGTTTCCGGTACTCTTCCAATAATTCTTCGGTACCGTTAATAAGAGCAGCGATCACTTCTCCGGGAATCCGGTTTTTATTTCTTCCGATGGTGGAAGAAAGCAAAATGTTATCGACCGCTCCGACGCAAAGGAGATCGTCGATATTCATAATCAACGCGTCCTGGGCAATGCCTTTCCATACGGAAAGATCCCCGGTTTCTTTCCAGTACATATACGCCAGGGAAGATTTCGTCCCCGCTCCGTCGGCGTGCATGATATTGCAATAAGCCGGATCACCGCCGAGGTAATCGGGCACAATTTTACAAAAAGCTTTGGGAAATATGCCTTTGTCTATATTCTTAATGGCATGGTGGACATCTTCTTTAGATGCCGATACTCCGCGTTGGTTATATCTTTCGTCTTTTCTCATAGTGAATGTCGCAGGCGACGTTTTATTCGGTATAGTTACTGTAGAAAATTATTCCCTTTCGGAAAAAACTCCCCCGGAAATTGCAAATTTATATAAAACTATTGATAATTGAAAGACGGGTGGAAAGGAGTTTATCGGTTTTGAAGCCGGGATAGACCTGTCGCTTTTCCGGGGGAGTTTAAATTTCAGGAGAAAAAAGGCAAATTTGGTAAAATTTTGAAATATCCGGGTGAAAAACGTTTAAAATGGATCACTGCGATTGGATTTTCAAAAGAATTGTTTTATTTTTGAATCCATCATGAACAGAAAAAGAGAACATACGATTTTTCGCTCCAATTTCACTTCGGAAGTAGAGAAAGAATTCGTGTGCGTTTCTGTTATTTCTATTCCTACCACCGGTATTACCGCTACCACGACTACCACCCCCTGGGGGGTATAGAGTTGTCATATTATCCAATCGTGTATCCGTATGTGAAATCCGGGCTGTAGCAGCCGGGAGAGCGGAATTTTCTTTTTATTTGTTACTCATCTAAACCGAAATAATATGTATGTCGTAAAATTTGAAGGAGCTTTTGCGGAAAGTCCCGAAGCCCTGTTTAACTTTAAGAAAATTGTTGAAAGCAAGTCTTTGCCGGTCGTCGTGGTGGCGGCTCCTCTGAATTCCATTACCGACCGGATCAAAGCGATGTTCGCTATTGCGATGCGGAAGGGAGAAGGATTTCATATCGCTTTCGAGGGTTTTAAAAAAAGTCTGGAAACTTGGGTGAAGAAATATATTGAGGAAGAGCGTCAGTCCGTGTGTTTATCCGCCGTGGAAGAGTGTCTCGAACGTCTTTTCCTTACTTTGAGCTGTAACGCTTTGTTGAAAGAATACAAGCCGGAAGCAAGAGATTATGTTTTGTGCCTGGGAGGAAAGTTGTCGGCTTTGTTACTCAGTTATTTTTTGCATCACGCCATCTGTCCGGACGCCGGTGATTTTATCTGTACCGATGGAAAACTCAGTTCGGCTTCCATGCTCCGGGAAGAAAGCTGTCGGTCGATAGTTGCAAATTTTGACCGGCTTGTGGGGGTCGCAGTGGTTGCCGGCGGGTATGGCCGAAGTGTGGAAGGCGTAAATACGGTTTTGACAGCCGAGGATTCCGAGGCGGTCGCTTCCGTTATCGCCGAAGCTTTGCAGGCTGAGACGGAACCTTTAATTGCGGTTGCCTGATGGAAATAACCGTTTGAGAGGAGTTGTAAGTGGGAGAGCCGCTAAACGCTTTTTGGCCGGCTTCGGAGGGGGCATTTTATCGGAGAGCCTCCTCTTTCGTTTTCTTCTTGGCGAATAGGGAGCCGGCTTCCCCTTTCTGAAGTTTCCGGATGACCGTCTTTCGGTTCTAACGCCAAATCCGGTTGAAAATAGCATACAAACGCCACCATATCAGGAAAATCAGAGAGATGGTGATGAGGTAAGTGACCGTTACACTTGTGTGTAAGAAATAACGTACGGTGAAGGCCAGTCCTTCTACCCCGTTCCAGGGGTTCATGCCGTTCCAGGTGTAACGGAATTCTTTAGGGACGGAGGTCATGGAAAGTACACCGAAAGCGACGATCAGTACAATCAGTGACAAGATAAATGCTTTTTTATTCATGATGAATGTCTGCGGTTGTAGTTGATATTTTATAAAAATAGCATAAGCCGAAGTCAGTATACCACTTATCGGAGTACTGCGGTGGCCATCTATTTGGTACAAAGGTAGAAAATTTCCGGCAGGTTTTGCGGGGAACGGTTCTTTAAATGTTTTTTGCTGCGGAATAAAAGAGGGCATGCAGTGGAATAGAGTAAAAGCAGAACCCTTCAGGAAGTGTTTTTTCCTTTCCGGTACAAGTAAAATGGGCGGAAAAGGAGGGGTTCCGGAAGAATTGATCTTTTACTCAAAAAGCCGGCAAATAACCGGCTTTTTGTGAGGCTCCTCAGGTAGGACTTGAACCTACGACCTACGGATTAACAGTCCGCCGCTCTAACCAACTGAGCTACTGAGGAATATAAAATAAAGAACTTGTCGGAACTTTTAGCTCCTCAGGTAGGACTTGAACCTACGACCTACGGATTAACAGTCCGCCGCTCTAACCAACTGAGCTACTGAGGAATTTTTGTTAAAAGCGATGCAAATATAGAGCTATTTTCGAAAACGGCAAAATTTATACCTAAAAATAATCGGATGGAAAAGGGATTTTCTTGGTGTCCCTCCGGCAATCTCTTGGGAATCAGAAAAAAATTGTAAGACCGGCCGGTGAAAAAAATAGTGAATCATAAATTTATAAAAAAGAAAGAGAATTGTGAGAAGCAAGAATTACCTTTGCCTGACAATTAGGAGGAATCCGCATTTTCTGTTTAAAAGTTTCTGTTATGAAGATGACGTATTTTGAAGAGCTCAATGTAGCTGTTACCGTGTGTGACCGGGAGGGAAAAATTATAGATATGAACGAGAAGTCCCGTAAAACTTTTTTAAAACCGGGACGGGAGGAATTGATCGGAAAGAATGTTTTGGATTGTCATCCGGAGCCGGCTCGTACGCTTTTGAGCGGTATGTTGCAAAATCCGCAGACACATGCCTACACCATTGAAAAGAACGGAGTAAAAAAGTTAATTTATCAAACCCCTTGGTATGAAAATGGCGAATACCAAGGTTTTATGGAATTGTCCATGGAAATACCTTTCGAGATGAAACACATGGTTCGGAAAAATTCCTGAAAAACGGGATGGTTTTAAGATCCCGTTTTTATTTAACGGAGGATTTCTTCCAGGTTAATTCGTTGGAAATATAAATCGCCTGCGCCTTCGTATAATACTCCCAGGGTGGAAGAGTCGATCTGGGTAAGACAGGAATAGCCGAAACTGTCCGGTTTATAAACAAGGGTACAATATTTTTCAGGCCATGTTTTTCCTTCGTCAAAGCTCAGTTTCAGACTCAGATTATTCCGGTTTTTGTCGGAGTCCGGATTAAAGAAGGCCAGGGCCGGACGCCCGTCTTGGGATGTAATCCGGATCAGGCTGGCTTGGCAGACCGGTTCCCGGAGAGCGGAGCGGGAAGAGGTATGTTCCGTCCAGGTTTTACCGAAATCTTTGGTTACGGCTACCGACCGGGATCCTCCCCGGTTGTCTCTCATATTGAGCATCAGGCTTCCGTCGGCTAGTTCTACAACCTGGGCTTCGGTGGTATTGGATTTGGCTCCTGTTCCTATATGCCAGGTCTTGCCTTTATCTTTGCTGTAGACGATGGTAGAATAGGGCATTTGATTTTTATCTTTATATTGGGCGGCAAATACCAAAACCCCTTCCCGGGTAGTGATGCCCATGCCGGGGCCGTTGAAGCACAAATACCATTCCGGCTTTTTAACCTGGGGGGTAATATTGATGGGGTCGGACCAACTGGCTCCTTCGTCGTCGCTATAGGCCAGTATGAACTGTCCGGTTTGTTCCGGGCTTATACCGGGTTTCGAAGCCCACCAGGCTCTTTCCCCGGGATGACCGTGTAGCCATAAAGCCGCAATCCACAGCCGGCCTGTTTGAGGATCTACGAGGATGGCCGGGTCGCCTATGCCGTTTTCCCGTTCGGGTTTATTCCCCCAGGTCTTCATATCGATTGCTTTTTGCATGGGTAACCAGCTTTGTCCTCCGTCTACACTCCGGCTGATACAGACATCGATGTCTTCCTGCAGGTCGACCGAACTGTTCCAACGCGCATCGTATACGGCAATCAGCGTTCCTTTGGGAGTGCAAACCAGTCCGGGAATCCGGTAAGAATCGCATCCGTCATCCTGACGCATGCGGACTGCCACTCCCACCGATAGCTTCCCGGTATCGCCGGTGGTTTGGAGGCGGGGAGTATAACCGGGTAGTACGACTTTTTTACACTGAATATCGATTTTTTCATCCAAAGGAGTTTCCGGTTTCAGTTGAAGAGATACCCAGAAATAATTCTTTCCTGGTTTTAAAATCTGATGGCCGTTGAATACGATTTTTTCTGTACCTGCTTGTGTATTGCCGAAAAGCACCCAGGGACGAAATTGCGGATAACTACCGGTAAAGTACAACTGAACATTTTCGATATTTCCGGGTGTAGAGCTGCCTTGGGCGGATAGCGTCACAGAAGTAAGCTGAATTTCTTTTCCTGTAGTATTGTCGATTTCCAAATGCAGGACGGGATTTTCGGACTTCCGGATCAATACCGGCTGTATATCGTGGCCTACCGAAACGGGGATGGCGGGGCCTGTGGATTTATCGTTACAACTCCAAAAAAAGAGGAGAAGAAGGAGAGTGAGAATAAGCTTTGACTTCATAAAGGAGATAATTAGAATTTTGGTACAAATATAGTAATATTATTAAAAATATTTATTAATCGGTTTTCATTTTCCTTTTTCGGTTTTTCCTTGTACTTTTAGCTCATGCTAAAATGGGGGAGTATGATGAAAGATATATTCGATTTTTTAAAAGAACTGCGTGAACATAACGAGCGGGACTGGTTTAACGCGCATAAGGCGCAGTACACGAAATTAAAAGCGGAGTTTGAAGGCTTCGTGGAAGAGCTGATCGGGAAAATCACCCTCTTCGATGAAGAGGTGAGAGGCTTGGCCGTTAAAGATTGTGTATACCGGATTTACCGGGATACTCGTTTTTCTCCGAATAAGACGCCGTATAAGACGCATTTTGCCGCTTATATTGCTGCTTTCCAGGGAAGGAATAGTCAGCGGGCCGGTTATTATGTACACCTGGAACCCGGGGGAAGTTTATTGGGCGGCGGATTGTATTGTCCCGAACCACCGGTTTTAAAAAGGGTGCGTCAGGATATTTACGATAATATTTCCGAATTTCTTTCCATTATCCGGAATGAGGCATTTCGGAAGGAATTTTCCGAACTGGATGATACGGATAAATTGAAAAGGGTGCCCTTTCCTTTTCCTGCCGATTTTCCGGAAGGAGATTTGTTGAAACACAAACATTATGATGTGGTGAGTTATAAACCGGATGAATTTTTCTTTCATCCGGATGCTGGCGACCGGATTGCAGAAGTATTCCGGAAACTCCAGCCTTTTAATCGTTTTCTGAATTACACCGTAGACGATGCAGGGGAATAATTTAGAGGATTCATTCCTACTCTATTAAGCGGGAAGGTGGTTATAAACGACTATTTTTTTATTTTTGCACACGAATTTTTGTTTTCCGGGGATACAATCAGGAGGGAAAGAAGAGAAATCCGGAAGATACGGCAGTTGAAATGGCTTTAAAATAAAAACCTATGATGAAAGTATTGTTATTGGGAAGCGGTGGACGCGAACATGCGTTGGCCTGGAAAATGAATCAGAGTACGCAATTGGAAAAGTTATACGTAGCGCCGGGGAATGCCGGAACTGCTGCTATGGCGGAGAATGTGGATCTGGGGGTAAAGGATTTTAAAGCAATAGCCGATTTTATTGCGGATAAAGGGATCGATATGGTCGTCATCGGACCGGAAGACCCTTTGGTGGACGGAATCCGGGATACACTGGAAGCGGATGAGCGGTTGTCCCGCTTGATGATTATCGGCCCCGGGAAGGAAGGTGCCCGGTTGGAAGGGAGCAAAGATTTTGCCAAAGAATTTATGTCCAAGTATGGGATACCTACTGCGGCTTATACGACTGTTACTGCCGGCAATTTGCAGGAAGGACTGGAGTTCCTCCGCTCTCTGAAACCTCCTTACGTATTGAAAGCGGATGGCTTGGCTGCCGGGAAAGGGGTATTGATCCTGGAAAAACGGGAAGATGCGGAAACGGAATTACAGGAAATGCTGGGAGGAAAGGCAAGTGAGAGTGTGGTAATCGAGGAATACCTGAAGGGGATCGAAATTTCCGTATTCGTGATTACAGACGGAAAAGATTACAAGATTTTGGGAGCAGCAAAAGATTATAAGCGAATCGGAGAGGGAGATACCGGTTTGAATACCGGAGGGATGGGGGCGGTATCACCCGTTCCTTTTGCCAAGGAGGAATTTAACCGGAAAGTGGAAGAACGTATTATTCGTCCTACCATAGAAGGACTTCAAAAAGAGGGGATCGATTACAAGGGATTTATTTTTTTCGGTTTGATGAATGTCGGAGGTAATCCGATGGTGATCGAATACAATGTAAGAATGGGGGATCCCGAAACGGAAGTGGTCTTACCGAGACTGAAAACCGACCTGTTGGCGTTATTCCAGGCTACCGCTTCCGGCAATCTGGCCCGGACGGATTTTGAAACCGACGAACGTTTTTGTACTACCGTCATGTTGGTTTCTGCCGGTTATCCGGGACATTACGAAAAAGGGAAAGAGGTAAAAATGCTGCCGGTAACGGATAGTATGGTGTTTCATGCCGGCACACAATGGAAAGAAGACCGGGTATGGACGAACGGGGGACGGGTGATTGCCGTGAGTGCTTACGGAAATACCCTCCCGGAAGCGCTGGAAAAGTCTTATAAAAATATAGAAAATATCGCTTTTGAAGGAAAGACTTTCAGAAAAGATATCGGTCAGGATCTGATCCGATGGCTTGAAGGCGGCAATTAATAAGGAGTTCCGATGATTTTTGATAAATTTCTGCGATCGAAAAAACTATATATGCTTCTGGTATTGCCTTTGGCTATGCTGGGGATATGGTTCGGTAATTATTACGGTCCCGGAAATTTTCCTGTTTTTACAGAAAGAGAGGGAGTTATCCCCTGGGATTGGTGGCGGGAATGTATGCCGGCTGCGAGGCTGGGGATAGGAATGGGTTTGATATTGGCGGAAGCTTACCTGCTGGTTTTGATAAATGCAAAATATAAGTTTTTACCTCAGCGCTCCACTTTGCCGGCTTTGCTGTATGTTTTATTGATATTACCTTTGGTGTTGGAGGAAGGGGCGGGAATGTTGTTGTTCGTCGTTTTACCTCTTACTTTGGCTTTGGGAGGATTAGAAGAGGCTATTAACGATACGAAGTCCAACGGGCCCATTTTTAATTTCGGTTTTTTTATTTCTTTCTCCGTTTTATTGTACCCGAAAGCGGTTTTATTCGCTTTGTGGGCGTTTTGCGTGTTATTTTTTTCCGGTCGTTCCACCTTGAAAGATGTCGTTGCTTTGTTTATCGGATTGCTGACGCCTTGTTTGTTTGTGACTTTTTATTATTTCTGGACCGATTCCTTGGCGGAATTGCCGAAACGATTTGTAAACCATTTGGCGGAGGGGGAATATCTGCACAGTCTGCAAAGGCCGGAATGGATTCAGACCGGCTTACTGATTTTTTTGTTTTTACTTGCTTTATCCCATTTGGCGGGTTATTATTCCGCTTCTATCGTCAACCAGAGAAGGGGAGTTTTTGCGCTTTTGTCTATGCTTTTTTTTGCCGTGGTCACCATTTTGTTTATCCCCGGAATACAGCGGGAAATGGTATACCTGTTGGCAATACCTTTGTCGTATGTATACTCCCAGTATTTTATTACCCAAAAACGTCGTTTTATCGGAGATGCGGCTTTCCTTCTCTTTATAACGGCTTGTTGCATCGGATATTTTTAGTGGCTTCAGCGATCGAAAGTAAGCAATTCCCCCCGTACCGACTCGTCGAAACAGCCTCTGTCGTATACTTTCCGGCCATTGACGAAAGTAGTGATTACTTTATAGGAGAACGTTTGTCCTTCTAATGGGGACCATCCGCATTTATAGAGGAGGTTGCTCTCGTCCACCGTCCAGGATTCTTTTTTGAAAATGCATATATCTCCTTTGTAACCGGTCCGCAAATAACCGCGTTTGTGGATCTGAAACAAGTCGGCGGGAGCGTGACACATTCTATCCACTACCGTTTCCAGGCTGAAATAGCCTTGTTCCATCAGTTCCAGCATAACGGCTAAAGAGTGCTGGATCAGGGGGCCTCCGCTGGCGGCGCGCAGGTAAGGACCGTTTTTTTCATTTAACAAATGGGGGGCATGGTCGGTGGCGATTATGTCGATTTTGCCTTCGTTCACGGCTTTAATCAAGGCCAACCGATCTTCTTCCGTTTTTATTGCAGGATTCCATTTGATAAAGTTTCCTTTTCTGGCATAGTCCTCGGCTTTAAACCACAAGTGATGCACACAGGCTTCGCCGGTTATTTTTTTACGCTTACGGTCGCCGCTATCCAGTAAGGCGGGTTCTTCCCGGGTACTGAGGTGGAGAATGTGAAGGCGGCTGTGGTATTTCCGGGCCAGCTTTGCGGCGAGTTCCGAACTTTTCAGGCAAGCTTTGCGGCTCCGGATATCGGGATGACAGTCCGGTGGAATGTTTTCTCCGAACCGGGACTCGAATACTGCCAGATTCTGTTGGATAAGGGGAGTATCTTCACAGTGTGTGGCAATTAACAGGGGACTTTCGGCAAATATACGTTCGAGAGCGGAGAGATCGTCTACCAGTAAATTTCCGGTAGAGGCTCCCATAAACACCTTGATGCCGCAAGTCGTCCGGGGATCGGCCTGTCGAATCTCCGCTATATTGTCGGCCGTAGCTCCCAGATAGAAAGAGTAGTTGATGTAGGATTTACCGGAAGCGAGTTTTTGCTTTTCTTCCAGCAATTCCCGGGTGGGGGTAGGAGGAATCACATTGGGCATATCCATAAAAGAGGTGACCCCCCCGGCGGCGGCGGCGCGGCTTCCTTCGGACAGGTCTCCTTTTCGGGTGAGCCCCGGCTCCCGGAAATGAACCTGATCGTCGATCACACCCGGAATGACGAAACAACCCTCGGCGTCGGTGACTTCCGCATCCTGCAGTTCGTTTTCGGGGATCGTATCCCGAATAGCGGTAATGATGTCTCCTTCCAGTAGAATATCTGCTTTTTCCGCTTTCCCTTCGTTGACCAGTATGCCGTTTTTAATTACTTTTTTCATTTTGCTCCTTTTTTTCGTTAGCTGTTTGCGGTTTCTGGAAAAGGCTTCGTAATTTCATGGTAATGACTCCCAGAAAGGCTTCCGTAAAAATGCCGCCGCTCATTTTGGAGGTTCCCAGGGTCCGGTCGGTAAATATGATGGGGACTTCTTTCAGGTTGAAACCGAGTGTCCAGGCGGTGAATTTCATTTCGATCTGAAAGGCATATCCCTTGAAACGAATGTGATCCAGATCAATGGCTTCCAGCACTTTCCGGGTGTAACATACGAATCCGGCCGTAGCGTCGTGTATTCTCATGCCCGTAATGGTCTTGACATACTTCGAGGCGAAATAAGACATCAATACCCGTCCCATCGGCCAGTTTACCACATTTACTCCGGTAGCGTAACGGGAACCGATGGCCATATCGGCTCCTTCCAGACAGGCTTTGTAGAGGCGCACCAGATCGTCCGGGTTGTGGGAGAAATCGGCGTCCATCTCGAAAATGTAATTATAGCCGTGTTCCAGCCCCCACTTGAAACCGGCAATATAAGCGGTTCCCAATCCCAGTTTCCCTTTTCGTTCGATCATAAATAAACGGGGAAATTCTTTTTGAAGGTTTTTGACAATTTGAGCCGTCCCGTCGGGAGAGTTATCTTCGATGACGATAATATCGAAATCCGGCTGTAAATGGAATACATATCGGACAATGTTTTCGATATTCTCTTTCTCGTTGTAAGTCGGTATAATGACTAATCTGTCGTTCACGTGGTTGAGGATTATAAGTATTCTGTAATTCTTTCCAGTTTATTGCCTCTCGATCCTTTAATAAATATGCAGGAGGAAACCGGCGGGTTTTCCTGCAAATACCGTATCAAAGCGTCCGTATCGGGGAAATACCGGATAAAGGTATGATTATAAGTACAAGGTTCAAAATTATTTCCTACCAGAAGTACTTGCCGGAGATGGAGAGGAAGGAGGGAATCGATTAAATGTTGGTGAGCTTTACGGCTTTCCGCTCCGAGCTCCAGCATTTCCCCCAGAATGGCGATTTTGTTTTCCGCTTGCATCTCACTGAAATGGGAAAGGGCCGCACTCATGCTGCTGGGATTTGCATTATAAGCGTCTAAGATGAGGAGGTTTTTTCCCGTTCTGATCAACTGGGAGCGCATGTTCGACGGGCGGTATTGTTCGATAGCCTGTTGGATATCCAGGGGCCCGACCCCGAAATATTTCCCCACACAGGAGGCTGCCAGAGCATTATCGAGATTATAGCCTCCGGTTAAACGGGTACGTATATATAAATCTCCCTGCAAGGTGTGTAACGCATAGACCAGGTAGGGAATAGCCTGTTTGATTTCGCCTTTTATTTCTTGTCCGCAACGGCCGTAAGTGATCCTTTCCTGTCCTTCCGAAAGTTTCATCAGGAGGGGGTCGTCGGCATTGACGAATAACTTACCGGCTTTCTTCCGGATGTGATCGTACAATTGTTTTTTAGTGGAGACAATGTTTTCATAACTTCCGAACCCTTCCAGGTGGGCTTGTCCGATATTGGTGAGGATTCCGAAATCCGGATCGGCAATGTCACAGAGGGTTTTGATTTCCCCCGGATGATTGGCTCCCATTTCCACGATTCCGAATTCCGTATCCGTATTCATTTCGAGAAGAGTGAGGGGTACTCCGATGTGGTTGTTGTAATTTCCCCGGGTAGCAAAGGTCCGGAAACGCTTGGAAAGAACGGCCTGGCATAGCTCCTTGGTGGTGGTTTTCCCGTTTGTTCCGGTAATACCCAAAATGGGTATTTTTAATCGCCGACGATGGTAGGCGGCCACTTGCTGTAGAAAAATAAGGGTATCCGGTACGACCAGATAACGGTCGTCCGCCCGGTAACTTTTGTCGTCGATGACGGCCAAAATAGCTCCGTTTTCCAGAGCAGATGCTGCAAACCGGTTGCCGTCGAAATTTTCTCCCTTCAGGGCGATAAAAACGGCTCCTTTTTTTATATTCCGGGAGTCGGTGGTTACCGGATGGCCTTTTATAAATTGATCGTATATGTCGGAAATATTCATGATCCTGTTTATTTTTAAAAGGGGGGAAAAATGTGTGGAGGATACGCTACAAGAATTTTTACTGCTTCTTTTCTTCCGGAGTCGGTGGAGAAATATAAAGTCGTCCGTTTGGGCGCTAAGATGTAGCGTTAAGAAACAAGTATTTTCCCAGAATGCTGTCGCATAGGTTAACCAACTTCTGTTCATTTCGTTTCAGTATTTTGATCGGTGAAACGGACGTCCCCATCGGACGGCTTTAATTTCTATACAAATATAGTTAAATTGTACGGAAGATGGCAAGACGGGAGTTTTTTTTGAAGAAATTCATCTTTTCGGAAGTAGGGGAAGGCTTTTTTTCTTAATCTTGCAAAATAAATAGCTTTTCGGGAGGAAATCATATGAAAATAAAGACAGGTATAGGAATAGACGTACATCGCTTGGAAAAAGGATTGGAATTATGGATAGGAGGAATAAAAATCGAACATGAGAAAGGGTGTGTCGCCCATTCCGACGGGGACGTATTGATACACGCCATATGCGATGCTTTACTGGGGGCTGCCGGTTTGCGGGATATCGGATATCATTTCCCGGATACCTCCGAGGAATTTAAAGGAATCGACAGCAAGTATCTGCTGAAACGTACGGTAGAAATGATTCGGGAGAAGGGGTATTCCATCGGGAATGTAGACAGTGTCGTTTGTCTGCAACGTCCGAAACTCAAACCGAGAATCGGGGAAATGCAAGCGTGTCTTTCCGGCATCTTGGGCATAGAGGCAGAAGATGTATCGGTAAAAGCGACCACGACGGAACAGATGGGATTCGAAGGGCGGGAAGAGGGAGTGTCGGCTTATGCTTCCGTGTTGATTTATCGGTGATCCTCTTCTTTCCTGGGGAGAATGGAAGTAGCTGCCGGAAGGAGATCTGTATAAAAAGAAAACCAGAGGCCGGAACCTCTGGTTTTTTTAAAATCAGAACATATAGTCCCATACCGGTAATTGGACCGGTTTTTGTTTCAGGCTTTGGAGTGCTTTGTCGTCCAGGTATTTTTTGTGGATGACGAGCCGGAACATATATTCGTTAAACCAGTCATCGGTAAACGTCAGATAACCGTTATGGCCGCTACTGCTGCCCCAACTGTTCTCGAATTCCCATTTTACCGGTTTGTCATTAATATCCGTATCACAACCGATGAGGGTCATGGCATGTGAGGAACCGCTCTGGCGGGTGAGGATGCGGGCTTTTTTATCCATTTTCAGTTTGACGCCGAGCAGGCTTTCGTAATCGTAGAGAGAAGGATCCATGATACCGGCATCGCCCTGGAATTGTTTGCCTACATCGCAGGAAGCATACATGGGCTCATTCGCTTTGATGGAAGCCAATGCTGCTTTTTTGATGTCTTCATTGGGTAAATTGAGGTATACCCAATTGATGCCTTCTTCCGTATTCCGGTAATTCTGGATTTCATACACTTTGTAATATTCCCGGGTGGGATCGTTCATAATCATGATGTAATTATCGGGCGAGTAATCGGCCGGGGTAATTTCCTGATAGAAGCGCTGGGGAGTATAATTGGCCAGTTCCTGGATGTTTCCGTCCTTGTCTTTGTATCTCCAGGTAAATTCGTGGGGCGGTTCTCCCAGACAGAGGGCCAGAATACGGTATACGTCTTTCAGGATTTCTTTTTTCTCTTTCCGCAGTTCATTGATTTTTTTACCTTGTGCCGCCATTTCCCGCAGGGTATATCCTCCTAAACGCAGTTTTTCGTTAAGCAGGCTGAGCATTTGAGACGTGGCATTGGAATTGGCTGTTTCCGGCATGACTTCCTGAGGAACCACGCCGTATTTTTGAGCTACGTTGTAATACAGGTTCCATACGCCCCCATCGCCCACGGGTGACTGGAAGTAAGTGGTTACTTCCCGGTCCTGCATATCCTTGTCGGCTGTGCGGATTGCATTTTCCAGGAAGAGATTCGATTTCTCGAATATATCCCAGAAGTAGGTATAATTGTGCGAAAAATCGAAATCATTCAGGTTGTATTTCTTCATTACATCGGGACGTAAGACATTCATGGAAGTAAACATCCAGCAACGGCCGGAACTGTATTGGTTCGTAATCCCCTTTACTTTTACCCGGTATTTAAAGTAATGATCGATTTTTCCCTGCATCTCCCGGTTCAGGGCGTTAGCTTTCAGGTTTTTATTGGCTGTCAATATGTTTTGAATCGCCTTGGTCGGTCCATCTTTTACAAAACTGGCCTGGATTTCCTGTAAATCTTTTTGTGTAACGGATTGTGCGAATACACCAGTGCAGCTCATAAAAAGGACTGCAGTCAAAATGCTTGTTCTCATGTTCATAAATCTGTTTTTTAAAATTTGATTATCATTTTGGTCCTCTGGTTTTTAGGTGGTATTTTTTTATAGATGGATAACTTCGTCGTAAGCTGCGGCTGCTGCTTCCATCACGGCTTCGCTCATGGTAGGATGAGGATGGACGGTTTTGATCAGGTCGTGTGCCGTTACTCTTTTCTTACGGGCCAACACCAATTCGGCTATCATTTCGGTCACGTTCATGCCGATCATGTGTGCTCCTAAAACGGTATTGTCTTTAGCGTCGAATATCAATTTGATAAAGCCGTCGTTTGCTCCGGCGGCACTGGCTTTGCCGGATGCTGTGAAAGGAAATTTTCCGATTTTCAGTTCGTAGCCGGCTTCCAAAGCTTTGGCTTCGCTCATTCCGACAGAAGCCACTTCAGGGGTCGTATAGGTACATCCCGGAATATTGCCGTAATCTATGGTTTCGGGATCCAGACCTGCTATTTTTTCGACGCAGCAGATGGCTTCGGCAGAAGCGACGTGGGCCAAAGCGGGTCCGTGTACGATGTCTCCGATGGCATAGATTCCTGCGACATTAGTCCGGTAATAGTCGTCTACTTTTACCCGTCCTTTTTCCAGTTCTACGCCGGCTTCTTCCAGTCCGATATTTTCTACGTTCGGGGTGATTCCGGCCGCTGAAAGAACGATTTCCGCTTCGCGGACTTCGATATCGCCTTTTTTATTTTTAATGTTGATTTTGAGTAAATCGCCGGAGGGTTCTACGCTTTCCACCGAAGACTTCACCATCACTTCGATGCCTGCTTTTTTGAAAGAACGGGCGATTTGTTTGGATACTTCCTCGTCTTCCACCGGCAATACGTTGGGTAAAAATTCAACCAGGGTAACTTTGGTTCCCATGGCGTTGTAAAACCAAGCCAGTTCAGACCCGATAGCGCCGGAGCCTACGACCAGCATAGAGGCCGGTTTATGATCCAGGGTCAGTGCCTGACGATAGCCGATAATGCGTTTGCCGTCCTGGGGAATAGCCGGAAGCTGGCGGGAGCGGGCGCCGGTAGCCAGTATGATGTGGGTGGCTTCATACACCTGCTTCTCTCCGTTTTCCGGAGTCACTTCTACTTTTTTGTCGGCCGTCAGTTTTCCGTATCCGGCGATCACGGTAATGTTGTTTTTCTTAAAAAGGTATTGTATTCCTTTACTCATTTTATCCGCTACTTCCCGGCTGCGTGCGATGATGGCGCCGAAGTCCGGTTCTGCATTTTCCACTTTAACTCCATAGGTTTCGGCATGACGGGCGTAATCCAGCACCTGAGCCGATTTTAAAAGGGATTTGGTCGGTATACATCCCCAATTGAGGCAAATCCCTCCCAATTCGGCTCTTTCCACAACGGCTACGTTCATGCCGAGCTGAGCTCCGCGAATGGCGGCAACATAGCCTCCGGGGCCGCTACCGATAACGATTAAATCATAATTCATATTTCAAACGTTTTAAATTTTAGATTCTTTGGATAACGTCACAAAACTAAGAAAACTTACTTCCAAAAACGAAAATACAAATGATAAAAGTTACTTGTTTTGCCTGATTTTTTTAATTCCCCATACGAGAAGAAACATCAGGAGAAAACAAATGACAATGGTGGCTCCGGAAGGAAGTTTCAAACGGGCGGAGACGAATAGTCCCGCAACCGAACCGAGGGTGCTGACCACGGAAGAGGCAATCAGTTGTTGTTTAAAGTTTTTGTATACCAGCCCGCTGATAGCCTGAGGAATGGTCAGGTAAGAAATCACCAGAATTATGCCGGCTAGTTTCATGCATAATACTACACATAAAGCGATGATCAGGGTAATGCCGGTGTCGATACCGTTTACCGGTACCTGGTGGGTCCGGCTATATTCCTTGTCGAAAGCAATATAAAATAAGGGGCGGTAAAACAGAATGAAAAATACCAGAATACAACCGCACAAGGCTCCCGACAAATACATTTGTCCGGTGGGGACAGTAAGAATATTGCCGAAGAGGTAAGACATCAGATTGGGGGCATATCCCGGAGTGAGGTAAATAAAAAGTACTCCGATTGCCATGCCCGCAGACCAGAAAATACCGATCAGGGAGTCCTCCCGTATCTTTTTGTTTTCGGAAAGAAAAAGGATACCCAGTGCGGAAAGTATGGAAAACAGTGTGGCTCCCAGCATAGGAGAAAATCCCAGGAAATAAGCGATCCCCAGGCCTCCGAAAGAAGCATGGGTAATACCTCCGCTGATGAATACCATGCGTTTGGCCACGATATAGGTTCCCACCAGTCCGCAACTGATGCCCGTCAGTATGGTGCTTAAAAAAGCATTCCGGAAAAAATCGTATTGAAGTAATTCAAACATAAACGTAAACTTTCGGGTTCGTATCTCTGGGTTTATTCTTCCCGCTTTTCGGTCTGCTCCGGATTTTCTTCGTGTAAGGTAAGCACCCGGTGGGGGACTTTGCCGTGAGAAATCAATTCGATGGGACAATTATAAGATTTCAGTTGCTCGTTCGTAATGAGGTTGGAACGATGGTAATGGAGTTCCCGGTTGACACAGGCAATGGTTTTTACATGGGAACAAATGGTTCCGAGGTCGTGGGAAACCATAATGATGCTCATCGTTTTGTTCAGTTCTTTCAAAATGGCATAGAATTCTTTTTCAAAATTGCTGTCGACATAGGTGGTGGGCTCGTCTAATATCAGTACCCGGGGGGCCGATATGATGGCCCGGCATAAGAACACCCGTTGCATTTGTCCTCCCGATAATTCTCCGATGGGGACTTTTGTATAAGCTCCCATGCCGTATTTCTCCAGTAATGCTTCAGCTCGTAAACGGTCTTTGCGGGTATAGGAACCGAACAGTCCTTTTTCCGATAACAGACCGGAGAGTACCACTTCCCGCACATAAATCGGAAACCGAAGGTCGAAACGGCTGTTTTGAGGAAGATAACCGAATAAATTCTGAGTGGGTACCCGGTAAAGGACTTCCCCCTGCAGAGGCTTGAGCAATCCCAGCATAACTTTCAGCAAAGTGGTTTTCCCTCCCCCGTTGGGACCTATAATCCCGACGAAATCACGTTCGTCCAGTTGGAAATTGACTTTTTGGAGAACCGGCCCGCTTTCGTAGCCGGCGGTAATGTTTTTGAGTTCGAGAACAGTCGGCATATTCATTGGAGATTTTCGTCCAGCAGGCGGATTAATTTTTGCATTTCGGTAAGCCAGTCCGGGCTCAGGGGATCGATGGGAATGACTTTACTTCCCGTTTCCTGCGCGATGGCTTCTGCGTTGCTGATATCGAACTGATTTTGAATAAAAATAAGGTGTATACCTTTCTGTCGGACGGTATCGATAATTTCCTTCAAATGAGCCGGATGAGGTTCTTTGCCTTC
Organism: uncultured bacterium; assembly: GCA_905216195.1. Taxonomy (GTDB): domain Bacteria; phylum Bacteroidota; class Bacteroidia; order Bacteroidales; family Marinifilaceae; genus Culturomica. The sequence goes on from CAJMSX010000024.1 coordinate 28,035, forward strand.
GTCTTCTATGGAAATTTGTTCCAGGCCGTAGTCCCGGGCAAAGTAGGTGAGGGCGGGGTGATAAATTAAAAAGGCTTTATGCTTTTTAGTAGCGAGGATTTCCCGGGCTTGCCGGGCGATTCCTTCGATATCCTTTTCCAGTTTCCGGTAATTGGTTTCGAAAGTATCTTTTTGTTCCGGGTATTTTTCGGACAGTACTTCCGTAATCTCTCGGGCGATCTGCCGGGCGTAAAGGGGAGAAAGCCATACGTGAGGGTCCACTCCTTCTTCATGCGGGTGAGAATGGGTGTGGGAATGGCTGCAACTTCCTTCGATCAGATCGAGTCCGTCGGAATGTTTGATCAACCGGATATTTTTCTGGCCTTCCAGTACCGGGTATAAATGCGAGGTTTCAAAAGGCAGGTAACCGATTGCAAAATAAATATCGCTGTCGTATAAATTTTTCAGTTGTTCGGTAATTAAATCGCAGGTTGCGGGATTCATGCCGGGAGGAATCATTACGTTCACTTTTACGTAGTCACCGGCAATCCGTTCCACAAAATATTGTTGGGGAAGTATACTTACACTGACCATTCTCTTTTTCTCTTGTTTACCGGTACAGGAAAGGAGAATGAAACCCAGTGATGTGAAAAATAGTGCAAGAGTTAATTTTCTGATATTCATTGTGTTGTGTTATAGTCTCCGGGGAGGTTTTCGAATGACAAAGATAAGGATTTTCCCTGAAAGTAAAAGGGAATGGAAAGGGTTTCTGTTCCCCCTGAACCGGAGGGAAAGACAGAGGATGTTGTCTGAAGAATAAGCTACTGATGGGAGTAGAATCAATTTACCTGCGGATTTTAAATACAATTTTCTGAGCCGTTGTCCGAAAGGAGGGGTGCAGGCTTCAGCAACGCTGGTGGGATTTCCGAGTGCCTGTACAGAAAAATCAGAAGCTAAATTTTTCACCGGTCTTTGCTATACTGAAGAAGAGGGAGTTATCGTATTTCCCGGGGAAGAGAAAAACAGACGGAATGACGTACCGGGTTTATAAGGTTATACAACTTTGTTCTGTGGCAGGGATTTGCTTTCAGGAAGGAGGTGAATTTTGGGGGAGGTATAAAAAGTACGCGCTTTCAAGGGATGTTTATAGAAAAAACAAGAATCCGGCCTGAATTTTTTCCGCTAAAAAGTAAATTTATCGGATTTGTCATTAACTTTGTAGCCGAAGATTGAATTTATGAGAACATTCGATACTACTATTTTCTTTCATCATTGCAATAATCGCCGATTGCAAGAGGGAGGGTATTGTTAGTATGTAATGTTGTAACCGATATAAAGCCTTCCCGGATTCCGGGAAGGTTTTTTGTTTTAAATCTAAAAATGGAAACACATGCGACAATTGTATTTGCCTGAGAATTATGAGTCTTTGTTGGGGATATGGCAGACCGAACACGCCATTAAATTTGTAAAGGACACTTTCCAGTTGGCTTTGGCAGCGGAGTTAAAATTAAGAAGGATTACCGCCCCTATTGCGGTACCTTCGGGAAAAGGTCTGAACGATAATTTGAACGGAGCGGAGTTTCCGGTCAGTTTTCCGGTCGAAATGCTGAATGGAGGAGAAGCCGAGATTGTGCAATCCCTGGCTAAATGGAAACGGTATGCTTTGTGGAGGCATCATATACAACCGGGTATGGGAATCTATACGGATATGAATGCTTTACGGCCGGGAGAGCGAATGAGTAATATACATTCGGTTTATGTAGATCAGTGGGACTGGGAAAAGGTGATTTTGCCCGAAGAACGTACGGTGTCCTGCCTTTATAAATGTGTAAGCCGGATTTATGCTGCCTTAAAGCGAACGGAATTTTTATTGAGTGAACAATTTCCCGTTTTACGTCCCTTTTTGCCGGAAGAGATCCATTTTATACATGCCGAAGAGTTACGTCAATTGTATCCCCAGGCTACACCGAAAGAGAGGGAACGGCTCATTGCGGAAAAGTACAAAGCGGTTTTTATCCGGGGAATAGGCGGGAGCTTGGAGGACGGTACGCTTCATGACGACCGGGCCCCGGATTATGATGATTGGTCGTCTGAAACCGAAGACGGTTTTACCGGATTGAACGGAGATATTATTCTCTGGAATCCCGTCTTGAAGTCTGCCTTCGAGATTTCGTCCATGGGAATCCGGGTCAGTCCGGAGGTTTTGCAAAAGCAATTGGAAATCCGGAAATGCAAAGAGAGAGAGAAACTTTATTTTCATTCGCTGCTGTTAGCGGGAAAGTTACCGCAAACTTTGGGGGGCGGTATCGGTCAATCCCGTTTATGTATGCTGTTGTTGCAAAAATGCCATATCGGTGAAGTGCAGGCAGGACTTTGGCCGGAAGCGCTCCGGGAAGCGTGCGAAAAAGCTGGGGTATTTCTTTTATGAGGAAAGTTGGTTTTTTCGAATAGGGCCGGGGAGGGGTTGACAGGCTGGGGAAAGGTAAAGGAATATACCGGAGCAGATAAGTAAAGTAAAAAATGGAGTTCACGCTCAGGTGAACTCCATTTTCGGTTGGGAAGTTTTCGCATAGCGAAGGCTTCCCTTTTTAAAGACTTATTTTATTTCTTCCAGTAAACTTTTAACGGCAGCTTCGATCTGGGGATCTTTTCCCTGTAGAGCGGATTCCGGGTCGTTAGTTACTTTGATATCGGGTTCTAATTGCAGGTTCTCCAGGTAACGGCCCTGATTGTCTTTCATGCCTACTTGAGGAATACCGAATACGATACTCGGATCCTGTTGATTTTCCCACCATACGGCAGTCATAGTTCCCGGTACGGGCATTCCGATGAGTTTCCCGATGCCCAGTTCTTTATATACCCAGGGGAAGCCGTGGGCGTTACTGTAATTACTTTCGCTCATAACGACAGCCGAGGGTTTGGTCCACTGGGCGAAGGGATCCTGGCCGATATATTGTCCGCGCGGTACGAATTCGGCGAATTTTTTCCCGCTCAGCATAATAGCCAGGTCTTCATGCAACCAACCGCCTCCATTGAAACGGGTATCCAGAATGATTGCTTCTTTGTTTCTGTAGCGTCCGAAAATATCGGAATAGATTTCCCGGAAGCTTTGGCTGTTCATGCCTTTGATGTGCACATATCCGATCTTTCCTCCGGAAAGCTTCTCTACCAGCTCTTTGCGTTGTTTTACCCATCTTTCGTACAAGAGGTTGTTTTGGGCGCCGGCGGAGATCGGTTTTACGTGTTCTTCCCATCTTTCTTTGGTTGTGGGATTATAGAGAGACAGGTATACCCGTTTCCCGCTCAGATTGTTCAGCAAATGGAAATAATCTTCTCCCGCTTTGATCGGTTGATTGTTGATTTTTTCGATGATTACTCCGGGCTGGATTTTGGTTCCGGCACAGGTAAGCGGGCCTTTTTCCAGAATCTCGAGGATTTTCAGGCCGTCTCCTTTATAATCCGGATCATAGAAAGCTCCCAGGGTGGCCGTTTGAGGTGCCGTATTCGGCGCGTAGTAACGGGCTCCGGTGTGGGAAGCGTTCAATTCCCCCAATAATTCCCCTAAGACTTCAGCGAAATCATAATTATTATTGACATACGGCAGGAAGCGTTTGTATTCGTTTTTATAATAATTCCAGTCGATGTTATGGATAGCGGGATCGTAGAATTTGTCGACTACCTGCTGCCAGGCGTGGTCGAAAATATATTCTCTTTCCTGGGGCTTCTTGAGTTCCAGTTCGGCGGCGTAAGAGATAGGCGTACTTTTACCGCTATTGACATCGATTTTACTCATGCGGCCATTGGTCAGCAGGTAGAGATTTTTCCCTTCCTTATCCATTTCCAGAGCTCCTCCCCAGGCATTCAGTTTGGCTAAAATGCGGGTAGAACCTTCTTTAAAATCTCTTACCCACAAATCGTATCCGCCTTCGAAACGGGTCAGGTAGTACAATTTATTTCCGTCTTTCGTCAATACGGCGTCGCCGAGGTCGGAGGAATTGATGGTCAGGCGGACGATGCGGTCTTCCAAATTCGTCAGATCGATTTTTACTTCCGGTAATTTGACGGCATCTTCTTTTTTAGATTTTGCTTCTTTTTTATCGTCTTTTTTACCTCCCTTTTTGTTGTCTTTTTTATCGTTTTTGTCTTTAGCCGGTTCGTCCTTTTTTTCTTCTTTGGCTAAAGCCGCTTCTTCTTTGTTCATTCTGAATTCGTCCCAGGCTTTCGGATCGAGGAAAAGGGCATATACGTCGTATTCCGCTCCCCAGCTTCCGTGGCTGCGAAGTCCGGCCCGGTCGGACATCCAGATAACGGCTTTACCGTCCATCATCCATTGAGGTCTGCCATCGCTATAGCCGCTATTGGTGAGATTATGAATTTCTCCGCTGCCATCGGCTTTTACCAGAGCTACGTCGATATTTTGCCATCCTCCTTTTTCGAAATACTGAGCCAGCATCCATTTCCCGTCGGGAGACCATTGATACCATTGGTCACCGTCGGAATAAGAGTAGTTGTATTTTCCCGGCAATACGGTGCGGATTTTTTTATTTTTCAGATTAATGACTTTCAGTTCGGTTCGGTTTTCCAGGAAAGCGATTTCCTTGCCGTCCGGAGAGAAGGCCGGCTGGAATTTGGCATTTTTACCTTTTGTGACAGCTTCTTCTTTCAATTCTTTGGCATAGGTGAACTGCTTGTCGGTGGAATCGGGCAGGCTGGTCATGTATATATTCCAGTTCCCGTCTCTTTCGGCTGCATATACCAGTTTCCGTCCGTCCGGGGAAAAGCCGACGGATCTTTCCTGAGTAGGCGTGTTGGTGATTCTTTTGGTCGTACTGTAATCGACCGAAGTAACAAATACATCTCCGCGCACGATAAATGCAATTTCTTTTCCGGTAGGAGATACGGCCATTTCAGAAGCTCCGCTTCTCAGGGTCTGATTGGTTACCTGAGGTTCGATTTGGTCGGTAACTACGGTAACAGTCAGTTTCTTCGGTTGGCCGCCTTCTTTCAGGGTATAGATGTCCCCGTTGTAGAAATAACTCAAGGTTCCGTCATTGGCCCGGGAAAGGAAACGGACCGGGTTCTTAGTATGTTTGGTGATTTGCTTGATATCTCCGGGATTTTTCAGGGACATTTTGCAGACATTGAAAGAGCCGAAACGTTCACTCAAAAAATAGATCGTTTCATCGTTATCGGCGAATACGGGGTTCCGGTCTTCCACTTCTTTGTTGGTGAGGTTGGTAAATTTCCCTGTTTTCAAATCGTACATCCACACATCGCGGGTAATGGAAGAAGTATGGTGCTTTCTCCAGTTATCTTCATACCCTTTCCGGTCGTGATAAACGATTTTATCGCCGGCTTTGTTGAAAGAGAGATCGTGAGTTTCGAAAGTCAGGAATTGTTCCGGACGGCCTCCGTTTATAGAAACAGCGTACATTTGAGCGCTGCTCGGGAATTGGGAGTAAGCGGCATCCGGCAGAATATTGGCCTGGTATATGATTTTTTTTCCGTCGGGAGTAAAAGCTACCGGAACTTCGGAAGTAGAGTTCCAGGTCAGGCGTCTGGGCACCCCTCCGGTGGCCGCTACGGTATAGACGTCCATACCCCCTTCGCGGTCCGAAGCGAAAGCGATGGTTTTACTGTCCGGCGACCATACCGGATAACCGTCGTATCCCGGATGGGTGGTTAACTGAGTGGCTTTTCCTCCTTCACTATTTACGGTGTAAACATCGCCTTTGTAATTAAATGCAATGGTTTTCCCGTCCGGAGAAATCGCCGGATAGCGCATCCATAATGCCGTTTCCTGAGCCGACAGCCCAGAAAAAAGGAAAATGAATGAAAGTACAAATAAAATGTTTAATGACTTCATAATGACTTTATTTAAGATTAAGTTGCTTGCAAAATAGATAAAAAAGCGGCTTTTTAGCGGTTTTTTTACATTTATTTTTTATATTTACCTAAATCATCCGGGTTAAAAGATTGAATGAAAGAGGCATGGGCACATACTTTCGCCTGGGCATACTTGATAAAAATCTGGGCGGATTTTACAAACCGTTCTGCTTTTTGGGCATCCAGCAAGAGCAGATAACCGATGATGGTATAACCAGCCATTTCCACCAGGCGGCGCGCGTGAAAATCGGTATATTCGGTATTACCGACGGCGCTTACCGTTTGAGTCGCATTTTCAAGTTGTGCGGTCATTTCTTTCAGCACTTCACGTAAATATTCCTGTTCGGGCGCGATTTCGGCTTTTTCATATACTTCCCGGATGTGTTTGGCATATTGCCCTGTGGTGACTCCCCGGATAGCTGCCACTACCTGCAATTGGGAGGTTCCTTCATATATATTGGTAATACGGGCGTCTCTCACCAGGCGCTGTATGGGATAATCTTTCATAAAGCCTGAACCGCCGTGGATTTGCAGAGAGTCGTGGGTAATCTCATTGGCATATTCACTGGCAAAGAGTTTTTGAAGCGGGGTGTAAATATCGGCCAGCTTCTGGTATTCTTTCATTTCGTTCCGCTCCTCTTTGTCCAATGCTCTTTCTTTGGAAATGTGGTAATAGGTTTTATAGAGATCTACGAAACGGGCGGTTTCGTATAAAACGGAACGGATCCCGTGGAGTTTGGCTTCCATATTGGAAAGCATTTCATAGATGGCCGGGAATTCGATGATGGCTTTCCCGAACTGTTTTCTTTCCCGGGCGTATTTCAGGCCTTCCCGGTAAGCTGCTTCGGCAATCCCGACCGATTGAGCTCCGATGCCGAGGCGGGCGGCATTCATCAAGGCCATCACGTATTTGATCAACCCCATTTTCCGTTCGCCAACCAGTTCGGCGGGAGCGTTTTTAAATACCAACTCGCAGGTGGGAGATCCTTTGATACCCAATTTATTCTCTATCCGGCGAACGGTTACAGCATTGCTGTTGCGGTCGTAGATAAACATAGAGAGACCGCGGCCATCGTTGGTTCCTTCTTCCGAACGGGCTAAAACCAGCGAAATGTGACCGTCTCCGTTTGTAATGAACCGTTTTACTCCGTTCAGATACCACTTTCCGTCCGTTTCGTTGTAGGCCGCTTTTAATTGAACCGCCTGCAGGTCGGAACCGGCATCGGGCTCTGTGAGGTCCATGGCGCAAGTTTCACCGGCGCTCACCCGGGGCAGGTACTTCGCTTTTTGTTCGGCATTGGCGAATTCGTTGATCGTTTCGGCACAATCCTGCAATCCCCAGATATTTTGTAATCCTGCGTCGGCCCGGGCTACGATTTCGGCAGCCATAATAAAGGGGACGATCGGAAAATTCAAACCGTTGTATTCCCGGGGCAGGGAGATACCGTTGAGTCCGGCCTGGTTGATGACATCTATATTTTGACGGGTGCCGGCGGCATATTCTACGTGTCCGTTTACTACTTGAGGGCCTTCCTGATCTACGGATTCCGCATTGACGGCCACTACATCTCCGCAGATTTCCCCCACAATTTCCAGAACTTTATCATAATTGTCAAAGGCATCTTCGTAGTCGCGGGGTGCATCTTCGTACTGTTGGGCCTGCGTAAAATTTCTTTCTTTCAGGGTAACGATTTTTTTCATCAGCGGATGGGCCAGATGAAATTTTATATCTTCGTTATCGGTATAAAAATTAGCCATATGTGTTTTTTTTATCTATTAGCATTATAAACTCCGAAACCGGATTCGGTTTATCGGTTATTTACTGTTCTTTTTATAATATTGAATCATTTTGGGGATGACCACATTCAAGTCACCGGTAATGACATAATCGGCGAATTTGTTGATGGGAGCACTTTCGTCCGTATTGATGGCGATTACCATAGCTGATTCTTCCATTCCTGCTGTGTGCTGTATTTGGCCGGAAATACCGCAGGCGATATACAATTTAGGGCGTACGGTAGTTCCTGTTTGTCCGATCTGGCGTTCGTGTTCGCAAAAACCGGCATCTACAGCGGCCCGGGAAGCTCCTACTTCTCCTCCCAGGACTTCGGCCAGTTCATACAATAATTTAAAGTTTTCTTTCGATCCGACACCATATCCTCCCGCTACGATAATGGGGGCGGCTTTTATGTTGACTTTGGATTTCTCCATATGACGCTCGATGACTTTCACGATAAAATCCGTTTCATCCACATAGCGGGCCAGGTCGATTTTTTTTACTTCTCCCCGGTGGTTGGGATCGACGATTTCCTTTTTCATGACGCCTTCGCGCACGGTTGCCATTTGCGGACGACATTCGGGATTTACGATAGTGGCTACGATATTTCCTCCGAAAGCCGGCCGGATCTGGTAAAGAAGATTGTGATAGGTTTTTTGGTTTTTCACATCTTGATAATCTCCGATTTCGAGACTGGTGCAATCGGCGGTCAAACCGCTATGCAAAGCCGAGGATACCCGGGGGCCCAGATCCCGGCCTACACTGGTTGCGCCCATCAAGGCAATCTGGGGTTTTTCTTCTTGAAAAAGTTTTACCAATACCGAGGTATGGGGAAGGGTGGTGTAGGGAGACAGTTTTTTATCGTCTCCGATCCATAATACGTCTACTCCGTAAGGGAAGACCTGTTTTTCGATTTCGTCCATTCCGGACCCGAGAGCGACGGCCTCCAGTTTACGTCCTTTTGTCAGTAATTCGAGGCTCACGTCTGCTACGTTTCCCTCTTCTATTTCGCAATATACAAATACGCTGTTCATCATCTGTTTTTTAATTTTGAAAGTGGATAAAGTCCGGGAAATCTCCCGACTTTGGACTTGTGGTTGTCAGCCGGAATTAACCGATGGTATGATTGGTGATTAATTCTTTCATCATGGCATCGATGGCCTCGTCGGAAGCATTCAGTACTTTAGCTTCTTTGGCGTGAAATACGACACTTTCGATATTTTTTACTTTGGTAGGCGAACCGCTTAACCCCAAATCTTTAGCATCGCATTCAATATCGTTTACGCTCCATTCGGTTAGTTTCAGATACGGCCGATCTGTGGCCAGGGTAATATAATCTTCTCCGGCGTTCTGGGCTTCGGAAGTCGCTTTGGCATGTTTGTATTTCATGACCAGACGGGCGTTGCGGGGGCGGCAGGGTGCTGCCGAACCGTTGACGGTTACTACGCAGGGTACGGGACATTCTACCATTTCTATTCCTCTTTCGAGCCGGCGACGGACCGTCAGGTGGCTATCGGTAAGGGACAAAATTTCTTCGGCATAAGTAACCTGAGGTAAACGGAGTTTTTCCGCGACTTGAGGGCCCACCTGAGCCGTATCTCCGTCGATAGCCTGGCGGCCGCAGATAATCAGGTCCGGCGATATATTCCGGAGGGCGCAGGAGAGAGCATAAGAAGTCGCTAACGTATCGGAACCGGCAAAGGCGCGGTCAGATAACAAATATCCTCCATCAGCCCCTCTATACATGGCTTCGCGGATAATTTCGGCTGCCCGTCCGGGGCCCATGGTTAAAATATGCACGGTCGTGCCTTCGATTGTATCTTTCATTCTCAATGCCTGTTCCAGTGCATTCAAATCTTCAGGGTTAAAAATAGCAGGTAAAGCTGCCCTGTTTACAGTTCCGTCAGCTTTCATAGCGTCTTTTCCCACATTTCTCGTGTCGGGAACCTGCTTCGCAAGAACAACGATTTTTAGTCCTTTCATGTGTAGATTTTTAAGTTACAAGAGTTGTAATACTTCCATGGATTACAACAATATCCGGTTAATATTATTTTTAAATTTATTTCACACTTGCTTTAAAATTCGGTAAAGATAATACTTAAAAGTAAAAAGTGAAAAAATAACGGAAAAAAGTGAGGAAATAAAATAAATAAAGCAGTGTAAATAAGATGTTTACACTGCTTTATCAGGTGGTGGGAAAAGCGGTTTTAAGCGGGATTCAAAGCAAAAGCGCGTCCGGCGTGTAAGGCTTTTAAATTCATTTCCACAATGTCTTCTCCCTTGCGTGCGAAGAGGGAACGTACGCCCTCTTCGAGGTATTCGAAAGGAATATCGATAAAAGGAGAAGCCGCTCCGAGCATAACAAAATTACTGGCCCGCAGATTGCCGGCTTTTACTTTGGCGGTTTCATCCGCATCGATAATGATCCGGTGAGGGAGGGCTGTCAGTGTGTGCATCAATTTTTCCGTGTCGGGATAATCCGGAATATTGATAAAAGGGGTGGAATTGGTTACGACATATCCTCCTTCTTTCAGATAGGGAAGGTAGCGTAAGGCCTCCATAGGTTCGACGGATAAAATGATATCGGCTCCTCCTTTGGGAATAAGGTCGGAGTAAATAGGGCGATCGGAGATGCGCATAAAAGATTGTACGTCTCCTCCTCTTTGGCTCATGCCGTGGGTTTCGGCTTGTTTCATATAAAGGTGATTGGTCAGGGCGGCAGACCCCAAAGCGGCTGCTATGGATAAGATCCCTTGTCCGCCAACTCCTGCTAAAATTATATTTGTTTTCATCTTTCGGTGTCTAAAATCGATTTTCAAATTCTTCACTTATTTTGCGGCAACAGATTTCGGGCCTCCGTCTCTGCGGGCTTTTTGGATACAAATGCGGCGGGGAATGATGACGGATACGCCTTGATATTCGAGTTCTTCCCGGATGATCCGGCATAATTCGTCATGATTTTTAGGTACGGGATTTAAAACACGGATGTGTTCCGGCTCTACGCCGATTCCTTGACAAATCGATTCCAGTTTTCCCAAAGCGGCAGAGTCTTGTCCCCCCGTCATGGATACCGACTCGTTATCGGAAATAATAACGGTGATCGGAGATTTTTCATTAACGGCATCCAATAATCCGGTCATACCCGAGTGGGTAAAGGTAGAGTCTCCGATTACCGCTACGGTCGGAAACAGACCGGCATCGGCGGCCCCTTTTGCCATAGTCACCGAAGCTCCCATGTCCACGCAAGAATTGATGGCCTGGAAAGGAGGAAGGGCTCCCAGCGTATAACAGCCGATGTCGGAGAAAACCCGGCCTTCGCCGTAGCCGGCAATGACTTCATTGAGGGCTTTGTAAACATCACGGTGGCTGCAACCGTTGCATAAAGCAGGCGGTCGGGCTGTCACGATGCCGGGGACCGGCTGGCCTTCGGGTACAGGCAAATCCAGGGCCCGGGCGACAGCATCCGGCGTCAATTCGCCGGTGCGGGGAAGACGTCCGCTTAAACGTCCCTGAATCCGGGAATTTCCCGGATATCCTTTCAAAAGTTCTTCGATTACCGGATAACCTTCCTCAATAACTAAAATATCTTTACACCGGGCAAATAATTTTTCTATCAGGGAGGATGGCAAAGGATACTGACTGATTTTTACGAGCGGATAGGGACATTTCCCATCGAAATTCTCCATCAGGTAGTTGTAGCCTATTCCGCAGGTGATGATGCCCAGGGAGGAGTTTTCCCCTTCCTCATAACGGTTGAATCCGGAAGTTTCCGAAGCCTGTTCAAAAACAGATTGTTTTTCCAGCAGCAATTGATAGCGTTGCCGGGCGATGGCCGGCAAAAGTACGAATTGCCGTTTGTTTTCAGGTAATTTCAACATGTTTTGCGGGAGAGGCGCTTGGGTTTCTACTCCCGAACGGGAATGTGCCAGGCGGGTGGTGATACGAATAAGTACCGGACTGCCTGTATTTTCGGATAAGCTGAAAGCATAACGGGTAATATCGTAAGCTTCCTGCTGATTGGAAGGTTCGAGTACGGGGATCATGGCAAATTTGCCGTACACCCGGGAATCTTGTTCGTTTTGGGAAGAATGCATGGAGGGATCGTCGGCCGCCACGATAACCATTCCGCCGTTAGCACCGGTGATAGCTGCATTCATAAAGCAATCGGCGGCTACGTTCATGCCGACATGTTTCATACAGATCAGCGCTCTTTTTCCGGCGTAAGACATCCCTAAGCCGGTTTCCAGAGCCGTTTTTTCATTGGCCGACCATTCGCGGTGAATATGACGTTCCGCTGCCAGCGGAGAATTTTGAATGTATTCCGTAATTTCGGTGGAGGGAGTTCCCGGATAAGCATATACTCCGGACAGACCGCTGTCAATGGCCCCTTGGGCGACAGCCTCTACACCCAATAACAACTTTTTTTCCATAACTGTTTATTTGGATAAGATATGTAATATGAATTGGTAAAACAGGCCCGATCGACAGATGGGCGGGGAAATGCGGTACAGATGTGCCGTACTTTATAAACCCCAGTGAAATTTGAGGCTTCCCATAATATAGGCGAGTACGAAATAGTATTCGGAAGGTCTGTACATAGGTTTTTATTCGCTAACGTTTGCGAAGATAACAAAATTATTTTCAATTTAAAAATATTTCGAAATAAAACCTTCAGCTCCCGGGAGCGGTTATTTTACAATAGCGGAGAGTTCCAAATTTTCCAACCGGCTTCAGCCTGTTCGGTCAGCATTTCCAATCCGTTCCGAATGCGGGCTCCCTGGGCAGCTCCTCTTTTCATAAATTCTGTAGTTTCCGGGTTATAAACCAAATCGAAGAGGTAATGCCGAGGTGTCAGTAATTCATACGGAATAGCCGGGTAGGTATGGGTTTCCGGCCACATGCCCAGCGGGGTGGTGTTGACGATCAGCCGGCAGCCGGGCAGCAAGTCCGGCAAGGAGAGGTAATCCGTTTCTTCTACGGTATGAGGGGTTCGGGAAACGGTACGTACTTCTATATTCAATGATTTTAATACGTAGCGCACGGCTTTTGCTGCTCCTCCGTTTCCCAATATCAGGGCTTTTTCCGGTATTTCGGAGAGGAAACGCAGCAAGGAAGTGCGGAAACCGAAAACATCGGTGTTGTAACCCGACAACCGGATTTCGCCGTTTTGCCGTTCGACCCGAATGCAGTTCACAGCGCCCACGAGTTGGGCTTCGGGACTGATCCGGGATAAATAAGGTAGAATTTTTTGTTTGTAGGGAATGGTTACATTCAGGCCGTGCAGTCGGGGATAATGCTCCGGAATGTTTTTCACGGATTCGAGATCCTCGATTTCAAAATTGAGATATTCCGCCTCCAGGCGTTCGCGCCTAAATTTTTCCGTAAAATATTTTTTGGAAAACGAATGTCCCAAGGGATAGCCGAGAATGCCGTAAGTTTTCATTTTTCTTTTCCCGATTGCATTTTAGAAGCTGTGAACTCGATACTCCAGATGAGAAAGAAACCGATCAGACACATGGCAATGGCCTGAAAGAGAAGCGGATCACCTTGAAACGCAGCGGGACCTACATTTTTTTCCACGAGCACCTGTTCGACTCCGTGGCGGTCGATATACGTCTCCATTGTCAGTTTCCAGGGCCATACTTTATTTAGAGAACCGACCATAAATCCGGTAAGGAGTGCCACCGTCAGGTGATGATAATTTTTGAGTAACCAGGATAATATATGGGAAAAAGTAATGATGCCGATAATCGCTCCGATCACGAATACTCCGATAATTTTGAAATTCAGTTCACCGACAGCATTCATGAGATAGGCATATTGTCCCATCAACAAAAGGATAAACGCTCCGGAAATGCCTGGTAAAATCATAGCACAAATGGCAACGGCTCCCGATATCATGATAAACCACCAGGTTTGGGGAGTAGAAGCCGGAGTAAGTACGGTGATCGTATAAGCAATGACGATGCCGGACAGTAAGGAAAAGACGGTAAAAATATTCCACCGGCTGATTTGTTTGGAGACCAGCAAAGCGGAGGCAATAATTAAACCGAAAAAGAAAGACCAGATGGCGATCGGATGCTGTACCAGCAAATAGGTCATCAGTTTGGCCAGAGAAAAAATCGAGATACCGATGCCAGCGAGTACGGAGGCCAGGAAACCGCCGTTTATTTTTTTCCAGAATTCTTTAAATTTCAAGCTGAACAACAGCTTGATGGCCTGGAAATCGATACTTTTAATGGAATTGATCAATTCTTCATAAATTCCGGTTATAAAAGCGATAGTGCCTCCGGACACTCCCGGGACAACGTCAGCTGCTCCCATTCCACATCCTTTCAGTATCAGTAACAAGTAATTTCTCTGTTTTTTCATGATCTATACGTTGATTTATGTATTCCGAATCGAAAATTCACGAAAAGCCTTTTTGGAAATAAGGTTTACCTATTTCCAAGACCTTCCGTTTGTTGAAAACGAAGTTTTCATCTCCGGTTTTCTGTTTTTATTTTGAAAATACATTCCGGTGTTCGGAACGCCGAAGATCGAATACCGTTTTAACCGGAGTAAATGTACTTAGCGGGACTTCGACGAATAAAGTAATCCAATTCGCCATAGCTCCGTTCCATAATCCCGGCAGTTCCTGGACTTTTATGTCTTTTCCTTTATAGGATTTGGAGGTGATAAATCCCTGGTTGTGATCGATAAATTCGGTCAGGTCGAAACGTTTTCCCTTATAGTCTTTTGTTCCGCATACCAAATCTACCGGATTGAAATGTGTGGAGTGTTCGAAAATCTTTTTTTGTTCTTTATCCTTCAAGTTGATTTGGGCGGATTCGATAATCATCAGCCGGGAACTCCCGTCGGGGGCTTTCACCCAGAACGGCCCCCCTCCCGGTTCTCCTTCGTTTTTCACCATTCCGCATACGCGGATAGGACGATTTAGCAAAAATTGGAGGTATTTGATTCTTTGCTTCCGGGTTTGAAAAGTCGTTCCTGCTGCTTTTTTATAACCGAGATGGTTTTCGATGAAACTTTCGATTTCATCCATTTGTGGATCGCTAATCCCTCTTTTATCCAGCAAATCCAGTCGCTCGAAAATTTTACTCTGCATTTCGAATAACGTACCGGCCAGTAGTTTTTTGTATTTTACCGTATCGGTTTTACTTCTGTCGGGAGCTACATTATCGATGTTTTTAATGAAAATAATATCGGCTTTCAAATCGTTGAGATTGTGAATGAGGGCTCCGTGTCCTCCGGGCCGGAAGAGTATTTTCCCCTGGGCATCCCTTACCAACTCTCCTTTTTCGTCTATACTTACCGTGTCGGTAGCAGGCTTTTGAACGGAAAAAGTCACTTTGTATTTCACGTTGAACATTTTCTCGAATACTTTGGTCACTTTTTTCAATCTTTCCTTAAAACGATCGAGGTATTCCACCGATACCGTAAAATGGAGGTGGGCTTCCTTTTCCTTTTTACAATATAGGGCGGCTTCAACCAAATGCTCATCGAAGGGAGTGCGTACAAAATCCCGGTATACATGAAAATCGACTAATCCTTTGGGCGTATTCCCGTAGTTTAACCCTTTTTCCGTCAGTATGTATTCCAGAATTTCTACGAACATTCTTTTCTCCAGCATTTTGCCAAGGTCTTTCTGATCGGCCCACATGCTGTTTCTCAGATGGGCGAAAAAAGGAAATTCATTGAGGTGTAAAAAGAATTCATGCATGCTGTTGCTGTCTTTCTCCTGCACCAGTTGCAGAAATTCTTCCGTACTTCCCTTGTAATTTTCCATAAAAGAGAATAGATCCTTAAACATCCGGGAAGCCGATCCGGAAGCAGGAACCATTTTGATGACATCGGCTTTCCGGCTTGCCTGCTCGTAAAGATCGATCAGGTAATTTTCTTCTTCGGCGGGAATAATCCGGATTCCGTTGCCGATAGTCGCCGGTTCGGAAAGATTTACGTAATCGAAGCCTTGTTTAAAATTTTCAATTTGGCGATCGATTTGCTCTTTTTTTATATGGCGACGTTTGAATTCCTTTAAATCTTCTTTTGTATACATGAGCGGAATGTTAAAATTAAAAACTACGAACGGAGCAATAAAGATAAGAAAAAAAAGGATTTCCTCACTTCCGATCGGGTATTTTAGTTGTCTTCATTTTCCTCGTCGTATAATTCTTCCTGGTTATCGAGTTCTTTTTCATAGAATTCCTCGGCTTCTTCCAGTAAAGAGTCGATGTCGTCCTGAGAAAGAGGTTCCTCATCGATCCAGTAGATCCGTTGATTACTGTAAAAACCGTCCAAATCGCATTGAATAATGCACCGGGGATTTTCCGTATGTACAACATAAACCAAGTCAACGGCTTCCTGTGAATTGTCGGCAATAAGAAATTTTGGTAACATAGTTCGTTAACGTTTAAGATTTTAGAATGCAAAGTTAAAATAAAAAACGTAAAGAATGAAAATGTTTTCCTAAGTTTCGCTTGTAAATCGTATAGGGGGAATTTTTTCAGGCAGAGGAGATGAAGAGAAAAAGAGGTTTTTTCCGGTATAATTTTTTTAAACGGGGAGTCGATTTTGAGAGGCCTTCCCCAGATTTCTTCGATTGATATCAGCGATTATCTAAAATGTTGTATCTTTATTGCCCGGAAAATGTAAAAATAAAGTTGAGATATGCGGGAAGAGATTAGTTTTGAGGAGTTGCAGATCAGAAGAATTGCGCGGGAGTTGGTCAAGGAAGTGTATTGCCGGTGTCCCGAAGTGGGGAATAAAGATTTTAACGAATATATGCGAAGGGTATCCTGGGCGGTTTTGTGTAATATTGTGGAAGGGCATACAGGAAGTTCTCTGAAAGAATTTAAATTTTTTATGAAAATGGCCTTGAAGGGGTGTGAGGAGATGCTGAATATGCTGGAGATGGCCCGGGTCCGTAGTTATCTGGAAGAAAATTCCATTGAGAAGCTAGCCTATCTTTGCAAAGGAATGTGTCTGGAAATCGGACGGGTTATCCGCAAACGGGGGAGAAAACAGAGACGCTTAACTTTTAATGATGAAGTATGAATAAGGTGATCGCTATTTTCGGCAAAAGCGTACATAAAGGGTTTTATCCTTACCTGGAACGCATGCTTTGCGGATTGATGGAAGCGGGGATGAAACTGGTTTGTGAAAGCGGTTTTGCCGCTTTTTTGAGACAGGAATACGGTTGCTCCGTTTTTTTTGAGGAGGAGTACGATATGTATACCCTGGTGGAGAAGCAACCGCAGCTTTTACTGAGTATAGGAGGGGACGGGACTTTTTTGGACTCCGTTTTATACATCCGGGACAGCGGGATTCCGGTATTAGGGTTGAATGCGGGACGGTTGGGGTTTTTGGCTAACGTGCCGGTAAGCGAAATCGATGAGGCCGTGGAATTTATTTGCCGGGGGAGATATACGACCGAACCCCGGGATGTATTGCGGCTGCATATCGACAAGGGCTGCTTCCCCGGTTTTAATTACGGACTGAACGAGATCAGCGTACACAAGACGGACGAATCTTCTATGTTGAAAATCCACGCCTGGATCGGGGACGTCTATTTGACTACTTACTGGGCGGACGGTTTGATTATCGCTACTCCTACCGGTTCTACCGCTTATTCTCTGAGCGGAGGCGGGCCTATCGTAAGCCCGCATTGTAAAAATATTATTTTAACGCCGGTTTGTCCCCACAATTTGTCAACCCGGGTGCTGTTAGTCCCGGATACCGCTGTCGTACGACTGAAAGTAGAAGGAAGGTCGGGAGATTTTATGTTGAGCCTGGATTCCCGAATCGAAAAAATGAAAGACGATTGTGAAATGTTTATCACCTCTGGGGAATTTAAGATAAACGTAGTGAATCTTCCGGGCCATAATTATTACGACACCTTGCGTAATAAGCTCGGTTGGGGAGAGGATAAGCGGAACGAAAGGTGAGAATTCCGGGAAGAGAAGAAAACGGCGGGGAAACAGGTGCATGAGAAACGGGCGGTTTTCCCGCGAAAGGAGGAGAGAAAGCGGATAGAACGGAAAAATGGATAAAAATCTTTCCAAAGAAACGATTTATTATACATTCTTTGTATTTATTACCCCTTTTTTCACTTTTCACTTTTCACTTTTCATTCGATTGTTACTATCTTTGGACGGTTTTTATCGTTGGGAGCATAGGGAATCGAAAGGGATTTCCTGGAATTTGCTTTTATAACGATTTATACGGTCTTGGAGAAGAGTGTATGTGGAAAAAGTGCAGGGATCGGAGAACCGGAAACAGATAAAGTTTTCTTAGGGGAAGGAGGGCGGAGGTATAGGCATATTCAATAAAATATGGAGGAATTAAAGAAATACGGAGAGCTGCCGCGTCATGTCGCCATTATTATGGACGGGAACGGGCGTTGGGCGAAGGAAAAGGGGTTGGACCGGATCTACGGTCATCAAAGAGGTGTGGATACGGTAAAAAGGATAGTGGAGGCTTCGGGAGAAATGGGATTGGAATACCTTACCCTGTATACGTTTTCCATTGAAAACTGGAATCGTCCGCGGGAAGAGGTAAATGCGCTGATGGGGTTGATGGTAGATGCGATTCTGCGGGAGAGAGATAATCTGATGAAGCAGAACGTAAGGGTGAAGACGATCGGAAATCTCGCCGATTTGCCGGAAGGAGTGCAGAATAAGCTGGGAGAATTGAGGGATATGACGGCTGCCAATACGGGCGTTACTTTGATTCTGGCTTTGAGTTACGGAGGACGCTGGGAGATTGTGGAGGCTGCGCGCCGGCTGTTACGGGAAGCCCGGGAAGGGAAATGGGAGCAGGAAGAAGAAGTTACGGAAGAGGTTTTTTCAGAATATTTGACGACACGGGATATTCCCGATCCGGATCTTTTGATACGCACCAGCGGAGAATACCGGTTAAGCAATTTCCTGTTGTGGCAATGTGCTTATACCGAATTTTATTTTGTTGATAAATTTTGGCCTGATTTTGAAAAAGATGATTTATATTTGGCCATTCGTAATTATCAGAACAGGGAGAGGCGTTTCGGGAAAACCGGGGAACAATTGAAAAAATAAGGACTGCGCGAAAGAAGTTCGCGTAACTTCTATATAAACGATGTAATGACATAATGCAGATGGTAAGCAAGACAATTATTTTTATTGCAATTACTTTTTTTTGTTTTTGCCAGGCAAAGGCTCAATCGACTGATACCATATATAATCCGGAAGTTTATTATTCTTCACCTAAAACGTATGAGATAGGAGGAGTGGAGGTTACGGGGATAGCGGATCATTACGATCCCGAAACTTTGTTACAGCTGGCGGGGATCACTGTCGGATCGGAAATTAAAATTCCGGGAGAGGCGATCACCAAAGCCATTAAAAGGCTCTATTCGAACGGTTTGTTTTCCGATGTGGGGATCAGTGTAGATAAAGTGGTAGGAAATAAAGTATTCCTGATTCTAAAATTACAGGAACGGCAAAAATTATCTAAAATCAATTATATCGGATTGAAGAAGTCGGAGGGGAATAAGATAAAGGAAAAAATCAATCCTTTGCCGGGTACGCAGGTGACCGATAATATGATTACGAACCTCAAACACATTGTTGAAAAGCATTTTAAGGAAAAAGGATATTATAATATCGGAATAAAAGTGATCCAACGGGATGATCCCGACCGGGAGAATTATGTGATATTGGATGTCATTATCGACCGGAACAGTAAAATTAAAATTAAGGATATCATTATCCAGGGTAACAAAGAGGTGAAAGCCTCCGTTTTGAAACGGGCTATGAAAAAAACCAAGGAAAAATCCCTGGTCAATTTTTTCAAGTCCTCGAAATATATCGAGTCTAATTATGAAGACGATAAATACAATTTGTTGGATAAATACAATGAGAAGGGCTACCGGGATGCTATGATCTTATCCGACAGCGTGGTCCAGATTACTCCCAACCGCGTAAAAATCTACATCAATGTGGAAGAAGGGAATAAATATTATTACAATAATATTTCCTGGGTCGGCAATACCATTTACGATTCGGAATTTTTGTCCCGCACCCTCAATATTCAAAAGGGAGATACTTACAATAAAAAGTATTTCAACGAGCGTTTGTCGGAGGATGAAAATACGGCTGTCAACAAACTGTATGTAAATAACGGATATTTGTTTTTCCGGGCGATCCCGGTAGAAACTGTGGTCGGTACGGATTCGATCAATGTTGAAATTCGTTTGATCGAAGGTCCTCAGGCCACCATTAACCGGGTGGTGATCCGGGGGAATACCCGTACCCACGAGCATGTGGCCCGTCGGGAATTGTATGTATATCCCGGGGAATTGTTCAGCCGGGAGGATGTATTGAGAAGTGTACGGGAACTGGCGGCTCTGGGACATTTTGATCCGGAACATATTGCTCCGGATGTGAAGCCCGATATTGAAAGCGGTACGGCGGACATTTATTTTGATGTGACCGAGCGGGCGAACGACCGGGTGGAATTATCCGGGGGCTGGGGGGCCGGTATGATTT
>CAJMSX010000025.1 GCA_905216195.1 uncultured bacterium
AAATGCCACAGATAGGGTACGGCGTTTATCAGGTGTCACCTGCTGAGTGTGAACGTTGTGTAAGCGATGCCCTGAAGGTCGGTTATCGGATGATCGACACGGCACAGGCATACCACAACGAAGAGGGGGTAGGAAATGCCATGCAAAAAAGCGGCATCGACCGCAAAGAGATTTTCCTCGTCTCGAAAGTGTGGATTTCCAACTATGGCTACGAAAAAGCGAAGGCTTCCATAAATGAGAGCCTGCGCAAGTTGCAGACGGATTACATCGACCTGATGCTTCTGCACCAGCCCTTCTGCGACCGCTACGGCGCATACCGGGCATTGGAGGAGGCGTACAAGGAGGGTAAACTTCGCGCTATCGGCGTAAGCAATTTCTATCCCGACCACTTTATCGACCTCGCCAGCAACATGGAGATTGTTCCGGCGGTCAATCAGGTCGAGACGCACGTGTTCGACCAGCAAATCGAACCGCAGAAAATCATGGAGGAGTTCGGTACGCACATCATGTCGTGGGGACCGCTGGTTGAGGGGCGCAATGGGTTCTTTACGAATCCGCTGCTTGCCGGGATAGGTCACAAATACGACAAGACCGTAGCGCAGGTTGCTCTTCGTTGGCTCATTCAGCGTGGCGTGATTATCATCCCGAAATCGACACACATCGAACGGATGCGGCAAAACCTCGACCTCTTTGACTTCTCGCTTACCGATGAGGATATGACCGCCATCGCTACGCTCGATACGGGCAAAAGCCTTTTCTTCGACCATCACGATGCCGAAACCACGCGGATGTTTATGAATTGGAAATAAACAAGAATATGAAGAGAAACTTTGGAAATAAAACGGTCTTGGCTCCGCTGCCGGTATTGATTGTGGCTACTTATGATGAACAAGGCACGCCTAACGCCATGAATGTAGCATGGGGCGGTCAATGCGGCTATCACCACGTTGCATTGAACCTTTCGCTCAATCACAAGACAACCGATAACCTGAAACATACAAAGGCATTCACATTGAGTATTGCCACCGTTGATACATTGGTCATGTCCGACTATTTCGGTCTTGTATCTGGACGCAAGGAGAACAAAATCGAAAAAGCCAATGTACACATTACCCATAGTAAATTTGTCCATGCTCCTGTCATTGATGAATACCCCTTGACGCTCGAATGCAAAGTAATCGGGATGGAGGAAGCATTGGGCGAAATGCACGTCGTAGGCGAGGTCATCAATATGCAGGCCGATGAATCCATACTGGATGCGCAAGGTAAAGTGGATTTGGGAAAGCTCCGGCCGATTACATTCGATTCTGCAACCAATTCATACCGTACTATTGGCGATATAGTCGGTCAGGCATTCAAGCAAGGAGCTGTAATCAAATAAGACTGTTCCAACCAGACAAGCAGTGAACGATTCATTGATTGTCTGGTTTGAATCAGGCCATCTCCATGGATTAATGATATTTAATTACTGCATTTTATCGCTCGACTTCGGAGACGCGATATATCCCGTTAGGGCAAGGCTTTTGAGAGTAACTCAAAAGGCATCGGGTAACCCGATACACACCTTGCCATGTTCCGACGAACATAAAAATCCGTCTTCGGACGGATTTGCGGGGGAACCGGCTACGACCGTTGCAGTAAACTCCTTTTCGCATCCTATCATTTTATATTATAAACGATTGAATAGTCAATGCACTAATGATTAAGTATTATGGACTCATTGTCTTATAGTCGTACTGTTGTACTACGCCCCTTATTTAAGGTTTTACTTCCGCATCTAGCTGTATCGTCAATGAATTAAATAAATATGTAACGCTATCTTATAAATAGTGTTGCTTTTGAATCTAATGCGGATTTGAGAGTGGAGTGAGTGAGTTTCTTATTCTAATCCGCCTCTCGTTTATCCGACATTTTTTATGCGATGTTCGGTTGTATCGGTCGCTTCGTTTCAGGGACTTTTCGGTGTAGAGGTTAGGACGTATAAAGTTTTGACAAAAAATACCTCACAACCGCAGGGGCAGGGAAAATTTTTTGCCAAACCGCAAAGCTCGGCCTTGTACGTTCGTGAGGACCTCGTAAACACCTTTACACCTGCAATGTAATGATGCCATGATACGATGGGAAGACAGCAAAAATGAAAGTAAACGAGTTATCAGGCAGATTCGGGAAAGTAAGAATAGTGCCTGAACTATTCGCAAGTATAGATCAGGGAACCCGACCTGCTATAAAAAGAAAAACTCTCCGTTTCTTATGAAGCGGGAAGCCTTTATACGGTTATACCGTTGTTGGAGGAAAGACGAGAGAAAAGATCAGAAAATACGGAAATCTTTTGCTATATCCGATTTTTGATCTCTATTTGTATAGAGTTGTTTACGAGATGCAAAGCACAGCAGTTCAGCGCACTTGCATTGTCGCTAAATCGTTACCAATAACTTCCGCTCTCACTATTCAACGCTGTCATTCAGACAGATATGCAAAAATTTCTTATCCCCCGCAAAGATAATAAAATTGATTTTATAAGACCGGTAAACTCTTTAAAGAGTAACATTTCTCTTCTTGAAAAAAATATTGCTTATAAATATACTGCATTCGCCTCCTTTTACTTCCGATTTATAACCATTCGCTTTTTATCACTAATAAATTGATAAATAATGCATGAATCCGGCCCGAATAGTTTGATTCTTAAGCAAAACCTTTATTTTTGTACTTCATAAAAACGAAAAAAATGCATCATACAAGAGACAGTTTCGGCTCCCGTTTCGGAGCTATAGCCGCCCTGGCGGGTTCAGCGGTAGGATTGGGCAATATCTGGAAATTTCCCTATGAGGCGGGAAGTAACGGCGGAGGAGCCTTCATGCTGATTTACATTTTTTTTACGGTAGCTATCGGACTTCCCATCATGTTATCCGAATTCGCTCTGGGAAGAAGAGGGCAGCGCAATGCCTTCGGGACCTTTAAAGTGTTGGCTCCCGGAACAAAATGGTATTATTTCGGTATGCTTTCCATTATAGCGGCCGCCCTCATCCTTTCTTTTTACGGAACCGTTTCCGGCTGGACGCTCGAATATGTGTGGCTCTCTTTTACCAATGCGTTCGAAGGGGCCACGGCCGGCCATATCACCGATACTTTCAACGAGTTTATTTCCCATCCTTATAAAGCCGTAATCTGGCAGGTCGGATTTATGGTGATCACGGGTTGTATCATTCTGGCAGGCGTGAAGAAAGGTATCGAACGTTATACCAAACTGATGATGCCCGTTTTATTCGTAATTATCATCCTGTTAGGCATACGGGCCTGTACACTGGACGGAGCAGGGGCCGGACTGAAATTTTTATTTTATCCGGACTTCAGTGCGGTTACCGGCGAAAGCATACTTTCCGCTTTGGGGCAGGCTTTTTTTTCCCTCTCCCTCGGCATGGGAGTCTTGCTGACGTATGCGTCTTATGTGCGGAAAAACGACAATCTGACCCAAATATCGCTCCAGGTGATTACCACCGATACACTGGTAGCCATTCTCGCGGGGGTAGCTATATTTCCCGCCGTTTTTGCTTTCGGCATCGATCCTCAGGCCGGTCCGGGACTGGTATTCCTTACGCTTCCGAAAGTTTTTCAAAGTATGCCTTTGGGATATCTCTGGGCGATCCTGTTTTTCATTCTGCTGACATTCGCAGCGCTTACTTCCGCTATTTCCTTATTGGAAGTGGTCGTGGCCTACCTGGTGGAAGAAAAAAAACTGAGCCGTCTGAAAGCCACAATTCTTACTACAGCGGGCATCGGTTTATTGGGAGTATTCTCCACCCTTTCTTTCGGTCCTCTGAAGGACACCCGGTTTTTCGGATTATCGATATTCGAAACTTTCGATTACATCAGTTCCAATATCCTTTTACCGGTCGGAGGAATTCTGATCTGTATTTTTGCAGGCTGGAGGCTGGACAAATCCATACTCTATGCCGAAATCAGTAACGAACACAGTCTGAAGATGAGATTCTTTCAGGTGTATATTTTCATTCTGAAATACATCGCTCCCTTGTGCATCTTATTGATTTTACTGAATGCCCTGGGTATTTTAAAATAAACGCCGGGAAAAACCGAAGGGAAACAAAAAGCCTAACGAACCAGCTGAAATATCTTACCCAAAAGGAGATACAGACGCTTATGGACTCACCGGGAAAGAACCTAACCCCGGAACGCTCAGTTCGCTCGTCTTTGTTTTTTAAGGCAGCTTAACTTTCAATTCCCCGGCAATGAACTTTCCGGTTTCGGAGTCTTTTACCCGGGCTACTTCTTCGGGAGTACCCGAAGCTATGATACGCCCTCCCTCTTTGCCTCCGCCGGGACCCATATCGATCAGGTAGTCGGCCACCTTGATAACGTCCAGGTTGTGTTCGATAACAATTACTGTATTTCCCTTATCTACCAATCTTTGTATAACCTCCAACAATATCTTGATGTCTTCGAAATGCAGTCCTGTCGTAGGTTCATCCAGAATATATAAGGTTTTCCCGGTATCTTTTTTAGAGAGTTCCGCCGCCAGTTTAATGCGTTGGGACTCCCCTCCGCTGAGGGTGGTGCATTGCTGCCCCAATTTAATATAACCCAAACCGACATCCTGCAAAACTTTCAGTTTCTGTTGCAGAAAAGAGATATTTTCGAAAAATTCCACAGCCTGATTGATCGTCATATTCAGTACATCCCCTATGGATTTTCCCCTGTAGCGGACTTCCAGCGTTTCTTTATTATACCTTTTTCCGTTACAGGATTCACAAAGCACATACACATCCGGCAAGAAATTCATTTCTATGGTTTTCACTCCGGCCCCCTTACAAACTTCGCAACGGCCTCCGGGTATATTGAAAGAAAAACGTCCCGCCGTATATCCCCGGACCTGGGATTCCGGCAGTTTTTCGTAAATCTTCCGGATATCGGCAAAAATACCGGTATAGGTGGCCGGATTAGAACGGGGAGTGCGTCCCAGCGGGCTCTGGTCGACGACCACGACTTTATCGATATGCTCTATTCCGGCAACCGTTTTATAGGGTAAGGGTGTGACCACAGCCCGGTAAAATTTTTCACTGAGAATGGGATGAAGCGTACCGTTTATCAAAGACGATTTGCCGCTTCCGCTGACACCGGTGACACAAACCAGCATCCCTAAAGGAATCGTTACCTCTACATCTTTCAGATTGTTTCCGGTACATCCGCTCAAGGTAAGGAATTTCCCGTTTCCCTTCCGGCGTACGGACGGTATACCGATTTCCTTTTCCCCCTTGAGGTATTGTCCGGTGAGGCTCCCGCTACGCTTGATATCTTCTACCTTACCCACTGCCATAATTTCTCCTCCTTTGCGGCCGGCATAAGGACCCATATCTACGATGTAATCGGCATTTTCCATCATCTCTTTATCGTGCTCCACGACAATCACCGAATTTCCGCTATCCCTCAGCTGTTGCAAGGAACGGATCAACTTCCGGTTATCCTTCTGATGGAGACCGATGCTGGGTTCGTCCAAAATATACAATACATTCACCAGCTGGGAACCGATTTGGGTGGCGAGACGGATCCGTTGCGACTCGCCTCCGCTCAAGGTCACCGATTGCCGGTTCAGGGAAAGGTATTCCAAGCCCACGTCCAATAAAAACTTCAACCGCGTCCGGATTTCTTTAAAAATTTCTCCTGCAATCTGTTTTTGTTTTTCTTCCAGTTTTTCTTCCACCGTACATACCCATTGGTACAAATCGGACAATTCCAGTTCCGCCAATTCCGAAATATTCTTTCCTGCAATGCGGAAATGTAAAGATTCCCGGTTCAGACGCTGTCCGTGGCAAGCATCGCATTTCACCACGGAGATAAACTGCTCGGCCCATTTATTCGCTTTCTTGGAGGAAGTATTCTCTTCCTGCATGGTCACGTATTTGACGATTCCTTCAAAGGTGTATAAGGAATTGGAATACACCCCCAATTCTCGGTTTTCCAACCGGATTTGCCCCGGATAACCATATAAAATATCCGTCAATGCCTCCTCCGATAAATCCCGTATGGGTGTATTCAAGTTGGCCCCGTACTTTTTTAAAACCGTATCGATTTGCCAGAATAATATACTGTTTTTATATTTTCCCAAAGGCAAAATCCCCCCCTCGTAAATGGAAAGAGAAGGATCGGGAATAATCTTTTCAAAATCTACGGCCGTTACATAACCGAGTCCTTTACATTTGGGGCAGGCCCCATGAGGGGAATTAAAGGAAAAAGAATGAGGCGCCGGGTCCTTATAGGAAATACCCGTATCCGGACACATCAGATTCCGGCTGTAATATTTCAGGGTTTCCCCTTCATAGTCTTTCACCGTCATGATCCCCTTGCCGTTTTTCATAGCAGTGGCTACGGATCCCTTCAAACGTTTCAGGTCCAGCTGATCTACGACAATCTTATCGATTACAATTTCTATATCGTGTATTTTATAGCGGTCGACACTCATGCCGGGACGAATTTCTTTCAATTCCCCATCGATACGGGCCGAAAGAAACCCCTTTTTGCGCAAATTCTCGAACAAATCCTTGTAGTGCCCTTTTCGTCCTTTCACGACCGGCGCCAATAATAAAATCTTTTTACCGGCGAAATCCGATTGGATGAGTTCGACAATCTTCTCATCGCTGTATTTTACCATTTTTTTACCGGTTTCGTACGAATAGGCCTCTCCCGCCCGGGCAAACAGCAGACGCAAAAAATCATATATTTCTGTGGTCGTCCCTACCGTAGAACGGGGATTTTTGTTAGTAGTCTTTTGTTCAATGGAAATCACCGGACTCAAACCCGTAATCTTATCCACGTCCGGACGCTCCATTCCTCCCAGAAACTGACGGGCGTATGCCGAGAAAGTCTCCATATACCTCCGTTGCCCTTCTGCATATATCGTATCGAAAGCCAAAGAAGATTTCCCGCTGCCGCTCAAGCCCGTGATTACGGTCAAACTGTCGCGCGGTATGGTCAAATCTATGTTTTTCAGATTGTGTTCCCGTGCCCCGTAAATCGCAATAACGCCTTCCTCTTCCTGATTTCCCTTCATATGTTGTAATTTTGAAATGACCCACAAAGTTAATACATAAAGCAGAAAAAACGAAGAATAACCCCCTCTCCGAAAGCTAATTTTGACAGAGATTCTTTAAAATAACATAAGTGTTTCCGCAAGCTGTATATAAAAAAATCTTCCGGGTTTCCCCGGAAGAAAATATGGATTAGGATCAATTGTTTTAAAGTAAAGGGAGGCATTCCCAAGGTTCTTTAAATCTGAAATAATGTAGGGCTATGAAAAGATGTTGTATATGTGCGTGCGTCTGTGTGTGGTGTGTATGTGCGTGGTGTAATATTTGCCCCGTAGACCAGTATTCCAAATATTTAAAGAACTTCTTCGAAAACCAGCTTGTTTTAAAAGCTATCCCCTCCCCCGTGGTGTGTGCTAAATAATTTAATCTAAATAACAGCTAAATAAAATCATAAATTTCAATCATCATTTACACTTACTTTAACGGGAAGAAAACCGCCCGGGTTACAAAAATCCGATATTTTTTTTGAAAAAAAATGCATCATTTAGCAACTCAATGATACACACCGTTTTACACTTAAATTTTCTTGGATAAGAAATGATTTTTTTTCTCAAATCTGCGAAAGAAGCGAAAAAAACAGCCGGAAACCGGGTAGATGGATAGGGAATCCTTCTTTTCGGAAGAGTATTTTCCGGTCAACACCCGGAACGGCAAGCGTTGTTCTGCCCGGTTCGGAATCCCGGCAGAAAACAAAAAAAGCTCCCGGATCGGGAGCTTCTTAATTTCTCAGGTCAAAATTATTTTTTGAAAAATGCTTTAACCTCGTCACTGGGCACTATCTGTTCTTTGAAACTATAGGCACCTGTTTTGGACGATTTCACCATTTTGATTACTTTAGCGTATCCCCGACCGTCTCCGGTTTTCAATGTTGCAACAACCTTTTTTGCCATAGTTTAATTATTTAATTTCCCTGTGTAACGTTACTTTCTTCAATATCGGATTGTACTTTCTCAGTTCCAATCTTTCCGGCGTATTTTTCCTGTTTTTGGTAGTAATATACCGTGAGGTTCCCGGCATGCCAGATTCCTTATGTTCGGTACACTCAAGAATCACCTGTACTCTGTTTCCTTTACTTTTCTTTGCCATCTTCAGTGATTTTAAACATTCTTAATTAATCCCGATGCCGTTGCATCTTTCAGACATGCACTCAATCCCTTTTTATTAATCAAACGAAGACCGGCAGCCGATACGTTTAAACGGATCCATCTGTCTTCTTCGGGCCAATAAAAATTTCTTTTGAACAAATTGATGGAGAATGTTCTCTTCACTCTTCTTTTTGAGTGAGATACATGATTACCACCCATTGCTTTTTTTCCGGTTATTTGACAAACTCTTGACATCTCTCAGTATTTTTTATAAACGCTTTCCAAACAGGATGCAAATTAAGTGCTTTTTATTCACATAATCAAATATTCCAGCCAAAAAAATTATATTTTTTATGCTTCTTTTTTCTGAAGCGTTCTCTGTAAATTTACCGCGGGTCGGGTCTCTCTTCCCCCACCCGATTAAAATTATCCCCTGTATTTCCCGAAGCCGGACAGGTGAAGATCCGGCTGTAATCGGAAAGAAGGGTCCGGCCGGTAGGAGAAAGAACTCCTTAACCGATGGTTTTCCTATTCGATTCCCTTCTTTCTACCGGACTGATTTTCAAATTCACCTGAGAATTATAGAATATTGGACATCTTTTTCTTAATCTCATTATTTGTTCTATTTTTGTATCTCATCCGGATAAAGTTCCTACCGACAACGGCTCCCTGTGGGAAAGATCGTTTATAACGACCTGCGGATACCGTTTCCGGAACATAGAACTGAAAACATACCGTTCTCCGGCGTGGACTCTTTTTTTAAATGAGAAAGATCATAAATACATATTACCTATGAAAAAAATAACTTATCTGATTTGTTTTGCAGGTTGTGTCCTGCAAGCCTGTCAAACGAATACGAAAGAAGACAATCCTTTTTTCAGCGAATACAGAACCCCTTATGAAGTACCGCCTTTCGGACAAATTTATTGCCGCCACTATTTACCGGCTTTTGAAGAAGGTATGCGGCAACAGAACAAAGAAATAGAAGCCATTACGGCCAATGCCCAAACTCCGACTTTTGCCAATACCGTCGAAGCGCTGGAAAGATCGGGCCAGTTGTTGAACCGGGTGAACGCCGTGTTTTTCAACCTTCAGGCCGCCAATACGGACGATTCCATGCAAATGGTGGCCCAACAAGTTACTCCCCTTCTTACCGCTCATAACGATGCCATTAACCTGAACGACAAGCTGTTCCAGCGAATTAAAACCGTCTATGAAAACCGTCAAAAAGAAAACCTGACAACGGAACAAGAAGAAGTGTTGAAAGGATATTATAACGATTTTGTACGCGGAGGAGCCAATCTTTCTCCTGAAAATAAAGAAAAATTCAAACAAATCAATAACGAACTTTCGGTTCTTTCTTTAAAATACGGAGAAAACCTGCTAAAGGAAACGAACAATTACCGGCTGGTGATCGACCAGGAAAAAGACCTGTCGGGATTGCCGAAAGGGGTGATCGATGCGGCGGCAGAAGCAGCAGAAGCAGCCGGAGAAAAAGGGAAATGGGTATTTACCCTTCACAACCCCAGTATCCTGCCTTTTCTTCAATACGCCGACAACCGGGACCTCCGGCGCCAAATCTATACGGCTTACATCAACCGGGCCAATAATAACAACGCCAACGACAATAAAGAAATTATCAGCAAAATCATATCTTTACGCCTTCAAAAAGCTAAACTTCT
Source organism: uncultured bacterium (assembly GCA_905216195.1). GTDB lineage: Bacteria > Bacteroidota > Bacteroidia > Bacteroidales > Marinifilaceae > Culturomica. Next base: position 9,865 of record CAJMSX010000025.1, read on the forward strand.
CGGATTCAAAGACTATGCTTCTTACGCTTTGGATGAAAATATGGCGAAAAATCCTGAAAACGTATATGCGTTGTGCAATCAGATCTGGGAAGCCGCCTTACCTGTTGCTAAACAAGAAGCGGCCCGTTTACAGAAAATGATCGATCAGACCGGCGGCAAATTCAAATTGCAACCCTGGGATTGGCGGTACTATGCGGAAAAAGTGAAACAAGCGGAGTACGGGCTGGACGAAAACGAATTGCGTCAATATTTCCCCCTGGATAAGGTAAGAGAAGGAGCTTTTTACGTAGCCAACAAACTTTACGGTATAACCTTCGAACCCCGCACGGATCTCCCCCTCCCTCATCCCGATGCTCTCGCCTTTGAAGTAAAAGAGGCGGACGGCACTCCCATCGGCATCTATTATGCCGACTATTTTCCCCGGCCGGGCAAAAGCCAGGGAGCCTGGATGGACGCTTTCCGAAGCCAGAATAAACTGACCGCTTCCACCCCGGTCGTCATCAATGTGTGCAATTTTACCAAACCGACCGGAGATACACCGGCTTTATTGACCTTCGACGAAGTGCAGACCCTTTTTCACGAATTCGGGCATGCCCTCCACGGCTTACTCTCCCAATGTACCTATCCCCGGGTTTCCGGCACTTCTACGGTACACGATTTTGTAGAATTACCTTCTCAGATTATGGAAAACTGGGCCGCAGCCCCCGCAGTGCTGAAAGTATACGCCCGGCATTATAAGACCGGGGAAACGATTCCCCAGACCCTGATCGACAAACTGGAAAAAAGCGGGCACTTCAATCAGGGATTTGCCACCACGGAATTCATGGCCGCAGCTCTCCTGGATATGGCTTACCATACCGTACAGACACCGGCTCCCCTTCAGGTCGGAGAATTCGAAAAAGAAACACTCGACCGGCTGGGACTGATTCCGGAAATTACCGTACGTTACCGGAGTACTTATTTCTCCCACATTTTCGACGGAGGATACTCCGCGGGGTATTATGCCTATACCTGGGCAGAAGTATTGGATGCCGATGCGTATGAAGCTTTCCGGGAAACGGGAGACATCTTTAATCCGGAGAAAGCAACGGCTTTCCGTCAGTATGTTCTCTCTAAAGGAGGAAGCGACGACGCCATGAAGCTTTATAAACAGTTCCGGGGAAAGGAACCCTCTATAGAGCCTTTATTAAAACGCAAAGGACTGAATTAGAAGTCTCGGAGGTTTTACGCAGAAAGTTTGCCGGATTTCCCTGCAACCGTGAGAGCGGCTGTTGAGAAATCCGGCCTGTTTTTACCAGAACCGGAAAGCGGACTTTCCATTTTCCGGGTCCCTTTTTTCAGAAAAATACCTTTCGAAGAAGAGCGTAATCAATGCGTATAATCCAGCAACTTTATATTTTCCGGGAATTCCTTCCGGATCAAGGCTTTCATTTTAGCGGCAAAAGGACAGGGATACCCGATGGGATTGCCCTTTTGTATACAAGAAGCGAAAACCAGGGTATCCGCTCCTCTCTTCACCAGTTCTCTCGCCGGGAGTACCGATTTTTTCCCCGGACAGCCTCCGCAGTTTATAAATCCGATCAGCTGGATTTCCTCGGTTATCCCTTCAAACACCCCTTTACGTTCCCGGATCATTTTAAAATCCGTGGTACCCGGACAGAAGTCCTCGGTTTGCATACACCTTATTATTCCGACTTTCATGCTGTATTCTTTTATTTCACTACTTATTATATCTGCTTTCCCGGTTCCCCTTCCGGCGTGTAAGCCGGGTACCGAAAATCGCCTGCTCATTTTCGCAAGGCTAAAACCAGGGCGGACTTATAGTATATTTTCTCTTCATCCAATAAGATTCGGACCCGCTCCAGAGCCACTTCCCGCATATCCTCAAAACAATACGCCAACTCTTTTACAGTATAGTCTTTCTGATTCAACAACTCCAGTATTTTTCCATCGATTTCCTTCCGGTCAGCCGAACGTATTCTTTTCTTCCGTTCCAGGCACAGGTCACACACCCCACATCTCTCTTTTTCTTTCTGCCCGAAATAACGCATGAGAAAAAGCTGACGGCACTCCCCCGGTTTCTGAATATACTGTATCATAGCGTACACCCTTCCGGCATACAATTTCTTCCGGTCTTCATAAGCGGCTTTTCCGATGGAAACATAAGAAAGCGGCAAACGGGGCTGGTGATAAATAATATAGGGTCTGTCGTTTCCGGGGATATAGCTGATCACTCTGCGTTTCGCCAGGCCGATCAGCGTATCGTATACTTGCTGACGGCTGCATCCCAAGCTGTCGGCCATATAGGATTCGCTGACCCATATATATTGTACGAATATACCGGCATATTTACGCATGAGGAGAATGAGCAGGCTTTCGGCGAGTTCATTTTCCGGAATCAGAGCGTCCAGTTCCTCCCGGGATACCAAAAAACAGATCCGGGAACGGGAGTTCACATCGGTCGTACACTCCAGGTATCCCCCCGCCTGCAGAATTTTCAAAGCAGAAGCGGATTCGATAAACTCCAGCTTAAAGTTCCGGATAAAAGTTTCCGCGTCGAATTCAAAAGCATATCCCGCTCCGCTCCCTTCCGCTATCTGAAAAAAGTTCCCCAGAGCGTCGTACACTTTCCGTACATAGTTTTTTTCCGGAAAACATTTGGTAATCCGGGTTTTCAAGGCCGCTACGGAAGCGGCATTACACAATAAAACGGCATAGGCTCTTTTCCCGTCTCTGCCGGCCCTGCCTGCCTCCTGAAAATACGCTTCAGGGCTATCCGGAATATCATAATGTACCACGATCCGCACATCCGGTTTATCGATTCCCATTCCGAAAGCATTGGTAGCCACTACAACCGGCACCCGGTCGTTTTTCCAGTTATCCTGTTTTACTTCCCGTTCCAAAGCCGATAAGCCTGCATGGTAAAAGTCGGCCTTTATTCCTTTGGCCGTCAGAAAACGGGCGACATCCCGGGCCGTTTCTCTTTTTCTCACATATACGATAGCACTTCCTTGCAAACGCGACAGGATATGGACCAGTTCTCCCGGTTTATCCTCCACCTTCCGCACCACATAGGACAGATTATCCCGGCGAAAACTTTTAGACAAAACCTGCGGTTGCCGGAATTTCAATTGCCGCTGAATGTCCTCTACGACTTCCGGCGTAGCCGTTGCCGTAAGAGCCAGTACCGGTACGTTCGGGAAAAAGGACCGGATTTCAGCTATCCGTAAATAAGAAGGCCGGAAATCATACCCCCATTGCGAAATACAATGGGCTTCATCTACAGCCAGCAGGCAAACCGGTATCTGCTTCAATTTCATCCGGAAAGCCTCTGAGGTCAATCGTTCCGGCGAAACATACAAAAACCGGAGCTTACCGTATATACTCTTGTTCAGAACAGACTCGACGCGTTCGTAGTCCATTCCGGTATAAATAGCTTCTGCCGGGATTCCCCTTTTTTTTAAATCCTCCACCTGATCTTTCATCAAAGCGATCAAAGGAGTGATCACGATGCAGACTCCTTCCAGCAAGAGAGCCGAGACCTGATAAGTTAAAGATTTTCCTCCTCCCGTAGGCATCAGCGCAAGCGTATCGTTTCCCTCCGTTACGGAAAGGATGATTTCTTCCTGAAGGGTACGAAAATCCTCGTATCCCCAGTATCGCTTCAATATTTCTTTTCTGTCCGCCACGGTTTACCCCTATCTTTTTTACAAAGATACAAAGAAGCAAAAAGAGAAGCGAAAAAAGTGAAAAATAATTCCTATATACCTAAAAAACCCGGCATAAAACATTTATTCAATCGACTTTTTTAGTATTTTCGCCAAAATATTTTAAACTCAAAATTATAACCGATGTCATTCATAGAAGATAGAATTATCGCCGAAGGTTTAACCTTCGATGACGTACTTTTAGTGCCGGCCTATTCGGAAGTTTTACCCCGGAACGTGGATTTGACTTCTAAATTTTCCAAAGGGATAGAATTAAAAACGCCTATTGTTTCCGCCGCTATGGATACGGTGACGGAAGCGGCTATGGCGATTGCCATCGCCCGGGAAGGAGGCATCGGCGTCATCCATAAAAACATGACGATCCAGGAACAAGCGCGTCAGGTGGAGATGGTAAAAAGAGCGGAAAACGGAATGATTTATGCCCCGGTAACGATACAGCCCTATAAAACGGTGAAAGATGCCCTGGCCTTGATGAAAGAGTTTAGAATCGGCGGCATTCCGGTTGTGGACAACGACAATACCCTGGTCGGTATCGTCACCAACCGCGATTTGAGGTTCGAAGCGAGGATGGATAAACAGATTCAGGAAGTGATGACCAAAGAGAATCTGATTACGACCACGGAGAGTACCGATCTCCAGAAAGCGGCTGAAATTTTGCAGCAATTCAAAATCGAAAAACTTCCGGTGGTAGACAAGCAGAATAAATTAATCGGATTAGTCACTTATAAAGACATTACCAAAGCGAAAGACAAGCCTCTTGCTTCCAAAGATACCAAGGGACGTTTGCGGGTGGCCGCGGGAGTGGGAGTCACCGGAGACACCATGGAAAGAGTGGAAGCCCTTGTGCGGGCTAATGTAGATGCTATCGTTATCGATACGGCTCACGGCCATTCCATCTATGTTATCGAAATGCTGAAGAAAGTAAAAAGCACCTTCCCCGGCCTTCAGGTGGTAGTCGGTAATATAGCCACGGCCGAAGCCGCCATCGCTCTGGCAGAGGCGGGAGCGGACGCTGTAAAGGTAGGCATCGGCCCGGGATCAATTTGTACGACCCGCATCATCGCCGGTGTGGGAGTTCCTCAGTTAACGGCAATTTACAATGTAGCGAAAGCCATGAAAGAACGGGGAGTTCCGGTAATTGCCGACGGAGGATTACGTTATTCGGGAGATATCGTCAAAGCCCTGGCAGCAGGTGCCAGTTGTGTAATGGCGGGATCCCTCTTTGCCGGAGTCGAAGAATCTCCGGGCGAAACCATTATCTACAACGGACGAAAATTTAAATCCTACCGGGGAATGGGGTCGCTGGAAGCCATGCAAAAAGGCTCTAAAGACCGGTATTTCCAGGATGCCGAAGACGACATCAAAAAACTGGTACCCGAAGGTATCGTAGCCCGCGTTCCTTTTAAAGGTTCCTTATTCGAAGTCATTTACCAGATGATCGGGGGATTACGGGCCGGTATGGGCTATTGCGGAGCCCCGGACATCGAAGCTCTGCACCGGGCTAAGTTCGTAAAAATTACCAGTTCCGGTATGACTGAAAGCCATGCCCACGATGTCACCATTACCAGTGAAGCCCCCAATTACAGCAGATAAAAAGGTATATATCCGTAAAATTGCCGATAAAGACCGGGACTATCGTCAGAAACGAATCCCGGTACTTTACGGCAGCACGAACTGAAACAGCACAACGCATCATCTATGAAGTTTAATTTATTCTTTCTATTTTCATTTCTGCTGTTTTCCTGCACCTACCGGAACGATATCGACGATAAGCCGGTAGCCAAGGTTTTCGAAACCGAGCTGAAGCAATCGGAAGTCTCCGCTTTTATACCTCCCGGAACTTCCAAAGACGACAGTATTCTGATGAGTCAAAGTTATATCCGGAACTGGATCACCAAAAAATTACTGGTACATAAGGCAATCGAAAATTTATCGGATGAAGAAAAAAACATCCAACGGCAAGTAGAAGAATACCGGACTTCTCTGCTGATTCATTTATATAAACAAAAACTGATCGCTCAAAAATTACTGTCCGAAATCGACGAAAAAGATATCGAAAGGTATTATGAGGAAAATAAGTACAATTTTATTTTAAGTACCCCGGTGGTAAAAGCCGTATATTTCGTTATTCCCAAGTCAGCTTCCCGGATCAAAGAAGTCCGGAAATGGTATGTGTCCGACAAAGCCGAAGATGAAGAAAAACTGGAGGAGTATTGCATTACGAATGCTAAAAAATACGACAATTTCGACGACAAATGGGTGGAACTGAAATACCTGCTCAATTTACTGCCGGGAGATGTAAATACCCTTGAAAAGGAAATCCGTTCTGTAAAAAACATCGAAAAAGACGACGACGATAATTACTATTTTCTGAAAATCAAGGAACTCTGCCGGGAAGAAACCGTCGCTCCCCTGGGATACGTACAGGAAGAAATTACGCTTATTCTAAAAAACAAGGAAAAATTAAATTTCGAAAACGACCTGGAAAAACAAATCAACGAGGAAGCCGTTCGGAAAGATTATGTAAAAATGTACTAAAATCATTTGAAAATTAAAAACGCACATTTGAAAACCGGTTAATTCTGCTCTCTTTTCAAGAAAATGTATTAGTTTAGGGGCTGATTTCAAAAAATGTTCAGACATTCAAAAGTTTAAAATAAATTCTATGAAAAAATATTTATTATCATTCGTCCTTTTCGGTTGGATCGGCGGTTTGTTTGCTCAAAACAACGTAGTGGACAAGATCATCGCTATTGTAGGAGAGGAAATTATTCTGAAATCGGATATAGAAAACGAATTCCTGCACGAACAGGGACAAGGACTGATTTCCTCCAGCAGCGACTACCGCGGAGAAATCCTCGAGAGACAATTGATTCAAAAATTATTGCTGGCCCAGGCAAAAGTCGATAGTATCAGTGTAACGGAAGATGAAGTGGAATCGGAAGTAAACAACCGGATACAATACCTGGTAACGAATATCGGTTCCAGAGAAAGACTGGAGGCCTATTTCGGTAAAAATATCGAGGAAATAAAAAGCGATATGCGTTCCCCTATCCGGGAAAAGCTGATCACCGAAACGATGCAGCAACGGATTGTGGACAAAACCCGTAGCACGCCTTCCGAGGTGAAAAGTTTTTTTAAAAAATTGCCGAAAGACAGCCTGCCCGACGTGCCGGATAAATATGAAATCCAGCAAATCGTCATCAAACCGAATGTGAGCGAAGCCGAAAAGGAACGGATCCGCGACAGGCTGAGAAGTTTCCGCGATCAAATATTAAACGGAGAAAAAACGTTCAGTACGTTGGCCGTGATGTATTCCGAAGACGGCTCTGCCGTACGCGGCGGAGAATTGGGATACAGCACCAAAAGCATGTGGGACCCGGCCTTCGCTGAAGCGGCTTTCAGTCTGAAACCCGGAAAAATTTCCAAGATCGTGGAATCGGAATTCGGATTTCACATCATTCAGTTGATCGACCGCCAGGGTGAAAAAATCAACGTCCGCCACATCATCCTCCAACCGAAAATCTCAGATAAGGAGCGGGAAGAAGCTCTCCATCGCCTGGATACCATCCGCAATTATATACTGGATAAAAAAATGACCTTCGAAGAAGCCGCTTATTATTTTTCTACCGATAAATCGACGAAAAACAACGGAGGTTTGTTGGCTTCTCCCAATAGCCTGGACTCCCGCATCGAAAAAGCGGAAATCTCCGGAGAAACGGCCAAGCATGTCAACCGGATGAAAGTAGGCGAAATCTCCGAACCCTTCATCGACAAAAATGAGGTGCGGGAAGAATATAAAATCATCAAGGTTAAAGCCTATTACCCTCATCACAAAGCGAATCTGGACGACGACTGGCAAACCTTCGAAATGATGCTGAAAAACGAAAAACAAATGGATAAACTGGAAAAGTGGATCAAGGATAAACAAGCCAATACGTATATTCATATTGACGACGCCTATAAAGATTCCAAATTCCGGTACGACGGATGGATCAAATAAAAGCAGGACGAAAACAGATGTATTTCCGGAATGGAAATACATCTTTGTTTTTGAATTTCCCTTTAAAGAACATTTTTCCGTACCCGAACCTATCGGAAGATATACCGTAAAATAACCGATATACGTTTTCTCCGTCCGACGGAATTCGTTTTACAGCATAAACAGCGTTTTTGAAATGAGGAACCCGGAAATGTCCACCCGGCATCCCGGACCAGATTTAAACCGATCTCACGAACATGTACCGTAAACATCACCCTGTAACCCTTTCCGGAATAAAGACCATCCTCCTCTTTTTCTGTATCACCGGAATTTTTCTTCCCGGTGTCGCTCAAAAAAAAGCTACCATCCAGATTCTGCATGCCGATTATTACAAACCGGAAACCGCCTCCAAACGAAATAAGCTGATCGGCAACGTCAAATTAAAACACGAAGATCTGTTGATGTATTGCGATAGCCTTTACCAATACTCCGACAGTAACTACATTGAAGCTTTCGGCCGGGTACATGCCGTACAAAACGATTCCCTTCACTTATGGGGCGATTTTATGACCTATAACGGAAACACCGAAATGGCCAAAGTCCGGCGAAATGTCGTCATGGACGACGGAAAAATTACCCTGACCACTCACTTTCTGGATTACGATGCACTGAATAAGGTCGGTAACTATTTCAACCAGGGAACCATCAAAGACAGTTTGAATACGCTGGTCAGCCGGCTGGGGTATTATTACACCAAAGATCATATGATGTTTTTTAAAGACAGTGTGCGGGTTTATGCTCCCGATTACGAAATGCATTCGGATACCATGAAGTATCACACGGAAACCAAAGTCATATCCATTTTAGGACCGACTACTATTTACGGCACCGACAGGACGCTTTATTCGGAAGACGGATGGTATAATTCGCTCACTTCCCACGCAGAATTGTATAAAAACAACCACCTGACTTATAACGAATATCGGGGAAAGGCCGATACCCTCATGGTGGACAGTGTAAGCGGAAGAGCGGTGATGAGAAAAAATATCCACCTTTTCGATACCGTCAACAATATCCTGGTAGAGGGCGATTACGGAGAAATACTGAAAAACAACGATTATGCCTACGTAACTCAAAAAGCCCTATTAACGCTAATCGGCACCCAGGATTCCCTTTTTGTTCACGGGGATACCCTCTCGGTCAGCAAAGACTCGGTGGGAAACAATATCATGAAAGCTTATTACCATACCAAATTTTACAATACGGACCTGCAAGGGGTATGCGATTCCATGTCCTTTCCGGTGGCGGATTCCACCGTATACCTCTACGGTTCTCCCATCGTCTGGGCCAGCGGAAATCAAATGACGGCGACCGATATCGATATGTTAATGAGCGATAATACGATCCGGCAATTTCACCTCAATAACAAAGCCATGATTATTAATGAAATAGATACGGTGAAATACAACCAGATCAAGGGACGGAATATGACCGGTTATATGAAGGACAATGAATTGTACTTGGTGTATGTAGACGGGAACGGTGAAACCTTATATTATCCGGACGATAAAGGAGTGATTATCGGCATGAACAAAGCCCTCAGTTCCTTTATCAAAATATTCATCGAAAACAGACGTGTCAAAGACATCGTTTTTATTCAAAAGCCGGACGGTAAATTAAATCCCCTTTTCATGGTGAGTCCGGAAGAAATGCGCTTAAAGGATTTTCAATGGCATATTGAAAAAAAGCCGTTGCAAAAATCAGATATTTTTAAAATAAATAAGCAGGAAAAAATTAATAAGGAAGACATTCAGCAATAATTCTGCTAACCTACAAAAATAAGGGCCCCCGGCGCGGCCCTCATTTTCTTATTTTTTTCAATCTTCCGGTTATTCTCCCTGAAAATAGACCGTGTAATTATCCCAGAATGCAGGATCGGTTTTCAACTCTTCATAATACATTCTTCCCTGCACCGCCTGTGGATTTTTCAAGGCTAAGCGGGTGGTGACATACTGCATCTTCCCTTCCTTTTCCTTGCCTTCTTCCCGGTAAGTATACCGGATGTTGATACCGCTCAGAAAATAGGTACCGTTTAATTCCTTATAATTGGTAGTCAAGGTCAATTCAACCCGGTCTTTTTTCTTCCCCTCCATAGACAGCAGATTTCGTCCGAGTGCATTAAAATCCTTTGCAGAAATATGAACTACGTTTTTCAATACGGCATAATCTTTCATATTGATATAAATTTCTCCACTATACCGGCTTACCGCCGCTTCTCCGGTAGTCGAAATCGTAGGTTTCACCGCTTCGTACCCGATCACCTGCACCGAGTCGTTTTCATACAATAAACGCCCTTTATTTTTCAACTTGTAATCTTTCAAATTACTGATATCCAATATATTTCTGGTATTTTTGACCACATCAGCCGTAACGATGTCATCGAAATAATTCATACCGTCGAATACCGACCCCGTTTCCGGAGATCTTCTCACCTGACTGAAGCGGTAATTCACGTCCTGGAAAGCGGTCTTTACATCGGAACGCCGGTAACCTTTTCTGTCATACAGCAGGACAATGGCATCTTTGGAGTTTACTTCCGTTCCGTCTTCCGCACGGGTATAATTGAAGTAACCTTCATAGTTATAAGGATGCTGTGTGTAATTTTTTCCGATATGTTCTACGGCCATTTTCAATATTTTCTGACAAACCAGGGATTCTCCGTATACATCGACCATGCCTACGCTATAACTGACAGGGGATAAAACGATTTCTACCTCCTCTTTTCCCTCCAAGGAATGTACTTTCGTGGCATAGGGAGTGTATCCTACAACGGATACCCGCAGCGTTTTATCTTGGTAGTGAGCCGGTAAAATCAACTCGAAACGTCCGTCCATATCCGAAGCAACTCCGGCAACGGTTCCTACTACTCCCAGATTGGCAAACGGAATCGGCTCTCCGTTCGTCTGGTCCGTCACGATACCTTTTATTGTTATCTTACTGTCATTCTGAGCATTAACAAGCGATACCACCCCCCATAACAAGATTAATAATGCGAGAACTTTTTTATTCATAACCATTCTACCATTTTATTTTATATATTTGCCCCCAAAGTAAACAATTATAATTCTTAAAACCAAAGCTATTTCAGCATTCCTAAAATAAACTTGATATGAGACATTCTGCATTATACCTGGCTATTTTCCTGATTTTTTCCCTTCTGTTTTCGTCTTGCGTATCCAAGAAAAAATTCGACGAACTGGCACGGGCAAAAACGTTATCGGAACGCGAAATCTTACAGCTTCAGCAAGATAAAAAGAATTTAGAACAGCAATTAGCTCAAAATAAAGAAGATTTCAATAGCGTTCGTTATCAGTTGACTCAAAACATTGCTGCCAAAGACCAAGCGATAGACGAACTTTACGGTAAATTGCGGGCTCTGGAGAACAAACAGCACGAACTGAAAACGGAATTGAGCGATGTGGCGGTTCAAATGAAAAATTCCACCCAATCGAAAGAACAGCAAATCGTCAGTCTCTCCCGGAAACTGAAAAAGATTACGACGGAAAGGGATGAGTTGAAAATTCAAATCAATGAAGTTCAAAAATCGTTGGATTGGGAAAACCGGAAAATGAAAAACGAACTGACAACAGCCCAAAATAATCTCCAGATTCAAATCAATGAAAATACCAAACTGAAAAACACCCTGGAGGAAGCCAATAAAAAATTAAACTGGATCAGAAAACAAAAAGCCGCCAGCGATGCAGAAGTCAGCAAATTGACCAATCAGGTAAATCTCTTAAAAAAAGAACTCTATAAGAATTAATTCAGATGATTTATATCCTTATGGCAATAGCAGGGCTTCTAATTATAGTAGCCCTGTTTACTTTTATTTTCAGGAAAAAAGGCAGGGAAGAGACGGAAAGGGTAATTCCCGAAGCAGGTTGTTGCGGAGCACATGCCGTATGTGAAAAAGGCCTCCGAAAACTGGAAACCCCTGTCGAATATTTCGAGGACGAAGAATTGGATGCTTTCCGGGAGATCGCTCCGGACGCCTATACCGACGCCCAACTGGAAATGTTCAGGGACGTTCTGTATACTCTCCGGCCGGAAGAAATCGAAAGCTGGCTGATCAGTCTGGAAAAAAGAGGGATTGCTTTTCCGGACTTCCTCAAGGCGGAAGTGCTGGATTTGATGGAAAAATAGAGGGAAATCAATATTTTCCGAGACTTTTCAATACTTGCAGACCGATCCGGCAGTACAGGCAGCGGTGCTTATCGCAATACTCTTTTCTCAATTGGATCAACGCCTGCGTCTGTAGGGCCGACTCAAAAACAAATCCGCATTTTTCCCAATCCCTGACGATATAATTTTTTTCAGCTTCCGTATCCTGCAGCCATTCCACCGCTTTATCAGCGTACTTCACCTCCCCCCTTTCCTTTCCGAAAAGAAACAGGAAGGGAATCACGGCATTGATAAAAAGAATTTTTTGGAGCGGGTGTCCCATCCGTTTCGCCCGCCCCGGAGATTCCCGGCGAAATGAATAATGGGTATCCCAATACGGGGAAGCCTGTATTTGCCAGAAACGAAATATATCTTCGGGAGCGTCGGCTTCCAGTATCCGGGAAACCATATTCCCGAAACGGCCTAAAAAAACAGCCAGCAAAGCCAAGCGTAGCGTGGGAAAAGCCTCGGGTCTTATCCGCATGAATTTCCACTGTACGGGATTCATCGGCTGTAATGCATGTTTGACCCGGAAATAGGCATATTCTTTTTTCAATCGCCGGACATATCCATCTTCCGGTGCTTCCTCCAACAAGCCCGAAGTCCCCAGCAATAAAGCTTCCAACGCCTGAAGCCGGTCCGAATACCGCAACAATACCCGAAAAGGCAATACCGTTGCCAGTTGGTAAAAAGCATCGGAATTTACATTTCCCGACCAGTATTTACACAACAAGCGGTAAAAACTCTCCTCCCAATCGTTTCCGGTTTCTCCGTATATTTTCCGGATATCGTTTACTTTTCTCTCCAAACGTTCGATAGCCAGACTGTGTAAGGTAAGATAAAACCAGGCATCATCCAGGTATTCCAGTTTCCGGTAGCATCCCGGTTTCCGGCGGCTTGCCTTCATAAACCGGTATTCGTCGTAGAGATGTACCGCATAATGCAGGATGACGCAATCTACCAGCCGTCCTCCCCGGGTGTAAATGTGCATATCGTCTTTCCCCACCACCGAGAGAATGACATTTTCATAGGCTGCATCCTTATGATGTCCGTGTCTGTACCAATCGCTGCTAAGCAGATGCACTTCGATATTTCCTGCCAATACGACTCCGTTTACTTCCACACGGGCATTGAAAAAATCCGGGCCGGCATCCCGGTTATATTGCCCGGGATCTATCACCCGGATGTGTGCTCCGGAAGGGGTAATAAATTCATTATTACAAAAAAGAGCATTCCCCCAGATATATTGCAAAAAATCTTCTTTCATGGCTTCTCTCGGCTAAGCACTTACAATTTACGTTAAAAATATTCAAAAAACAAGCTTTATCCGTTTAAAAAACCGGCTTTTATTTTTAACGTTTTATTTTTTCAAGGTTATTTTTCATACCTTTGCAGACAATCAAAAAGGATTGGACATTATGGAAGAAAACAAATTAATTCAAAGCAGAAAAGACAAAACGCTGATGATCATTATCGGCTGCCTGTCCGTCATACTGATCGTCTTAGTCGTGTTTTTTATGATAGAATGGTCTAAAAACAAGAAACACATCGCCGCCATTCATCAGGAAAAAGAATTATTGGAACAGGAACTCGGCGAATTAAGCGCCGATTACGATAATTTAAAAACCTCCAACGATACTCTCAACGAAAAACTGATTCTGGAACAGGAAAAGATAGCCTCGTTGCTGACGGAAATGAAAAAATTCCGCGACAATTCTTATGCGGAAATCAACAAATACAAAAGAGAAATCGGTACCTTAAAAACCGTTCTCCGCAGCTATGTCGTACAGATCGATTCTCTGAACCGTTTGAATGAAAAGCTGGCGGCTGAAAACACCCAGGTCAAAAAGCAAATGAACTGGGTGCGGGAACGAAATACGAAACTGGAGAACGAACAGAAAACCATGAAGAAAGTGATCGCTATTGCGGGCGCTTTAAAAGCCGAAAACTTAACCATCGTTCCGATCAATAAAAGAGGCAAAGAGGTGAATTGGAAAAAATGTTTCCAGTTGCGGGCGGATTTCGTTATCCCCAAAAACGTTACAGCCGAAAGAGGTAGCCGTATCGTCTATCTGAGACTGACCCGGCCGGATGGAAAAGTAATCGCTTTCAGCGAAAAATCTTTCTTCAAGTACCAAAACGCTACCCTCACTTATTCGGCCAAACGGGAATTCGAATATGAGGGAGAACGTCTGGAAATGTCCATCTACTGGCCGAATGACGGCAGCCTGATCAAAGGCAAGTATACGGCAGACCTGTTCTGTGACAATGAGAACATCGGCAGTACCGAATTTTTCTTAAAGTAAAGCATATTATTCAAAAACTACAAACTTTTAAACGCATGACAGATATTGAAATTGCCAGTTCAGTTACTCTCAAACCGATTACGGAAATTGCCGAAAAGCTCGGTATAGATCCTGCGGTTATCGAACAATACGGAAAGTATAAAGCAAAACTTCCGCTCAACCTCATCGATGAAAATAAAATAAAAGGAAAACACCTGATCCTGGTTTCCGCTATTTCTCCTACCCCGGCCGGGGAAGGAAAAACCACCGTTTCCATCGGGCTCACAGAAGGCTTAAACCGGATCGGGAAAAAAACGACCGTTGTCCTGAGGGAACCTTCCCTCGGCCCCGTATTCGGTATCAAAGGAGGGGCAACGGGAGGAGGTTATTCTCAGGTTTTACCGATGGAGGATATCAATCTTCATTTTACCGGTGACTTCAATGCCATAGAAAAAGCGCATAATCTTCTTTCGGCTCTGATCGACAATAACATCCAAAGTAAAACGACTTCCATCGGGCTGGATCCCCGCACGGTTACCTGGAAACGGGTGATGGACATGAACGACCGTTCTCTCCGGCATATCATTGTAGGCTTGGGAGGTACCGCTTCCGGCATCCCCCGGGAAACGGGCTTCGACATTACGGCCGCCTCGGAAGTAATGGCCATTTTGTGTCTGGCTGAGAGTTTCGCCGATTTGAAAGAAAGATTGGGAAATATTTTTATCGGATATACTTACGATAAAAAACCGGTTTATGCCCGCGACCTGAAAGCCAACGGCGCCATGGCCGCCTTGCTGAAAGAAGCGATAAAACCGAACCTGGTGCAAACCATCGAAGGCAACCCCGCTATTATCCATGGAGGTCCCTTCGCCAACATCGCCCAGGGAACCAATTCCATCCTGGCCACCAAGATGGGCTTGTCTTTGTCCGATTTCGTAGTCACCGAAGCCGGTTTCGGTTTTGACCTGGGCGCTGAGAAATTTTTCGACATCAAATGCGTAAAAGCGAAACTCAACCCGAGTGCCGTAGTTTTGGTCGCTACCATACGGGCGCTGAAATACCACGGAGGAGTTAAACTGGATGCTTTGAAAGAAGAAAACGTCGAGGCCCTCAAAAAAGGCATCGAAAATTTGGAAAAGCATGTGGAAAACATGAAGAAGTTCAACATCTGCCCCATTGTAGCCCTGAATCGGTTCGTTACGGATACGGAAGCGGAAATACAGGTAGTGGCCGACAAATGCGCCGATCTGGGAGTTCCGATGGAAGTTGCGGACGTTTGGGCAAAAGGGGGTGAAGGAGCTGAAAAATTAGCCCGTCTGGCTGCAAAAGTAGCCGAACAATGCCTCTGTCATCTTCAACCTTTGTACGACTGGAATTGGAGTGTAGAAAAGAAAATCGAAACCATTGCCAAGGAAATTTACGGAGCTGCTGCTATCGACTATACCCCTCAGGCCAAAAGCGATCTGAAAAAAATTCTGGCGCTCGGATTGGACAAGCTTCCGGTTTGTATCGCCAAAACACAGAAATCTCTTTCCGACAATCCCAAACTTCTGGGACGTCCGAAAGATTTTATCGTAACCGTCCGGCAAATCGAAATCGCTTCCGGAGCAGGCTTCGTCATTCCCATTACCGGTGATATCATGAGAATGCCCGGTTTACCGGATACCCCTGCCGCGGAACACATCGATATCGATGAAAGCGGACACATCACCGGACTTTTCTGATTGAATTGCCTTTTCATATCCCTCCGATAGGGTGTATCCTCACCCTATCGGAGATTTAGCGGATATTTTCTGTCATTTGTTTTTACCTCAACGCATTCAATTTATTCTTATGCGAAGTAACGGTTTGATCTTTATCGTAGGAATTTTATTTATCGTACTTACGGATACGTTTCTATTTCTCGAAATTAAAAAGTATCTCCGCAAGAAATTATACAGGCTGCTGTACGGATTGCATACTTTGCTTTTTTTGACGGGTTTACTCGCTTATCATTTATTTATCCCGGCGTTGAAAGGCCCCGCCATTTATTACTGGGTGGAACTGGGCATAGGGATTTTATTGCTTTTTTACCTGCCCAAAGTGCTCTTTCTGTCCATAAATACGCTAGGTTTACTATTCGGCTTGTTATTCCGTTCCCTAGGCCGCCTCTTTCGTAAAACCGCCCTGATAATTTCCCTGGCGCTCTTCCTGCTTTTACTTTACAGCATCACCTGGGGCCGATACAATTACAAGCTGGAAACCGAAACGGTCTGCCTGAAACAGCTGCCCTCCGCTTTCGAAGGTTTTAAAATCGTACAACTTTCCGATTTACACCTAGGTAGTTATTCTGCCGGCTATAAGGGGCTGCCCAAGCTTATCCGGGAAGTGAATGCTCTGCATCCGGATCTGATCGTCTTTACCGGAGACATGGTCAATAATTTCGCTTCCGAAATGGACCCCTGGATTGCCGAACTCCGGCAATTACAAGCAAAATACGGAAAATTCGCGATAACCGGTAACCACGATTACGGAGATTATACCCTTTGGAGCTCTCCGGAGAAAAAAATCCAAAACCGGAAAGACTTTTTCAGAAACATGGAAGCTGCCGGCTTTACCTTGTTAAACAACAGGCATATTCCTCTTTCTCTGGGAAAAGATACTCTTTACCTGGCAGGCGTAGAAAACTGGGGCAACCCGCCTTTCCCCCGCTATGGTGATTTATCTCAGGCCCTCCAAGGCGCCAAGGAACGTCTCACTATCCTGCTTTCCCACGATCCTTCACATTGGAAAGCCGAAGTTCTGGGCACCTCCATCCCCCTCACCCTTTCCGGACATACGCATGCTATGCAAATGGGGTTCAAAATGGGAAATTACAAATGGAGTCCTTCCCAATACATTTATCCCGAGTTCGACGGCTTATACCGCCAAGGAGAACAATATCTGTATGTTTCGCGCGGACAAGGATATCTCGGCTTCCCCGGACGGATCGGACTTCGTCCGGTAATTACCGAAATTATTTTAACCAGAAATTGTGATTAGGCATACATTATTATTTACATTTTTCATAAATTGCACATCAAACGAAACTAACTTTACTTTTACTAATTCGAAATACACCAAACACGATGAAAATACCTCATCGGGCAAATTTTGCTCAGAAACTTACTATGTATCTGCTTGCCATGTTTTGGCTGATATTTTGTATAATTTTCGTTTGTCTTTTCACTACTTCTCAAAATTTTCTCCATAAAAACACTTTCGATCAGGTCGACAGAATCGCTTCCAACCTCATCCGTATTTTTGATCACAAAATAAGTGAAATCGAAGGTATTCCGGCTAAGATTTTCAATTACATGAAACCTCCGGATGCTTTCGACCCCGCATCGTTTACCTCCCAGGTACTCATTTCTTTTCCGGTTTTATCGGACTGTTACCTGGTATACGACTCTCTGACCTACTGCTCTTACTATCCCTATACTCAGACTTTACGCCAATCGCCCGAAACCCTTTCGTTCCGCAAAAACTCCTCTTTATTTTTTCCCGCCGACACGGCCCATTTATTCCGGCAAACCTCCAAAAACGGTTACTGGACCTTCCTGAATAAGGAGAATAATTCTATGCGGGCCTGTTACTGCGAACCTGTTTTCAACTACCGAAAGGACATCCGGGCCACCCTCGAACTCCATCTGGACCTTCAAAAAATAACCGACTTCTTTTACGACGTCACTCTTTTTCACTCGGGCTATCCTTTTCTGATCGATAACCGGGGAAATTTCATCCTGCATCCCGACCCGGAGGTATTTAAATATCGAAATGTATCCGAATACATTCGTCAGGCTCATATTTCCTGCGGTTCGGTCCTCCAGAAATTTCTGAAGGGCGGGAAAGGCATAGAAAAAATATTCAAAGGGAAAGCCAAATACTACTTTTATTATACTCCGGTACCCGCCTCCCGGCTCAGATTGGGAATCATTTGTCCCTACGGGGAAATTCTCACCTCCTCCAACCGCTTTTATCTGTTTATGTATCTGATCTTCGGGGCAGGGCTCCTCGTTACGGCTTGGTTTGTCATCCGAATCGTATACCGTCAGTCCGCTCCTCTCCAACTTTTCATCAGTAAACTTCGTCCGCTGGCCGAAGGAAAAGAAATCGAGTTGCCCGCGGTTCCCCCTCAGGGAGAGATCCGAGAATTGCACGATGTTTTTCAGCACATGCAAACCAATCTCCTGACGTATAGCCGGGAACTTAAAAAAACAGTGGAAGAAAAAGAAAAAATTATTACCGAAATAAAACTGGCCCGTAAAATTCAGAGCCGTTTCCTTCCGAAAGAAATCGAACTTCCTCCCAATGTGGAACTCCGGGGAGATCTGCAACAGTGCAAAAGCGTCGGAGGAGATTTATACGAATACTTCAGGATAGGCGATCTTTTGTATTTCGCCATCGGAGATGTATCCGGAAAAGGTGTACCGGCGGCACTGTATATGGCTTCCGTCATCAAATTGTTCCGTTATGTAGCCAGCCGCCAAACATCCACAGCCGAAATCAGCAACATCATCAACAACTACATGTGCGACAATGCCAACGACGATATGTATATTACCATGTTCATCGGTATTATGGACCTTCATTCCGGTCTGATTCGTTTTACCAATGCGGGACATCCCGAACCTATCATTATTCATGAAAATCGCCAGATCAGTTACCTGAATAAATACCCGGACATACCCATCGGTATACTCGATGATTACCAATACAACGAACATACGTATACCCTCCGGAAAAACTGCCAGATTTTACTTTTTACAGACGGGATCACCGATGCAGAAAATGAACAGGGACAATTTTATGGCAAACAACGCCTGATCAAATGCATTCAATCGGTCACCGAAAATACCCCCCGGGAAATCGTAAAAACTCTGCTCGGCCAACTGCGTTTACACATCGGTAAGGCCGACCAATCCGATGATTTCACCATACTTTCCATTCTTTACAAAAGAATGGGATAAGGGGAAAACTCAATTCACATCTTGGTCCAACACCTGCAAATAGGCTTTTAACCAGCGGTTATTAGGGCTTACCGTATCCCCGGCAATATAACTTCCCGTTTTCGGATTATAAATGGAAACACCCCGGTCCGTAATCATTCCCACCGCATTCGAATAAGCATAATAGGCAAAAGGAAGCAGGGTATCGCTCAACAGATTCTTACTGTATCGGTAAGCAGAATGATCGATGCCCAATTGAGCGAATAAAGTTGCAACGACATCGGTCTGAGAACCGAGCGTTTCAATGACGGTATCCCTGACATTTAAAGCGCCTCCGCTAAAAATCAAAGGAATATGATAGGCTTTCGGTTCGAAAGGCTGTAAATTTCCCACTTTAATCGTGGAATGATCGGACACCAATACAAACAGCGTATTGTCCCATATACCGGATTCTTTACATTTCCGGATAAAATCCCCGATACAGCGATCGCTATAGCTAATAGCGTTTAAAAACCTTTTTTCCTCTGAATTCCCGGGAATTTTCGTTTCCATAGGTACCCGAAAAGGTTCGTGGCTGCTCATATTGAAAACCATATACATAAACGGCTGAGGAGCTTGAATGACGTCCTCCGCCAGGCGTTCAAATGTAAATTCATCATGTATTCCCCATTTAAATTTGGTTTTCAGCGCTTCACCGGAAAAATCGTCTTCCGTAACCATATCCTGAAAACTCATGGTAATGTAGGAACGAAAACCGCCGAAATTGATATCGCCCGCATAATAAAAACGGGTATGGTATCCCCGGGCTTCCATATCTTTCGGGAAACGGGGGCGTGCCGCCGTTTTGTTCGGATATTTCAGCAAAGAAAAATTAGGATAAGAGGGATAGGCGCTGATTACTCCCGTCATTCCCCGGTCGGAACGATTCCCCGTTGCATAAATATTAGAAAATAATACTCCTTCTTTAATCAATTCGTTCAAATGAGGGGTGACTCCTGCCTCTCCTCCCAGAGCCTCAATGGCTTCCGCTGTAAAACTTTCCAACAACAATACGACCACGTTCGGACGTTCCGTCTTTAAAAGCCGCTTAAAATTTCCTCCTGTCCGGTATAAGCTGTCTACAATCTGACGGGCTTCGTCATCCGGCATAAAACGGAATTTCTTTTTCCGTTTATCGACATGCTCCACTTCATACATAAAATTCCAGACGGCATTGATGGCTGCCTGATTGGCAAACATATTGGTTTTATGAAAAAAAACAAAGCTGCTGTTCATGGGTGCCACATTAAATCCTCCCCGGATCGGAATAATCATCAGTCCACCCAACACCAGAAAAATCAAGGATTGGTATCCGCCTCCGGTTTCGTACCGAAGCCCCCGGGAGATCCAGCGGCGGTAAGCATAAAACGAAATCCACACCAGCACCGCAAGTAAAAGCAGGAGTCCGGCAATCAACATCTCCGGAGTAGATGCCAAAGCTTCTTTGGGCGTTTTGATATACAATAAAGGCGTGGCATCTATATGATACCCCCAATTCCGGAAAAGTTCGAGATCGACTACCACCACCGTCCAGAAAATGAAGAGCAGAAGCAAGGTCAGCCCTCCCAGCACCGCTTTTATCGTCCGCCACCGGATCCAGGGACTCACCGCCAGAATAACGCAACTCAACAGGACGACATACCCCCCCAGAGAAAGATCCATTCGTAATCCCCGGAAAAAAATTTGTCCGTAATCGCCTGCGGTCAGGGAGTGTCCTCCTTCGTAAACGAGGAAAATCACTTTAGCCAACACACTTAACACAATCCAGAACAAATAATATTTCAGCAAAAATAAAATCTTGGAATACATAGGTCATGATTTAATTTACCGGTAAAGCCTCCGGTAAAACCGATTTCCGGCATCTCCCGCTAACCGATACAGCAAAAAAAATAAACACAATTCATTTTCTTCGTCAAAAACAAATCCCTTTTTCTTAAAAAGGTGCTTCCCCAGCCACCGGAAGGTCTGCAAAATCCCGGTTCCCCTTTTCAAACCCGGTATCTAAGGCGGGTACGGGCTCATCGTTCAATTTCGAACTGAAAGTCTGGGTCACCACTTCCCCCGTCGTGGAATCGGAATGGAAAGGAGAGGTCGTCTCCAGATCGCAGAACTGAGTCAGTTCGCTCCGGAACCGCAATTGTATTTCTCCCACCGCACCGTTCCGGTGTTTAGCGATGATGATATCTGCGATACCTTTTGTCGGATTTCCCTGAGCATCGGTATTGATGCCGTATTTCTCCGGACGATGGATAAACAACACCATATCCGCATCCTGTTCGATGGCTCCGGATTCCCGCAAATCCGACAACATCGGCTTTTTAGCATCTCCGGTTCTCAATTCGACGCCCCGGTTCAGCTGAGACAAAGCAATCACCGGAATATTCAACTCTTTTGCAATAATCTTCAACTGACGGGAAATCATACTTACCTCCTGTTCCCGGTTTCCCCTCATATCGGCACCGGCCGTCATGAGCTGCAAATAGTCGATGATCACTACTTTTATGTCGTATTTTTGTTTTAAACGACGGCATTTGGCTCTCAATTCGTAAATAGAAAGCGCGGGCGTATCGTCCACTAAAATAGGGGCGCTGATCAGCGTTTTAATCTTATGGTGTAAATGTTTCCACTCGTCTTCAGTCAAACGGCCGTTCTTAATTTTCTCCGATCCCAATTCCGTCTCGCTGGCAATCAAACGGTTTACCAGCTGGACCGAAGACATTTCCAAAGAGAAAAAAGCCAGGGCCTGTTTGTGAAGCACCGCCATATTGCGCGCCATAGAGAGCACAAAAGCAGTTTTACCCATCGCCGGACGGGCAGCGATAATCACCAGATCGGAATTCTGCCAACCGGAAGTCACGGCATCCAACGCATTGAATCCCGAAGGGATCCCGCTGATGCCGTCAGGTCTCTTGGCGGCTGTTTCTATCCCTTTGATTGCTTCTTCTATGATGGGAGCGATCTCATCCGTATCTTTGCGTACATTGCCGTCCGCAATATCGAATATAGCTTTTTGAGCCTTGTCTACCAAATCCGCCACATCCGTCGCCTCGTCAAAAGCCATATTCTGCAATTCCGTACAGGTTTCGATCAATTTCCGCTGAATGTACTTTTGTACAATGATTTTAGCGTGAAACTCGATATGAGCGGCCGAAGCCACCCGGGACGTCAGCTGGGAAAGGTAATAATATCCCCCGATTTGCTCCAATTCTCCCGTACTTTTCAACTTCTCGCTGACCGTCAGTAAATCCACCGGATCATCGTGGATAAACAACTGGTGTACCGCCCGGAATATCCGCTGATGGGCATCTTTGTAAAAACATTCCGGTTGCAACAAATCCCCGACTATGGCAAAAGCGTCCTTTTCCAGCATCAGGGCTCCCAATACGGCTTCCTCCAGATCCAGAGCCTGAGGAGGAAGCTTTCCGTATTCGGATGTCAGGTCTTTATAATTTTTAGTCTTATTGAATTCCGGTTTCGTCCCCATAACCATTTAAAAACTTTCTCTTACATTAATTTTAATTCTTTTAGTCTCCAGAAGCACCTGGCCGTAGCCTCCACATCAGCCATAGCATTGTGGGCATTCTCAAACGCTTCTCCGAAAAGAATCCGATGTAATTCAGACAAACGCGGAGGCTTGAATCCCTTCTTCCCGGGTAATTTACAGTAATCGGCAGAACTCTTCATCGTACAACATTTCGGCTTCAGGAACAAAGAAGTCATCATCCGGCAACGTTCGAATTCCGCCCCTACCACGCATTCGTCGAAACCGATATTATGTCCTACTAAAACATCTGCAGTATCTATTTTCTCTGAAAATTCTTCCAATACCAGCCGCAGGTCCTCTCCTTCCTGCAAGGCCCTCTGGGTCGTGATGCCGTGCAAACGGGCGACGTCCGCCGGAATCGTAAACCCTTCGGGCTTAATCACTGCATTGCGTTTTTCCCGGATCCGGCCGTCGTCCGCACACATAATCCAAGCCAACTGAACCAAACGGGGCCAATTGTCGACATCTGTCACGGGCGCATTCCAACGCTTCGGCAGACCCGTCGTTTCCGTATCGAAAAAAAGATACATACTCTCTTATTTAAACATTTTCCTCTTCCTTAAAGCTTTTATTATACTGATGCATCGCCCTGTAACTCATCCCCATACTCGAAAATCCTCCGTCATGATACAGGTTTTGCATCGTAATCTTGCGGGTGAGGTCCGAAAACATACAGACACAATAATCCGCACAATCTCCCGCCGAGGCATTTCCCAAAGGAGACATCCGGTCGGCAAAATCGAGCAAAGAGTCGAACCCTTTGATGCCGCTTCCGGCTGTCGTCAAAGTCGGAGACTGAGAAATCGTATTGATCCGGATGTGCTTCTCCCGCCCGTAGATATATCCGAAACTCCGGGCGATGGACTCCAGCATCGCCTTGGCATCCGCCATATCGTTGTATTCATACATCGTCCGTTGGGCAGCTACATAGGATAAAGCGACCACCGACCCCCACTCGTTTATGGCATCCAGCTTTTTGGCGGTTTGCAATACTTTGTGGAAAGAGATAGCGGAAATATCCAGGGTCTTCTGAAGATAATCGTAATCCAAATCGTCGTATGAACGCTTTTTACGGACATTCAGAGACATGCCGATGGAGTGCAGTATAAAATCCACTTTTCCCCCGAAATGCGCCATCGCTTCCCGGAACAAGTTTTCCAGATCGTTCATATCCGTCGCATCGGCCGGAATCAAAGGCACATTATTTTTTTCCGCAAATTCCTGCACCTGTCCCATACGAATCGATAAGGGCGTATTCGTCAATACGATGCCGGCACCCTCTTCCAAACTTCTCTCAGCCACTTTCCAGGCAATAGACATTTCATTCAACGCTCCGAAAATAATCCCCTTTTTTCCTTTTAATAAATTATACCCCATTTCTCTCTTTTTTAAATTACTGGTTTAGGCTACAAAAATACACCAAAACGGCCAATGAAGTAAGCAGAAAAGGAAATAATCTCGAAATTTATTTAAAAAAGCATTGATTATAAACGATTTAACAAATTCCTGGCCGTTTCCAGCGCTGCGGCACTGATTTCACTCCCGCTGATCATTCCGGCAATTTCCTGAATCCGTTCTTCGTAAGCCAATTCCCGGATTCGGGAAATCGTAGTCCGGCTATTATCTTCTTTATATACTTTAAAATGAGTTTTTCCCGCCGCTGCGATCTGAGGAAGGTGCGAAATACTGATCACCTGCATACGGGAAGACATTTCCTGCATCATACAAGCCATTTTATGAGCAACCTCCCCCGATAAACCGGTATCGATCTCATCGAATACGATCACAGGCAATTGTTTACTGCGTGACAACACATATTTCAGGGAAAGCATTACCCGGGATATCTCTCCTCCCGAGGCCACCCGGGAAATTTCTCCCGGTACCTGATTTTTATTGGCGGCAAACAAAAATTTCACTTCATCGGTGCCCGACCAACCGAACACACTGGTATCCGACACGGCTACCACAAATTCGGCATGCTTGATTCCCAAATCTTTCAGAAGGTCTTTCATCTCTTTTCTTAACGCCTGCTCCCCTTTTACCCGGGCGGAATGAATCTCTTCCGCCATCTTTTTCATCTGGTTCTCTAAAACCCCGATCTCTTTCTCCATCGTCTCTATCTCCTCCGAATACCCTTCCATATGCTTCAACTGCTGAGCCATCTCCTCCCGGAGCACAATAAGGCTGTTGATATTCTCGGCCTTATATTTGAACATCAAGTCATAAATCACATTCAGACGCTCCTGTATTTTCTCCAGACGCCCCGGCTGGAATTCCACATTTCCGGCCTTTTTTTCGGCTTCCTCCGCCAAATCATTCAACTCCAGCATCACCGAATGCAGCCTCTGTTCGTATTCACCGGCTTCCCGGATCACCTCCCGCAAATCCGCCATGCTGTTTTTAGCCGCTTTTATGACGGAGAGAACCGCATGCTCGGAATCCCTCAACGTATAAGTCAACCGGTTGAAACCGGATTTTATAGACCCCGCATGTTCCAACAGGGATAATTCCTCTTCCAACTCTTCTTTTTCGCCTTCCCTCAACCGGGCACTTTCCAGCTGATTAAACCTGAATTTCAGATAGTCTTCTTCTCTTAAAGCATCCTCGGCCGCTTGTCTCAGTTCTTTTAAACGGGATAATTTATCCTGACGCTCCCGGTAATATTCCCGGTAAGCTTCCAAACGCTCTCCGTTCTGACAAAACGCATCCAAAATCTCGGTCTGGTACTCCGGCTGTCCGATCAGCAGAGACTGGTGCTGAGAATGAATATCGACAGTAAAGCTTCCGAATTCCTTCAATAATTTATTATTAACCGGCGTATCATTGATAAAGCCCCGGGACTTTCCGTCCGCCGTAATCTCACGCCTTACAATCACGCTTTCAGTATAATCCAGACCGTTAGCGTCGAACCAGAGTCTCAATCCGTGTTCCCGAACCCGGTACACCATTTCTATTACACATTTTTTCTCCTTATCCATCAGCACGGAGGAGTCCGCCCGTTGTCCCAACGTCAAACCTAAAGCTCCGAGTAAAATGGATTTACCCGCACCGGTCTCACCGGTTATAACCGAAAACCCCTCCTTCAACCGGATTTCCGTCCGGTCGATTAAAGCGTAATTATTGATATAGATACTCTCTATCATTTCCTGTTCGGGCTAATAAATTAAAATCCGTTCCAATGTCCGTCACCCGGTACCTACCGTTTTCGGGAAACCGATTTATCCTGTCTTCGTTTCCCCTCCTTCTCCCGGCATCCACCCAATGTCTCCTTTCGGGACCTGCAATCTTTACCTCCCGGCAATCACCGGACGTATCAACCGAAGTGCGGACACACAAAGATAGGTTTTTATCCCGACATCGATAATTTTTCATTCCCCATTTTAGAAAAACTTCATTTATGTTCTGTATGTTCAGTTTATTTTTTACTTTTGCGCCATCAAACCGAACCAACCGTTCTTCAAAAAAATGACAAGCAGAAGATTAATCCGGATAAAAGTTTTGCAATTACTTTATTCTTACATCAAAAAAGAAGATACGTCCCTGGCAGAACTGGAACGAGACTTATTAAAGAGTATTGACAAAAGCACCGATCTATATTACAGCGTACTTTTACTGCTCACGGAAATCCGGAGAAAAGCCTTTTTGAAAATCGATTCAGCCCGAAACCGACGTTTCGTATCCGAGGCGGACCTGCATCCCAATACCCGTTTTATAGACAACCCTGTATTTTCACTGATCGAAAATAATAGAAAATTCAAAAGCTATATTCTCAATCAAAAGATATCCTGGAACGAAAACCCGGAGGTAATCAACGCCCTCTATAACCTGATCACGGAATCGGCCTCTTATTTACAGTATATGAATACACCGGAGGTTACTTTTGAAGATCACAAAGCATTCCTATCGGATATTTTCGTAAACATCATTGCCCAAAACGAACTTTTTTACCAAACCCTCGAAGACAAAAATATTTTTTGGAACGACGACTTCGATCTCGTTTTGGGAATCGTATACAAAACGATCGGTAATTTAAAAGAAAAAAACACAGAAGAAGACAACATATTTTATCCGATTTACAATATCCGCGAAGATACCGAGTTCGCTAAAATTCTCTTACGTAAGACCGTACTGGAAAATAACGAAAACATACAGATCATCGATAAATTTACCTTTAACTGGGAAATAGAACGCATTTCAGATATGGATAAACTTATCATGTCTATCGCCATTACCGAATTGAAGCATTTTCCTTCTATACCCGTAAAAGTAACCCTGGACGAATACATCGAACTTTCTAAATCTTACAGTTCCCCTAAAAGCGGAGCTTTTATCAACGGTATACTCGACAAAGCCGTCGCTTTATTGAAAGAAAGGAATCAATTGAATAAATCCGGACGAGGATTAATGGAATAAAAAAAGGGGATGGCACCCACCCCCTTTTAACTAAACTAAACTAAAACTAATTCAAAATCCCGTTGTAATCACTACAATGGTTTATTTTTAATATAATTTGTTATTTACGCACTCTTCTCGTCACCACAACAATTTCTTAGTTGTCGTAAAGTTACCAAAAAAAACTTTATTTCAAAATTTTTCAGAAGGTATTTTCAAAAAATATTTTTTATGATCGGATTTTTCCGTATTTGTTTTTTATCGGCTGAGGTTGATAATTCCGGATGTACGCCAGGGCTTCCTGGGGAGTATTCACGATTTCATACAAAGGAGCATAAGCCCGGGAAACAAATCCCTCCTCCCCGGCTTTCCGTATAAATTCGAAAAAAGCATCGTAATAACCTCCGGCATTCAGGAATACAATCGGTTTTCCGTGATATCCGAGATGCTTGAGGGTAATGACTTCCGTGATTTCTTCGAGCGTTCCCCAGCCACCGGGTAAAGCGATAAACGCGTCCGAATAATCCCGCAACAGTTGTTTCCTCTCTTTCATATCCGAAGCGACAACCAAATCGTCCAGACGAGTCGAAGCGATCCCCATCTCCGCAATACGTTGGGGAATCACTCCTTTGACTTTTCCTCCGTTTTGCAAAACGGCCTCCGCCACCTCCCGCATCATACCGCAATTAGTACCCCCGTACACCAGGCTCCAGGAGTTTTCCGCTATCGCTTTTCCCAACTGCCGGGCCGCTTCATAATAAACGGAATTCAACGGATCGGAAGATGCACAAAATACGCCTATATTCATTTCCTTATCATTAAAAAAAGAGGCTCCGTTTCCGGAGCATTCTTTTTAGGCATCAATCGTCGCATAGGTAGCGTTTTGTTCGATAAATTGTCGTCTGGGAGGAACGTCATCTCCCATCAGCATGGAAAAAATCCGATCGGCTTCCGCCGCATTTTCGATAGAAACCTGGCGAAGGGTCCTGCCTTCCGGAGACATGGTGGTTTCCCACAACTGTTCCGGATTCATTTCACCCAAACCTTTGTAACGCTGGATATGCAGGCTACTTTCCCGGCCGCCACCCCATTCCTGTATCAGACGCAGTCTCTGCTCTTCATTCCAGCAGTATTGCTGCTCTTTTCCCTTCTTTACCAAATAAAGCGGAGGAGTAGCGATGTATAAATATCCTTGTTCGATTACCGCTTTCATATGGCGGAAAAAAAGAGTCATAATCAAGGTAGCGATATGAGCGCCGTCCACATCGGCATCAGCCATAATAATAATCTTATGGTAACGGATTTTGCTCAGATCGATATCCATACTATCGTTATCCGTTCCCGGAGTAATACCCAAAGCCTTAAAGATCATCACGATCTCATCGCTTTCATATACCCGGTGCCGCATGGCTTTCTCCACATTCAGAATTTTTCCGCGCAACGGTAAGATCGCCTGAAACTGACGGTCGCGTCCCTGTTTGGCGGAGCCTCCCGCCGAATCTCCCTCTACCAGAAATATCTCGCAGTTTTCCGGATTATTATCGGAACAATCGGCCAATTTTCCCGGCAATCCCGAACCGGACAAAACGGATTTACGCTGTACCAAATCCCGTGCTTTGCGGGCTGCATGCCGGGCCGTAGCCGCTAAAATCACTTTATCAACGATAGCTTTAGCGTCTTTGGGATGCTCTTCCAAATAGTTGGATAAGGCCCCGCTGATCGCCTGGGAAACAGCCGTCCCTACTTCCGTATTTCCCAATTTCGTCTTGGTCTGCCCCTCGAACTGGGGTTCCTGTACCTTTACGGAAATCACCGCCGTCAATCCTTCCCGGAAATCATCTCCGTTGATATCGAATTTTAATTTCGATAACATACCGGTATTTTCGGCATAAGCTTTCAAGGTCTGGGTCAATCCACGACGGAATCCCGCCAGATGGGTTCCCCCCTCTTTGGTATTGATATTATTCACATATGAAAATACATTCTCCGTAAAAGAAGTATTGTAATGCAAAGCGATTTCGACAGGAATGCCGTTTTTTTCCGTAGCGATATCAATGGTATTTTCGATCAGTTTTTCCCGGCTGTCATCTATGTATTCTACAAATTCTTTCAATCCGTATTCGGAATAGAATACTTCCTGCCGCGGCTCCTGAGTTTCAGGATTTACATCGCGTCGGTCCGTAAGCGACAACCGGATACCCCGGTTCAGATAAGCCAATTCCCTTAAGCGGGTCGCCAAGGTATCGTACCGGTATTCCGTTACATAAAATATAGATTCGTCAGGCTTAAACGTAATGGTCGTCCCCGTTTTATCGGTTTCTCCGATAATTTCCACTTCTCCCGTGGGACATCCTTTACAATATTCCTGTCTCCAGATTTTTCCTTCCCGGTAAATTTCAGCCACCAGTTTATCAGAAAGGGCGTTCACGCAGGACACCCCCACACCGTGTAAGCCACCGGAAACTTTATACGAATCCTTATTAAACTTCCCTCCTGCATGTAAAACGGTCAGTACCACTTCCAAAGCCGATTTATTTTCCTTAGCATGGCGAGCCGTAGGGATACCTCGTCCGTTATCTCTGACCGTAATAGAATTATCTTCATTGATGATCACCTGAATGTCGTCGCAATACCCTGCCAACGCCTCGTCAATGGAATTGTCCACAACTTCGTATACCAGATGATGCAAACCGTCCGTATTGACATCGCCGATGTACATGGAAGGCCGTTTTCTTACCGCTTCCAGGCCTTCCAGTACCTGAATACTATCGGCCGAATATTCCTCCTGATCCAATTTCACTTTTTCTTCTTCGCTCATATTTTTATTTTAATTGATTTTCTAAGCCGCTTGAAAAAAATCTCTGTTTTTTCTAAACATGCAAATATAATCATTTTTCCTCGAAAAACCGCCCCCATCCTCACAAAAATGCAGGAGGATACCCCCTCATTTCCCGCTTTTTTACCGGGAGAAAAACGCTTCCTTCAAAAACAAAAACAGGGTGTCAGTACCCTGGAACACACCTTTTGTGAGGAACTAACTGTTAGTCAAACAGTAAAGTTAGTCAAGAAACTCCAATCCTACAGGAATGGCTATATCGACACTGCGAAAGTTAAATTTCTTGTTTTGCAAAGTTAAGTGGAATCCCAGTAAAAATGGCGTCTATATGGTTGAGGAGGTCCATAGGAGCTTCGGTGTGGATGGGTACCGGCAACGTATCTCTATTCCTTATAAAATTTCAAAGTCCTGATTTTACCGGGATATATGTTGGGATTAAAATACGGATAATTTAAACAAAAGCGGTATATTTGTCCCAAATCAAAATAAGATGGATCATAAACTGAAAATATTGTTTGAGCAAAATAACGGCTATCTGATACGTAGTCAGTTAACGGATAAATCCACCTATAACCATCTTCTGTCCCTTGTCGGGGAAGGTGTGGTTGAGCGTGTCAAGCGGGGTGTATATCATTATCTTCCGACCTCGTTTGACAGCACAATGATTGATGTGGAAAAGATTGTTCCCGGAGGTGTCCTGTGCCTGTATTCAGCATGGGCTTATTATGACCTCAGTGTCCAGATCCCACAATCTTTCAATATTGCCATTGAGAAGAACAGAAAGATAACACTGCCCGATTACCCTCCTATAAGTCTTTACTACTGGAAGCAGGAATATCTGGAACTGGGTATTACAGAGGAGGAAATAGACAGGTATCGGGTAAAGATATGCAATGTTGAAAAATCGGTGTGTGATGCCATCCGATACAGAAACAAGATTGGAATGGAGACAACGGCAGAAATCCTGAAAAATTACCTCAAACGCAGAAAACGCGACCTCTCCCTTCTGATGGAATATGCAAAAAAAATGAGAATTGAGAAAATATTGAAAACTTATATGGAAGTAGGGGTGTGATAAAGGACACTTGAAATTGGATATTGGGTGCGGGGATATTGTAACGCCATCTGCCCAGAGGTTGACTTACCCGTGTTTTATAGACAGTTTGCCGCAAGCTGATATTCTGGCTTATTCGCTGGAGTCTGTCGTTGCTGAAAAATTCCAGGCGATGATAGACCTTTCGGAGTTTAACAGCCGCTACAAGGATTTTTACGATATCTAGAAAATACTGAGCAGTTATGCCGTGGATAAGGTGGTACTTACAGAGGCCATTAAAGCGACATTTATCAATAGGGGAACTCACTACCGCCCCAATCACCCGTTGTTTACCGGAGATTTTGCCAAGGATGCAGAGCGCAACAGGCAGTGGAAGTTGTTCCTGAAACGCATCAAACAAACCGGATTTCAGGACTTTGAGGTGGTTATGGCATTGATCGTTGAACGCCTTGAACCTATATACCAGACAATCGATAAAGCATGAAACTACAATACGCATCGGATCTGCATTTAGAGTTCTCCGCTAATTCAAGCTACCTGAAATTGAATCCACTGACGGTTTCCGGAGAGGTACTTCTTCTGGCGGGGGACATCGGCTATCTGGGGGATAATAACTATGAAAAACATCCGTTTTGGACCTGGGCTTCGGAAAATTACCGGCAGGTGATCGTTGTTCCGGGTAATCACGAGTTCTACAAGCTGTTTGACATCGACAAGCTGCATAATGGTTGGAAGTACCGGATACGTCCTAATGTTACGTGTTATTATAATGCCATAATACCGTTGGGTAATGATACCGAGTTGATAGCAACGACCCTGTGGGGGCATATCGCTCTTCAGGATGCGTTTCAGACAGAAGCCGGGGTGAGTGATTTTAAAAGAATCCGTACAGGCACGGAGCTTTTATCGTGGATGCGCTTTAATGAGGAGCACGAACGGTGTTTCCATTTTTTGCCGGAAAGCGTAAAACGCAGCCAGGCAAAACATATTATTGTGGCGACACATCATGTTCCTTCTTTTGAGCTGATGTCCGGCGAATTTAAAGAGAGTGCCCTGAACGGGGCCTTTACGGTAGAGCTGGGTGATTTTATTGCCGGCAGTCCTATCGAATACTGGATTTACGGACATTCGCACCGCAATATTGATAAAGTAATCGGAAATACTCAGTGTTTATCGAACCAGTTGGGGTATGTATTCCAGAATGAACATGACTCTTTCTCCCGAAATTCTTATATCGAGATAGCACAGGATTAATGGTTTTGGGTTAGGACCCCTTCTAAAACTTTCGCTTCATTTTACGGCTATTCTTTTTATAAAAGAACTTATTGGTGGAAAAAACGGTAAAATTGCCCCCTTAAAAACGGTGGAAAGTGACCACCTAAAGTTATACCTTCAAAAAAGTAAAAAGTTGTCCGTCGGGAAGGGGGTCTAAAGATGGAAGATTTAAGCCCGAGTTAAACTTTAATTTTTATCTATTTTTCTATTAAAACCCGATTTTTAACAGGCAGTTGAGAAGTTATAATAGTGGACCGTTTCTGATGCCGATCTTCTATGATATCCATAAGTATCCCCCGTGACTGTGAGTCAAAGGATTGCATACAGAAGTCATCCAGGATAAGCAGGTCTGTTCTTTCAATACGCTTTAAGTCGGTTAATATAGTTCCCTTGACTTTGCCTATTTTTAGGCTGCTCATTAGTTTGGCAGTAGAAGCATAAAGCACCCTGTATGCCTCCTGACAGGCTTTGTTGCCTAAAGCAGTTGACAGATAGCTTTTACCGGTTCCGGCAGGTCCGGTAATAAAAAAGTCTTTGCTCTCTTTTACAAACGCTAAGGCTGCCAGACGTTCTACTTGGTTTTGGTCCAGTCCCCTCTCAAAAGAGTAATCGATATCTGCCAATGAAGCATTGTAACGGAACGAGGCAGCCTTGAAGTCACTTGATGTATAGCGGATAGTCAGCTTCTTACCAATGTAAGTATATGGAACACTGTAGGAAGGGACATCATCGCGCAAACGTATATAGCCGTCTTTGCCGACTGTAGCCGAGACTTGTTTTTTCACCTGGTAACGAATCGGATTTAACGGTCCTGATGCATCCCGTTTAATATCTTCAAAATAGGTCCGCCCCGAGTAATTTCTTCCGGGTAAGGTCCCATTATTATGTAGCTCCAATGCCGAGCGGATCGCTGCATTGAGACTTTTCAGGTCCGGACAATGGAGCGACTCAATCGTGGTATAAATATCCTTATAGGTTAATTTTACAGCATTTTCTACAAGGGCTTTGTCTTTGGGCTTACGCACACGGGCAGGAAAGACTGTGACTCCATAGTGTTCGGCAAACCGCTCGATCTCCTCGTTCAATACAAACTCGTGACGTCCGGCTTTGGTAACGGCAGCCTTCAGGTTATCGGGGACTACTGCTTGCGGAACCCCGCCATAATAATAAAAAGCGTTCTCACAGGCAGAGATAAAATCTTCTTTGTTTTGGCTGTGAGTGGCTTCCACATAAGTTAATAGACGAGAAGTTTTTCGAAGTTACCATCCGGTTGAATCTCGACTATGACCCCAGTGTTGCCGGGAGCAAGGAGTTTCAGACGGTATAAATTATTATATTTATTTGTTTATTCGTGGTTTATCACTACATTTGTACCATTATCATTATAAGTGATAATAGTACAAAATAAACAGATAATGGAAAAAATACAAATTCTGATAGCCGGTATTGATGTATTGTTGCAACCGGTAGAGAAGAAAACTCTAAAGGGTCTGAACGCAGATACGCTGTTGAGATTCGCTTTTTATAGCGGGGTATTCAACGGGCAACCGTTGTGTTTTATACTTAATAAGGGGAACGAAGCCCTTACCGCGACACGTTATCGTAAATACGCGGATAGCATAGAGAATGTCACGGGCTTGCCGGTTGTTTTTTTATTGAATGCCGCAATTTATATAGAACGTAAAAGGCTGATTGAGCAAGGTGTTTATTTTGTCGTGTCGGATAAGTATGCCTTTCTACCCACTATGCTAAAGAATATCCGGGATAAAATCGTCCGCCGAAAAAAAAGCAAACAGCTTTCTCCGGCAGCCCAATGTATTCTGCTTTATTATTTACAGACGGCTTCTTCAAAGGAAATCTATACGCTGAAACATTTTGAAAAAGTATTGCCCTATCCGTATCTTACCATAAGCAGGGCTGTTGCAGAGCTGGAACAATTCAGCCTGTGCCGTTCCGAAGCCGGGATTAACGGAGAAAAGAGTATTTATTTTAATCGTGACAGAGGGGCTTTATGGCAAGAATCTTCTTCTTATCTTCGAGATCCGGTGAAACATGTTGTCTATACAGATGAGAAAATTTCCGTTCCACATACAACCAGCGGGGTCAATGCCTTGGCCCACTATTCCCATTTAAATCCGGATTCGCTGGAAACTATTGCCGTTTGGGATAAATATTACAGAAAAGCTATTGCAGATGGATTGAAAACCAACGACATGGAAGGTAAGTATAAAGTAGAGGTGTGGATTTATCCTCCGGGAATGCAGCAAGACGCTGTTTTTACAGATAAATTATCACTATATTTATCGATGAAAGAAGATAAGGATCCAAGAATAGAAAAAGAATTGCATATATTAATCAACACAATGTCGTGGTAAAAGGATTGGAAAAATTCAGGGAGTATTTTGAAGAATTTAAGGATAATTATGTGATCATCGGGGGGACGGCTTGCGATATCGCTTTATCGGAGACAGACATGCGTCCCCGGGCTACAGATGATATCGACATGATTCTTATAATGGAAGAAATGACCCCGGCTTTCGGTGCTCGCTTCTGGCAATTTATCGCTGACGGGCATTACGCGCATCGTCAACGTCAGCGTGCAGGCCATCAAGGGTCGGTTCCCGAATTATTCAGGTTTATCAAGCCGGATGCCGGTTTTCCTATTCAAATAGAATTGCTTTCAGCTTATCCGGATATATTGGGTGAACCTACCGGATTTCACCTGGCTCCCATACCTCTCGGTGAAAAGTTATCGAGTTTGTCGGCCATTATTATGGATTCTGATTATTATCAATTTACACTTGAAAACAGCACGATTGAGAATGGTTTGAGAGTTGCCACTCCTTTGTGCCTGATTTGTCTGAAGACCCGTGCGTTCCTGAATCTGACAGAA
The DNA here is from genome assembly GCA_905216195.1 of uncultured bacterium. Classification (GTDB taxonomy): domain Bacteria; phylum Bacteroidota; class Bacteroidia; order Bacteroidales; family Marinifilaceae; genus Culturomica. The sequence continues at coordinate 45,081 of CAJMSX010000025.1, forward strand.
GATAAAAAAACGAACTCCGATGTTAGAAGTTTCGATATTAAGAAACATCGTGACGATGTGTTTAAGTTACTGGCCATGCGTATTGATCCCTTTACTCCCATCGTCCTTCCTATGAGGCTTAAAAACTGCATCCGTCAATTTACCGAAGTGATAGAGACTTCTTTGCCGAATCAGTCCTTACAAGACGGTTTGCATGTTACGAATGAACAAATACGCGGTTACCTTGACTTGATGAAAGAAATTTTTGATTTATAATGAAACTACAATACGCATCGGATCTGCATTTAGAGTTCTCCGCTAATTCAAGCTACCTGAAATTGAATCCACTGACGGTTTCCGGAGAGGTACTTCTTCTGGCGGGGGACATCGGCTATCTGGGGGATAATAACTATGAAAAACATCCGTTTTGGACCTGGGCTTCGGAAAATTACCGGCCGGTGATCGTTGTTCCGGGTAAGAGCACGAACGGTGTTTCCATTTTTTGCCGGAAAGCGTAAAACGCAGCCAGGCAAAACATATTATTGTGGCGACACATCATGCCACGACATGACTATACTTTCCCGGACGGATATACAGTTCTTCACGCAAGATCTGTATATCTGTTATCTCGCGGGGAACGGGATTGGACGATCCGATCAGCGAGGAATACCGCATCACGGGATCGCCATTGGCAAAGGCTGCCGTAATGGATAAAAGAGTCAGCCAACAAGTTAAAATCAGTTTCTTCATTTTGGGTCTGATTAAGGTTATATTGGTTTCATATTTTGTTGCCATCCGAATCATATCTTTCAGTGATATTCCAACCTCCGCCATTGCGCTCGGCCACTGATTTGAGTTTGCCGTTCGGGTGATACTCCTTGCGATAGACCTCGCTGCCTGCTTCACAACGACCTTCCTCTCGTAACCTCCCGTTATCAAAATAAAGTTTGTAGGCTCCTTCGCGTTTGCCATTCTTAAACGTATATTCCGACTTGCATTTGCCCGAATCGAAATAGAATTCCTTGGTTACTCCGTCCAGTTTGTCATGGAGGTAATTGGATGATTTCTCCGGAGTGCCGTTCGTAAAATAGGTAATCTCTTCTCCGTTCTTTTCATCGTTTTTGTAGGTAGTGGATTTTTCGGGCTTGCCGTCTTTGCGGTATCTGATCCAGACGCCCTCTTTTTTGCCTTCTTTATAGCTGCTTTTCCGACGAGGTGTGCCATCTTTCCACGTATCGCTCCACTGACCATCCGGCAAACCGTTTTTGTAAAAGCTGATGCGGACCACATCACCCTCACGACCTGACAAATGCTCTGTCCATTTGCCGTCACGCTTACCATCTTTGTAATATTCTTCTGTCGTCAGCGTACCGTCGCTGTCGTATCGGCGGTCGTAACCGTTCTCAACCCCCAGCTTATACACCTTCTCGGTTTCAACCTTGCCGTTCGGGTGGTACGTCTTGCTCACGCCATCCACTTTGCCGTCGATGAACGTGCGTTCACTCCGCAGGGTTTGTCCGTCATCATAATAAAATTTATATACACCATCCCTCTTCCCCTCTTTATAACAGCACTCTTCTGATAATTTGTTGTTTTTGAAACGCTGATAATTACCATGATACATACCATCCTTGAACTCGGCAAGAATGTATTCCGAGTGATGGTAGTTGTCAATCAGGCGGTGAGAGCCGTTAAGCGGGGTTTTATCTTCATTTTTCTGACGAAAGAGCATCCGTCCGTCATCATAATTGATTACAGTAATCTCTCCCATCCGGTAAACTTTTTCTTGTGCTGTGCTTGCGAATGCTATTGCTCCCAGAAGGCACATCAACATCATTTTCTTCATGTTTCTTTGTTAAATTATAATTGTTTTTTACAAATATAAAAAATAAATAGAATTGCTACCGCCTCCAAGAGATAATGTATGTATACGTTAAGTTATTTTAAGACATGCTTCCCGGCTAAAGATTTACCCAAAAACCCTTTCTATTTTTAAATTGCCCGGCCTCGGAGGAATGTTTGCCGGTATTCCTCCAACGATGCTCTTTTCTGCTTTATTCCGACACGATTGGATATAGCCTGTGCTGGCTGTTCTGTTATTTCGGTCGTGTCCGCCGATAGGTTCTGCAGTTTGCACATTCGGTTCGCTCGTTACACGCCGTATCTTTGGCTACCTCGTTTTTCTTTTTATTATCTTTTGCAAGAGCACCTGCGGCCTTGAAATCGAGGTGTATAAATTCTTCAACTTCATTATCGATTAAATATTGAATGTCGGCAAAAGTATAAGTTTCTTTATCAAATCAGTTCATGTCTTTTAGTAAATGTAAGGAAAACTCCTTAGTAATATAATTGCGATTGAGTAATTTCTTGATTAACCTTCACTCTATGAAAAAACATTAGATTGAATGTTTTATTTTTAAATCATTATATAAGGCCAGCCCTTTTGCTGTCAGCAAATATTTCTGCCTTGGATGATTGAGCTTGTCAGGATACAACACCTTGACGATACCAGCCTCAATAGCAGGATTTATGTAGTTCTCTATAAATGTCGGGCGATGCTTGAACCCGACTTTCTCCATTAATCCTTTCAGCGACCATTGTTCGTTTGACAAGGAGAACAAC
>CAJMSX010000026.1 GCA_905216195.1 uncultured bacterium
CTATCGAATACGGAGCGATCAATATGATATTAAATGCGGCCTTACGTTGCGTGAAAGTTTCCCATTACGAGACCCAGGACATTCTATATCGCTTATGTACGGAGACGGCCGAGGCCTATGAAACCGTCCGGGATGCTACTTTCGGAGATATGAGAGCGTTTACTCCTCAGATGGATATTATCGCTTCTGTACACGAAAAAGGTAAAATGAGAATGTTTATGAATTGAGTAGCCTAAATGTCGCAGAGGTATTTCTCCCGTTCGGGTTACCGGTTGTTTCTTGGAAGTCCGGTTATCCGGCTTCTCTTATTCACTAATAAAAATAAAAAATATGAGTTATACATGCAGAATTGGAATCGGAGGACCGGTCGGTTCAGGTAAAACGGCCCTTATCGAGGCGTTAACGCCTTATTTTCTGAAATTAGATTTGAAAGTTTTAATTATTACGAACGATATTGTCACGACGGAAGATGCCAAGCATGTGCGGAAGATGCTGAAAGGTTACCTGGCGGAAGAGCGGATTATCGGAGTGGAAACGGGCGCCTGTCCGCATACGGCCGTACGGGAGGATCCTTCCATGAATATAGCGGCTGTAGAAGAGATGGAAGCAAAATTCCCGGATAGCGATATTGTACTGATCGAGTCGGGAGGAGATAATCTGACTCTTACCTTCAGTCCCGCTCTGGTCGATTTCTTTATTTATGTGATTGATGTGGCGGCGGGGGATAAAATTCCGCGCAAGGACGGGCCGGGAATTTCCTATTCCGATATTCTGGTCATCAATAAAACGGATTTGGCTCCTTATGTTCATGCCGATCTAGAAGTCATGCGCCGGGATTCCGAATTGATGCGGCCCGATAAACCCTTTGTATTTACTAATTGCATGACGGGAGAGGGCATCAAGGAATTGGTATCCTTGATTCGGGATATGGCTCTTTTCGACCGGGTTTCTAAGAAAGAAGTGGAGGCCATGAAGTTATGAGCGATTTTACGAAATGCAGAGAATTGACGCCTTATCTGGCTCCTACCCAAGCGATGCGAGTCGGGGCCCCCGGTAAATTCGGTTTGCTGGATTTGGTTTTTGCATTGGATAAAAGCGGGAAATCCATTATGAGGCATTGGGACAGGCGTGCTCCTCTCATCGTGCAACAGGAGTTGTATTTTGACGAGGGCATGCCCGAAATGCCCTGTGTGTATATCCTGTCGGCCGGGGGACCGAATGTAGACGGCGACCGTTACGAAAATCGTTTTACCGTACGGAAAAACGCTTATGCTTATATTTCGACAGGAGCAGCGACGAAAATCGCCGAAATGGTTCATAACTTCTCGGCCTTGAAGCAAACTTTTGTTCTGGAAGAAAATGCCTACCTGGAGTATATCCCGGAGCCGACCATCCCTTGTAGAAATAGCCGCTACATCACCGATACGGAGATAGAGATTCATGATTCGGCCACCCTTTTCTATGCGGAAATTTATACCGGCGGCCGGAAATATTACCGGGAAGGGGAATTGTTCGAATACGATTTGCTATCGGTTTGCACCCGGGCTCGCCGTCCCGGCGGAATGCCCCTTTTTCGGGAAAAAATGGTGGTTGAACCGAAAAAAAGAACGGTACGGCAGGTGGGTCTCATGCAGGACTACGATATCTTTGCCAACGTAATCGTACTCACGCCGGAAAAAGATGCCGATCCGATTTATGAAAAAACAAAAGCTTTTATCGATAAAGAGAAAAAACTGGCCGCCGGAATTACCCGTTTGCCGAATCGTTGCGGATTGCTATTAAAAGTGTTGGGAATGGAAACCCAACCGGTTAAACAGTTGATCCGGGATTTTTGTTCGACCGTCAGAATGCAGATAAAAGGCAAGCCTCTGCCGAAAGAATTTATGTGGAGATAATTATCGCTTTGCCGTTCGTCCCTCTATCCGGTAAACGGACGGCAGTTCGGTAAAGGGGATAAACTAACTTAAACTTGATAAAATATGGAAACGCAAGCTGTAATGCCGCGAATTTTTTCCGGCGGTTTTGTAAGAGTACTTTTGAAGGGCACGGGACAGGTGATGTTTCAGAATAACGCCTGGACCGGCTTACTGATTTTAATCGGAATTTTTTACGGGTCCTACAGTACCGGAAATCCCGCTGTTGCCTGGGGAGCTCTGGTCGGACTGTTTATGTCTACAATCACCGGTTATTTATTGAAATATCCGCCCGAGAAAGGCCTTGCCGGATTATGGGGATTCAACGGGATTTTAGTGGGATGTGCTTTGCCTACTTTCCTCGGGAATGTGCCTCTGATGTGGCTGGCTATTGTGATTTTTTCTTCTATGACGACTTGGGTTATGTTCGGACTGAATCTTTTACTGGCTCCTTATAAAGTGAGCTCGTTTACTTTTCCTTTCGTACTCACAACCTGGTTTATTTTATTGGCTGCCCGGATTATGCACGGTTTGCCGGATTCCGGTTTGGGAACTCCCGAATTACCCGGTAATTTTTCTTCTTCATTCGATACCGGTTTTCAGAGCCTGCTCATTTATTGGCTGAAGGGAATCAGCCAGGTTTTTCTGGTGAATTCCTGGGTAACCGGCCTTCTTTTTCTGATCGGTTTAGCCATCAGCAACAAATGGGCCGCCATCTGGGCCGCCATCGGTTCGGCTCTTTCTCTTGCCGTAGCCATCTTATACCAATGCAACGGAGGAGACATTGCCAACGGATTGTTCGGATTCAGTCCGGTACTGACCGGTATTGCTTTGGGGATTACTTTTTACCAGGTCAACTGGCGTACGGCGATATGGAGTTTGTTGGGGATTTTCGCTACGGTTTTCATACAAGCCGCTATGGATACGTTTTTCTCTCCTTTCGGTATACCTACTCTTACCGGTCCCTTCTGCGTGGCTACCTGGTTATTCCTTTGGCCACACCTGCAACTGGATAAGAAAATATTGCAACAAGGTTAGTTTTGGCGGAATAAAAGACTGGAATTCCGGTTTTAACAGTAAGTAAATATGTATCAATAAAGGATCAACACATGGCTGAAGAGAAGGATCGAATGTTCAATATGGATACCATGCCCTTGCGCGGGGAGCATATCCGTATTCTGATAATTGCTTCGGCGGGACAATTTTTCGGGGGAGTACTGGCCATTCTGGTCGGGGTGATCGCACCTTTGGTAGCTATTACCCGCCATCCCGCCTTATCGTCCTGGCTGCAAGGATTTGTTTTCGCTTCGGGATTAATCGGCATTATGCTGGGATCTTTGTTTTTCGGACGGCTGAGTGATAAATACGGTTACCTTTTTTTCTTCCGGCTATGTCCGGCATTGATTGCCGGAGCCTCTCTCTGGATTTATTTCAGCCATTCGATAGTCATACTTACCCTCTGTCTGCTGATTATCGGTTTTGCGATCGGCGGAGCCTATGCACTGGATCCTTCCTATGTTTCGGAAATCATGCCGAAAAAATGGCGGAGGACGATGCTGGGTATTTCCAAAGCCACTTCCGGGTTGGGAAATATTTTGATGATTCTGGTAGCCTGGTATGTTTTGAAAACCTCTTCCGATCCGGACATCTGGAATAAATTATTCCTTTTTCTGACCTTATTTGCCGCTCTTACTTTTCTGGCCCGTTTTTGGTTTGTGGAAAGTCCGGAATGGCTGGCGCTTCACGGCAAGGTGCAGGAAGCGGAGAAAAATATACGACATTTTTTAGGACAGGATGTATATATCGGAGAACTGGCCCGTAAAAAGGAGCAGGCCGTGCAGCCGAAGACTTCCCGCCGGGATTTGTTTGCCCGGGGTAATATCAAGCGGATCGTGTTGAGCGGTATTCCTTGGGGATGCGAAGGGATGGGAGTTTACGGGATCGGAATATTCACGCCGGTGTTATTGCTTACCCTGGGATTAATTCCCGGGGGAGAGGCCCCTTTCGCAAGAATCGTGGAGTCTTTGCGGTTTACCCTTTATATCAATCTTTTTGTGCTGTTCGGCTTTATTATCGGATTGACGGTTGTCCGGCGATTCAGCCTCTTGAAGACGCAGTCCGTCGGTTTTTTCATTTGCGCCGGCGGTTTACTTATTACGCTTTTGGGATATATTTATCAATTACCCTTAGGCATTACTTTGGGGGGATTTTTGCTGTTCGAATTAGCTTTGAATGCCGGTCCTCACCTGTCTACGTTCGAATTACCGAGCCGGATATACACTCTTCAGGAACGGGCCAGCGGAGAGGGTATAGCTTCGGCTTTGGGAAAACTGGGGGCTATTATCGCTACTTTTAGTATACCTCCTTTGCTTCAGTGGGGAGGAGGGAAGCTTGTATTGATCGTGGCTATTGTTGTCTTGTTGGTGGGGGGAATTGTCACCCTTATCGTAGGACCTGGGGTTTTTAAGCGTTTACCGAAGAATCCGAGCGGAAGTTAAAAGTTTAATATGTTGAATTATAAATTTAGAAACAATGTTTAAAGCTATGCTTATTGCCGGGGCCGGTGGATTTATCGGTACCTGTTTGCGCTATCTGGTAGGAAAACTTGCCCATTATGTTTTTTCTTCTCCTTTTCCCTGGGGAACTTTTGCCGTGAATATTATCGGTAGTTTCGTCATTGGTATTTTCTTCGGTATGGCCGAAAAGGCTCATCTGATTTCTACCAATATGAATATTTTCCTGATTACCGGTTTTTGCGGAGGCTTTACCACTTTTTCCTCTTTTGCCGACGATATGTTTTTGTTGATGCAAAACAAACATTGGGGCTACTTCTCCGCTTATTTGATTCTCAGTATCGTTTTGGGTATCGTATTGGTTTGGTTGGGGCGAAGTCTGGTAAAACCGGCTTAGTACCTCCTTTTCAGTGAAATCATTCGATAATGAGGCCGGCTCCTGAGTTCCCGAGATTTATATCGGGAAACCGGGGGCCGTTTTTTGTGGATGCTTATTAAAAATTAGTTCTTTTCGATAGGGTATCGGAAGTCTGAACCGTCTTAGTTATAGAAATAGCAAAACCGAATTATTCACTTTTAAAGCATATACCTATGAAAAATTTATTCAGACATCTGGCAGGGTATGTATGCACCATGTGTATCATGCTTGGTGCACCCCACATCATGGCTCAGGACCAGGGAGGCTATTACAAGATAAGCGGTATCGTTAAGGATAAGGACACCCACAAAAAACTGGACTATGTAACGGTTTCCGTTTCCGGAACCAATATCGGGACGGTAACCAATGCGGATGGCAGGTTCAGTTTGAAAATTCCGACGTCTTTGAAGGCGGAGAAAATGGAAATCTCTCACATCGGCTATTTTACCTATTCCCAGCCCCTCCAGAAAGGGATGGAAGAAAAGACTTATTACATGATTCCCCGCGTTATCTTATTGGGAGAAGTCTCCGTGGGCGCCCTTGAAGCTCAGAATATCGTGGCTGCGGCAGTGGACCGGATCGGGAAAAATTATTCCGGCCGGCCGAATCTGCTTACCTGCTTTTACAGGGAAACCGCCCGGAAAAGATCCACTTATATCAGTATTTCCGAGGCGATTACGAATACCTATAAAACCCCTTATACCGAAAATTCGGATCGCGACAGGGTACAGGTTTATAAAGGACGTAAATTGTTAAGTCAAAAGGCCAGCGATACCCTGGCCGTAAAATTGCTGGGAGGCCCGAATCTATCCGTTTACGGGGATGTCGTAAAAAATCCGGATCTTTTGCTGGATAAGGAAACCCTTTCTTTTTTCACCTATAAAATGGAACAGGCGGTAATGATCGGTAATCGGTTGCAGTATGTGATCAGTTTTCTGCCCCAGGTGAAATTGCCGTATCCTTTGTATTACGGCACTTTCTACATCGATCAGGAAACCCTCGCTTTTACCCGGGCCGAATTTTTTCTGGATATGAGCGACCGGGCCAAAGCCACCCGGATGATTCTGAAAAAGAAACCGCTGGGGCTTCGCTTTAAGCCGAGTACGCTCTCCTTTCTGGTTACTTATAAACAGAAAAACGGGAAAAGTTATCTTAATTACATCCGGAATGAGGTGAAATTCAAATGCGACTGGAAACGCAGGCTTTTCTCCACCAATTATTCCATTGTCAGCGAAATGGTAGTGACGGAAAATCAGGAACAAAATGTCACGGCCATCCCCGGAAAAGATGTGTTTAAGAAAAGTCAGGCTTTGTCGGATAAGGTCAGGGATTTCTTCGATAAAGATTTCTGGGGGGCTTATAATATTATCGAGCCTACAGAAAGTCTGGAGTCGGCTGTTTTAAAATTAAAAAAACAGTATAAATAACAGAACATCCAAATAAATGGTATATTAGAAGAAACTTTTTTGCAGGATGAATACCATGAGCGACCTATCTGCAGTCATTCAGATCCGGGAGGGGAATATCAAAGCTTTTGAAAAGCTTTTCCGCCAGTATTATGCCCCTTTATGCAGATATGCCGCTTCCCTGACCCGGGATATGGAGGTTTCGGAGGAGATCGTACAGGAACTTTTTTACAAATTGTGGAAGGAAAGGGCGAACTTTCATATCTTTTTTTCTTTGAAAGCCTATCTGTACCGGTCGGTCCTCAATAATGCCCTGCAATATCTGGATCATGTAAATGTAAAAAACAGATACCGGGAGAAAGCCATCCGGGAATTTGACGAAGAACATTTTAACGGAACGCCTTTGGATGAGTTGAGGTATGCTGAATTGCAAAGGCAAATCTCCGAAGTGCTGAATACTTTGCCTGAACGTCGGCGGCAGATCTTCCGGCTGCATCGTTTCGAAGGGAAAAAATATACGGAAATAGCTCAATTGCTTTCTATTTCGGTGAAAACCGTAGAAGCGGAAATGAGTAAGGCGTTGCAAATTTTAAAAAAACAGATCGAAGCATAAGAAATCATGAAAGAAGAAAGAAATATAAATGTGGATGAAGCGTGGAACCGGCTGCATGGTCGTTTGCGGGAGGACGACCTGATACCGGACAAAAATCTGCAGGTCCTCCGGCGGCGCAGAAGAATAAGCTATGCCGCAGTGCTGACCGTTTTTTTTGTGGCGGGAATTCTGATGTGGCAACGGATGTGGCCGGCACAACAGCCGGAATCTTTTACCCTTTTGAATGCGGAAGAAAATACAGTATTGGTAACGACTTTGAATGACGGTTCCGCCGTTTACCTGACCCAAGGTTCTTCACTTACTTATCCGGAAAATTTTAAAAAGAAAATGCGGGAGGTTTCTCTGACCGGAGAGGCTCTGTTTGAAGTTGAAGGGAACCTGCAGCGGCCCTTTATTATCGAAACCCAATATGCTACCGTCCAGGTAACCGGTACGGTTTTCAATATCAAAACCACACCAGGAGAAGAAAATTTTGAATTACATGTGCAGGAAGGAACGGTAAAGGTCTTCCGAAAGGGAACTCAGGAGGATATCCGGGTAGATGCGGGAGAATCTCTTCGCTGGCTGGAGGGAAAATGGGAAAAAGAAACCTCGCCGGATATAAATCTTTATCCCTTGTATACTTATAGGCTGAGATTTAAAGACGAGGCTTTGTCGGATCTGTTGCCGATTATCAACCGTTCGGCAGAGGTGCCTGTCGTATTGAGTGATCCGGAAATCGGTAACCGGAAAATAACAGTTACCTTTATCGATAATACTTCCGAGTCGATGACCGAATTAATTTGTTTGGCTTTGAAGTTACAATGGACCAAAAGGCAGGATACGATCTATATTTCTAAACCTTAAGAAAGAATGAAACCTCGCTGGCTATGCACGCTTTTTCTTGTATGGGCTTGTATGTGGGAAATACAAGCGCAGGAAGATGCGTTCAGCCGTAGTTTCTATTTCTCTTCTTTCAGAGGAACCATTTACGATATGCTGAACCGGATAACGGAACGATCCGGCTTTTTATTTGTATATGACAGTAATTTAATCGATAATGAGAAAAAAGTTTCCGTTCCCAAAGGGAACTATTCTCTCCGGGAGGCCATTCTGCTGGCTACCGGGGAAAAAGAATTGCATATGAAAATAGTCGGTCAGCACATCCTGTTGTATAAAGGGGACATCCGGCCTGCCCCTTCCGCATCGGGAAATGCTGACGCTCTTTCCTTTCCGGCTGCTATCGTGAGGGGAACTGTCAGGGAGAAGCAGTCCGGTGACCCCCTGCCTTATGCTTCTGTGGGAGTGTATCAAAGCGGTGTAGGAACCGTGACCAACCAAAACGGAGACTTTATGCTTAAACTTCCGGATACCCTCCAAAAATCTACGATTTATATTTCTTATCTGGGATATGAACCCCAGAATATTTCATCGGAATTACTGCTCGGGCGCCACACCAATTTTTATTTACAAAGCCGCACCATACCCTTAGAAGAAGTCATCGTTCGTCTAGTGAATCCCATCGGTATTTTAAAAGAAATGCTGCAAAAACGTCCCGATAATTATGCGAGCGAGCCTGTGTATCTGACTTCTTTTTACCGGGAAGGGGTGGAGAAACGGAAAAGCCTTTTAACTTTAACCGAAGCGGTTTTTAAAATTTATAAAACCGGTTTCCAAACGAAGGCCAGAGATCAGGTTAAATTGCTAAAAATGAGGCGGATCTATAATAAAGGAGCTCAAGATACCCTGAGTATGAAAATAAAAGCCGGTGTAGAAGCTTCCCTCATGCTGGATCTGGTAAAAAATATTCCTGATTTCCTTACTTTCGACGAGTATAACCTTTATCACTATTCGAAGATAGACATGAGTGTCGTCGATTCTCACCTGACCCATGTCATTGCCTTTGAACAGAAAGAAGGCATCCGGGCCGCTTTGTATAAAGGCGAACTGTATATAGATGCAGAAAATTCCGCTTTAGTAGCTGCCCGCTTAGAAGTAAATCCGCAATACATCCACCGGGCAGCGGATATTTTCATTCTTAAAAAAAGCAGGGGAATAAAGATTACGCCCAAAAAGGTCGTATATACCGTCGCTTATAAGCCGTGGAACGGAACGTATTATATCAGCCACCTCCGGGGAGATTTGGATTTCCGGATAAAAAGGAAAAAACAGATTTTTTATTCCCCCGTGCATGCCTGGTTCGAAATGGCGATTTGTAAAATAGATACCGTGGGGGTGAAACGTTTTCCCCATCGGGAAAGCCTGCCGGTCAATAAAATCTTTTCGGAAACCCGTTTTACTTACGATAAAGATTTTTGGGGAGATTTCAATATCATACTCCCGGAAGAAAAACTCAGCGAAGCTCTTTTCAAAATTCATTCGCGAATAGAAGAAATTGAATAAAAAAGTAGAACTTTGCTTTAACAAAGCTTCAGTGAGTAAATAATTTTTCGGTTTAGAAACCGAAATGTATCGGTAATTAGAAGATAATAGCTTATCCGTGAACGGTTTTACAGTAAATTCGAAAATTAAAATTATTTTAACAATTGAATTTTATATTTAACCTTTTCCCCCGGCTTGTTGACCGAAGCCTTTAATTTTTTATCAGACATTCCTTTTAGTTTTATTGTGTTAAAAGTGTGAAAAGAATTTTCACGCAGGCGGGAGTGTGTTTGGTATAAAAATTAAACTATGGATAGAAAAACGCTTATGTTGTACTTTCCTTATGGATTGAGAATGGTTTTTGTGAAGGATGTTAGCATGACGTATGTGGTAAACCGTATCAAAGAGCATACGTATGAAATGTTAGACGAAAATCGAGATGCTTTCGAAATACCCTATGATTCAAAAAAATATAAACCGGTTTTATACCCTATCGAACGTATCCATTCCCCCGTGCTCGTAAACCGCCGGAAAGTGGTTGCGGCGGATCTGATTTGTAAGGTGATTTACGATCAGGTGCCTGCATTGATATCCGGAACCAGCGAGGCGTGGATTGTGGATACCCTTTTAAAATATTTCGATAATTCGTCTGCCTGTCCGTTTTCCTGTGAGCTGATGAATCTGATTTATCACATTCTGTATGCGCTTCATTTCGATTTGTCGGGGGCCCTACGAAAAAAAGAGGCGAAAAATATCTTCCGTCTCGGTTATCATCCGTATGAATTCGATAACTGTCCCTTATAGCAACACCTACCTGTTCCGGGCCCCTTGCCCGGAGAAGTAAGGCAATGGTCTTGCTGGAGACAGACCTAAAAAACGAGGTGGTTTCGTTTCGATAAACCACCTCGTTTCCACCTCGCCCGGAGACTATTTAATTTCGATATTTTTTCCGCTTTTCTTGATTTCTTCCGGTTTTTTCTTGGGTATATCGACAGTCAATACGCCGTGTTCTACTTTGGCTGTGATTTTTTCCCGATCTACATTATCCGGCAAAATCATGGTTTGCTGGAATTGGGTGTAGGAAAACTCCCTTCTCAGATATCTACCTTGTTTTTGGTTTTCTTCGCGTTCGGTTTTCTTTTCTATAGATACCAATAACTGGTTGTCCTCGTCGATTCTTACTGTAAAATCGTCTTTCGTCATACCAGGGGCTGCCAGCTCCACTTTATATTCGTCTTCGTTTTCGATGATATTGATGGCCGGAGCAGTACGGTTTGCTTTTTCTAACCATTCGTTTCCGAAGAAATCATTAAAAATTCCCGGTAACCAATTTTGAGATTTTCTAACAGGCATCATAATTATATCCTCCTATTTTTTAGTTAAACATTCCGTTTCATCTTTGGGATTACCCTCGGATTCCCATTCATTCCATGAAAATACAAGAGGTGTGCCAAAAATACAAAAAGAGTAAAAACTGAAAATTTGACACAAGAAACGTCAAATTTTCAGTTTCTTTTATACACTTATCTAGAAGAGAATTAGAAATTTATGGTTGGGGGAAAGACCGGATAAATAGCTGGCTGCCTGTATATTTCCTACAAAAGAAGTGAAAACTTTCCGTTTAATAATGTTAAATAAAAGAATTATTTTTAATTTTTATTGAATTTTATGATTTACTTATTATTTCAATTTTGTATATTTGTAATATTAAAAAATAAAAAAATGTAAAAGCTATGAAAAAAATTTTATTAGTAATTGGATTTGTGGGTGTTATGGTAGCAGCAGCTTATGCTGAGTCACATGTAACCATTAACACAAGTTGTGGTGTAAGTGTCGATATGATATATCAGGACCATCACACGGGTGCAGATGTATTGCATGATACATTAATTTTAGAACAAATCTTTTGTGGAGATTAATTGTATTATGATCGGAAATTAAAAGAAGCGGGGATGAAGGTTTGATACTGGTATTATTTTGGTTTTCCGAATCAATCCATACCGGTTTTGCCGGGGGCCCCGCCACTTTTATGAGAATTAATATTCATTTTTAAGAATTAAAGTATGATGAAAAATAAGTGTGGTGTCTTAGCTTTTCTTTTTCTGTTAGGATTTGCCGGAAATGCCGGCGCCCAGACTGTAAACCAAATAAGTAGAGAGGCTGTATCTTCAAAAGATACCATTCCCTTGCAGGTGGTGGATCAGGCCAAATACCGCGTCTATTATTTCCTTTCTTTTGTGAAAGACACGGCTTTTACCGAAAAGAAGACCGAAGCTCAGACGATTCTGTTGATCGGTTCGAAGTATAGTGCTTTTCTGGATTACAATACCCTCAGAAAAGACTCGTTGTATAATGCTCTTTCCAAGTCGGGTATGGGGGCTATGGAAGTAATAGGTCAAACCTTGTCCGTCGGACGGCAGATAAAATTCGATCCCACTGTTATGAAAAACTATCCGGAAGCGGGAGAATACACTTTTCAACAAATGATCACTTCCAGGGATAATTACCGGTATACGGATAAAAACGTCGAGATCGACTGGGTTTTGGGTGATGAAAAAAAGACTCTGAGGGGATACGAATGCCAGCAAGCTACCTGCACCTATCGCGGCAGGGATTATGTAGCCTGGTACTGTCCCGAAATCGCATTAAACGATGGGCCTTATGTTTTTTCCGGTTTGCCCGGTCTGATTTTCGAGATCTACGATACCCACAACCATTACAGGTTTACACTCAACGGTCTTACCGAAGCAAAAGGTTACGACCCTTTGTATTTTATGGCCAATAATGTGGTGGAGACCACGAGGGATAAGGTACGGAAAATTGTAAGTAATTTAAGGGCTAATCCGGCTAGCCTCTTGCAATTAATGGGGGGCAGAGCGGAAATTAGTCCGGAAGTCCAGAGGAAATTACAACCCAAACCTTACAATCCTATCGAATTGGAGTAAGGTTGACGCAGAGGACGATGTATGTGCAATAAAAGTATCCTGTGTATTCTTCTCATTTGTGTAAGCGTTACTTTTCTGCAGGGACAAACCGAAAGGAAAGAGTATAAGGGACGTGTGTTATGTGCCGAAAGCGGAAAAGGGTTGGAAAATGTCATTTGTCAGGCTCTCGATGCCGAAGGACGCTTGATCGATTACGATATTTCGGATAAGGAGGGATATTTTTCCTTGAAAATCGGAGGGAATATTAGGTCGGTTAGGTTTAAATTGCTGGGCTATAACGATCGGAAAATCCCGGTAAAGGAGTTGAGTTTATACCAAAGCGAGATTAAAATGGAGGTTTCGGACTTTGAACTTCCGGAAGTCGTTGTGTCCGTCCCGCCGATTCGGAGCCATAAGGATACGCTGACATACAACGTAGGCAGTTTTAAAGGCCAAGAAGACAGATATATAGTCGATGTGTTGAAAAAATTGCCCGGCATTAAAGTGGCCGATAACGGTACCATCTCTTATCAGGGAGAAGCCATCAATAAGTTTTATATCGAGGGGAGAGATCTGCTGGGTGGCCAATACAACCTGGCAACCAATAACCTGGATGTGGATGCCGTAAGCTCGGTGGAAGTCCTGGAGAACAACCAGCATATTAAAGCTTTGAAAGGAGTCAAATTTTCCGAAAAAGCGGCCATTAACCTGAAATTAAAGAAAGGATATACCGTACGTCCTTTCGGGGAAATGCAACTCGGAGCGGGCGCTTCCCCTTTTTTATATGACGGAAGAGCGTTTACGGCGTATCTGGGCAGCCAGTTACAGGCTATGGCTCACTTTAAAGGAGGAAATACCGGCCGTTTTATTTTGGGGGAAATGGAAGACAAACTGGATGTCAACAACTTATTTTCTTTCGAGCTTCTGGATCCGGATATGATCGTTGCTCCCGCTCCGCGCTATATTCCTCTTCCTTCGGAAAAACATCTTTTCAATAAGACCTATTTAGGAAGTGCCAACGCTTTAGTACCCTTGTCCGAAGACTCGGAATTGAAAATCAATTTCGCTTACGGTTCCGATCGGACCAGGCAGGACTTCGGCTTATTGCAGCGTTTGGCTACCGGCGGCGATGTCCTGGAAATTACGGAAGAGTCGAAGCTTAAAAAGGTAACGGACAACAGCCGTCTGTCCTTGAGTTACGAGCATAATTCCTTCAGTAGTTACATCCGGGACGAAGCGGTATATTACCGGAAAAAAGAAACGACAAACTCGGCAGTGCGGAGGAACGACAGAAATCTATCGGTGTTCAATGCGAATGAACTTTATTATTTCCAAAATGCTTTCCAGGCATTGTTCAAAATTAAGGACAAACGGACTTTGAATGTAAATTCTTTTTTGAGATGGGGGAACCACGATGAAGCCTTAAACCAAGCTTACGCCATCCCCGGCCCGGAGATGGATGAATTTTTCAAAGGGAAGTATATTACCAGCAAGAATCAAATCGGTTCTTCCTTTAGCCTTTGGAATAATCGGTTGTATCTGGATCTGAATCTGATTTACCGGAAAAGAGATATCGAAAATACCTTACAGGTCCAACCTACGGATGCGGAGCCGGCCTTTCAACCCGCCCAACAAAATAAAACCGAACGCCTGCAGCTGGGTTTTACTCCCGCTTACCAGATAAAAACAAAAAACGGGAAATTTATTTTTTTGCTAAACCTGCCTGTCTCTTATAGCAAGTATTCTGTGGGGAAACGAACGGAAAATAAACCGGAAGACGAAAGGTTTATTTTTTCACCTGCCTTCAGCAGCACGTATAAGATGGATCATCAATGGGAGCTGTATGCCAAATTGGGGTATGATTTCGATTATGCCGAAGAACTGTCCTTATGGGAGGCTCCTTATGTGAGAAGTTACCAATCCATTTATATTCCTTCCGGTA
Source organism: uncultured bacterium (assembly GCA_905216195.1). Classification (GTDB taxonomy): domain Bacteria; phylum Bacteroidota; class Bacteroidia; order Bacteroidales; family Marinifilaceae; genus Culturomica. The sequence goes on from CAJMSX010000026.1 coordinate 14,091, forward strand.
CTTTTAACAGCAGCAGCAATTATTACGGAGCGGGAAGTATCAGATACAAGAATATTGTCAATATGTTATTTTTTAACATCAATGTGCTTTACCGGGAGATGGCCTTTAATTACATCAATAAATTTTACAATACGAGTGAATGGTCTTATTACACGACGGTTGGCGACGACTACCGGGGTCATCTCCTTTCGGTCTTTGCCGATGTATCGAAGACTGTGGTTCCCTGGAAGCTGGCCTTGACTTTAAGTCCGTCCTATACCCGTTCGAAGACCCGTTTGATCCAGCAAGATATACCGATGCGAAATGTCAGTCATGTGGTTTCTCTTTTGCTGAAAGCTGAGTTGAAAGCGATCGATAAGTTAAGTATCTCTTATAGCGCAAAAGGCCGGGCGATATGGAATGAAAATAAAATGACGGAGAGCCATCTTTTGAAAGATCTTACCCAACATCTGGCCCTGTATTTCTTTCCTACTAAAAATGCAGATATATCGGTTACCTCGGATTATATTGTTTATGAAAGGGAAGAAAACCGGTATTCTTCCTATTTTTTTCTGGATATAGCGGGAACTTATAAATACAAAAGGGTGGAATTCGGGATTACGGCAAGTAATATTCTGGATGACGATATTTTTTCTAAAACCGATTTATCCGCCGCCGATTCTTATTATCAGCAAATCCCGTTAAGAGGTCGGGAAATCCTGCTTTCCGTTAAGTTTAAATTCTAGGGACAGACGACAGGTGCAGAGAGCCCGGAAGAATCAGAAGATTCCGGAATGGAAAGGTACTCCATTAATAAGTGAGTATTTCCGTCCCGGATTCCGTAATCACAAGCGTGTTCTCCCATTGGGCGGAGGGAAGTCCGTCGGCGGTGATCACCGTCCACTCATTGTCCGAGTCGATAAAAATTTCAGATCTCCCCATATTGATCATAGGTTCTATGGTAAATACCATGCCGGGAACCAGCAACATACCCGTATTTTTTTTGCCTGTATGTTCCACTTCCGGTTGCTCGTGAAACTGAAGACCTACTCCATGTCCGCAAAAATCCCGTACGACGGAATAGCCCTGGCTTTCTGCATGTTTTTGTATGGCTTCCCCTATGTCTCCCAGGAAGCCCCAGGGACGGGCAGCCTCAATGCCCAGTTCCAGGCATTCCCGGGTTACTTGAACCAACCGGCGACGTTCTTCCGATATTTCGCCGATCATAAACATGCGGGAAGCATCCGAATAATAACCGTTAAAAACGGTGGATACATCAACGTTCACAATATCTCCCTCTTTCAGGATAATACTCGAATCCGGTATTCCGTGACAGACTTCTTCGTTGATGGAAATACACACACTTTTGGGAAAATTTTCATAATGTAAGGGAGCCGGTACGGCTCCTTTCGATACCGTGAAATCATATACCAGCCGGTCTACAGCTTCTGTGGAAATACCCGCCCGGATGTAGGAGGCTACCGCGTCCAGAACTGCCGTATTGATTTCTCCGCTTTGACGTATACCTTCGATCTGCTCCGCCGTTTTAATCATTTTCCGGGAAGGGACCCAATGGCCCAGCCGCCGGTAGTAACGGAGTTTTTCTTCTAAAGTAGGGAAGTCCGGAGGAATACTTCCCGGTTTTTGTACATATTCAAAAAAATTCATTTTCGGAAAAATAAGAAATGAACGCTTTTCCGCATCGGTCTGTCCGATGTTTTAAAGAGGCAAAGATAGGTCATTTCATCCGATTATTTTCGGTTCGGCAGTATTCCGTGAACTATTTTTATCGGTCTCAACTGAAGGTGGGGATAGGAAATGGGATTGAATATTTTAGTGGTGTGTATGAGGAAAATAGTATAAAATATCATATAGCATGGTAAAATTATGGGGTATATTCTAAAAAAAGTATATTTTTAAAAAATATACCCCTTTAAAAATAATAGTGAGGGAATGAAAAGTGTATATTTGTACGGCAAAGCTGAAAAAAGAGGAAGGAATTATGAGAACCGGGATAATAAATAAAGAGCCAACTTTTTCTATGGTAAGACGTTATCTTATCGAGGGTACTTAAAAAAACAGTTCGTCATGAGAAAAATAAAAAAAATAGGCGTATTGACTTCCGGTGGGGATGCTCCGGGTATGAATGCGGCTATTCGGGCCGTGGTGCGTACCGGTATGTATAACGGTTGTCAGGTTTTCGGCATTTACGGTGGCTATCAGGGATTAATTGACGGAGAGATAAGAAGCATGGAATCTTCCGATGTAAGTAATATTTTGCAACGGGGCGGGACTATTTTAAAAACGGCTCGAAGTCAGGAATTCAGAACCCCCGGAGGGAGGATGAAAGCGGTCGGTCAGCTGGAGGCCCGGGGAATAGATGCTCTGGTCGTTATCGGAGGAGACGGCTCTTTTACCGGGGCCGGTTTATTGGTGAAAGAGTATGATATTCCGGTAGTCGGTGTTCCCGGTACAATAGATAATGATCTTTTCGGTACGGATTATACGATCGGGTACGATACGGCCGTGAATACAGCGGTGTCCGCTATCGATAAAATACGGGATACCGCCAGTGCCTATAACCGTTTGTTTTTTGTGGAAGTGATGGGGCGGGATGCCGGATTCATTGCATTGCGTTCCGGTATTGCCAGCGGAGCGGAAGCCATTCTGGTTCCCGAATTGCAAACCGATATGGAGGAGTTGGAGAGCTATGTCAATGAAGAGTACGATCCCTTACGATCCAGCGGGATTGTCATTGTGGCCGAAGGAGATGAAGGAGGAGGGGCTTGTAAAATTGCGGAAAAGGTGAAACAGGAGCATCCCGAATTCGATATCCGGGTGTCGGTATTGGGGCATATGCAAAGAGGAGGTTCTCCCACTTCTTTCGATCGGGAAGCTGCCAGCCGGCTGGGTCTGGCTGCTGTCGAGGCTTTGTTGGAGGATCAGGAAAGCGTGATGATGGGCATCGTCAACGGAAAAATAGTACATGTTCCTTTTAATAAAGCGATAAAAAACAGTAAAGGCCTGAATCCGAAACTGCTGGAACTGGCAAAAATGCTGTCTGTTCGTACGGAGGAGGACGAGGTTTTGGAAAGAACAGGGAAACCGGCGGGGGATTGTAGCCGGGCCGCTAAAAAAGCGAACGATTGAGACAGACGCCTACACTACACTTCAAATATAATTTTTATGACGAGCTTAAGATTTAAAATGGTGGAGGATGCTATCAAAAGGAAGGCTTTAGAGGTAAAGTCTCCGGGTATCCCCGCTTCGGAGTATTTCGGAATGAATGTATTTAACCGGGAAAAAATGGCTAAATATTTACCCGACTCTGTTTTTTGTGCTTTGGTCGATACTATCGACAACGAAACTCCCTTGAGCCGGGAATTGGCGGACGGTGTGGCTCAGGGGATGAAAAAATGGGCGATGAGTGCGGGAGCTACGCATTATACTCACTGGTTTCAACCTTTAACGGGAGGAACGGCGGAAAAGCATGATGCCTTCGGGGAACCTGACGGTAAAGGAGGCCTGATCGAAGAATTTTCGGGCAAATTGCTGATTCAGCAGGAACCGGATGCCTCCAGTTTCCCGAGCGGCGGTATCCGGAATACTTTCGAAGCGAGAGGTTATAGTGCCTGGGACGCTACTTCCCCGGCTTTTATCGTCGACACTACGCTTTGTATTCCTACCGTTTTTATTTCTTATACGGGAGAAGCGCTGGATTATAAGGCCCCGCTGTTGAAAGCGGAAAAAGCCGTAAACCAGGCGGCCGTCGAAGTATGTCGTCTTTTTTCCCCTTCCGTTACCCGGGTATTTTCTTACCTGGGCTGGGAACAGGAATATTTTCTGGTGGACGAGGGATTGTGGGCGGCGCGTCCGGACCTGATGTTGACCGGAAGAACGTTGATCGGGCACGAAAGCGCTAAAAATCAGCAGTTGGAAGATCATTATTTCGGAGCAATACCCACCCGGGTAATGGCGTTTATGAAAGATTTGGAATTCGAATGCCTCAAGTTGGGAATTCCGGTAAAAACGAGACATAATGAAGTGGCTCCCAATCAATTTGAATTGGCTCCCATTTTTGAAAAAACGAATCTGGCCAACGATCATAACCAATTGTTGATGGCGGTTATGAAGAAGGTAGCCCGCCGGCATTCTTTCCGTTTGCTGCTTCATGAAAAACCGTTTAAAGGCGTAAACGGGTCGGGCAAACATTGTAACTGGTCGTTGGGTACCGATACGGGAGTCAATTTGTTGTCTCCCGGTAAAACTCCGGTAGAGAACCTGCAATTTATTACTTTTCTGCTGAACGTACTGATGGCGGTATACCGATACAACGGCTTGTTGAAAGCCAGTATTTCGACGGCGACCAATGCCCATCGTCTCGGAGCCCATGAAGCGCCTCCCGCTATCCTTTCTTCTTTCCTGGGCACCCAGCTCGGGGAGGTATTGGAGAAAATCGAAAAAAGCGATTCAGGCGACGTGATTCGCCTGGACGATAAAACCGGTTTTCATCTGAATGGTATCACTCATATTCCGGAGTTACTTATCGATAATACGGACCGGAACCGGACGTCGCCTTTTGCCTTTACCGGTAACCGTTTCGAATTCCGGGCGGTGGGCTCTTCAGCCAACTGCGCCCAGGCGATGGTAGTGCTGAATACGGCAGTAGCCGAACAGTTGAACCTGTTTAAACAGGAAGTGGAGCAGCGGGTGAAACAGGGAAAATCCTCTGAAGATGCCGTATATACCATTTTGAAAGAATACATACGTAAAAGTGCTCCGATTCGTTTTGACGGGAACGGTTACGGCGAGGCCTGGAAAGCGGAAGCCCGGAAGCGGGGATTGGACTGTGAAACTTCAGTGCCGGTTATACTGCGGCAGTTTACACGCCCCGAGGTGGTCCGGATGTTTGAAAATTTAGGGGTGTTGAACCGGAAAGAACTGGAAGCCCGGGAGGAGGTTTATCTGGAAACCTATACGAAAAAAATCCAGATCGAGGCCCGGGTGTTGGGGGATTTGTCCATCAATCACATCGTTCCGCTTGCCGGACGTTACCAGAACAGCTTACTGGAAAAAGTAGAGCGAATGAGTAAGTTGTTTTCCGTAGAACGCCTTCAGGAACTGGCCGGTTATGATATGGAAATGATCGAACGGTTGTCCGTACACATCTCTTCGATACAAAATGACGTAGAACGCTTGGCGGAAGCCCGGAAAAAAGCGAATAAAATTCCCGGTATGCGTGACAGGGCTTTGGCCTATCACGATACGGTGCAGCCCTTGTTCGAGAAGATTCGTTATCATATCGATAAACTGGAGCTTTATATCGATGACGAAATGTGGACTTTGCCGAAGTACAGGGAATTATTGTTTATTCGTTAAGTGACCCGAAAGGAAAGTAAACCGTATAAGGAAAACGGAAACGGGATGCTGGTGCCGACCTTCCTCCCGCTCCGCGATCTTATCCTAAAATCAGATTTATGAGCGATGAAATAAAACATGAGTGCGGCATAGCACTGGTCCGGCTTTTAAAACCGGCAGAATATTACCGTGAGAAATACGGTACTTCGGTATATGGGTTAAACACCCTTTATTTATTGATGGAAAAGCAGCATAACCGGGGGCAGGAAGGAGCGGGAATGGCTTGTGTGAAATTGAATGCTTCTCCTGGAGAAGAGTATATTTTCCGGGAAAGGGCGTTGGGAAGCCGGGCCATTCCGGAAGTATTCGATGCCGTTAACCGTCAGATGGCCGAGCGACAAGGGGAAGGAATAAGCGATCCGGACCGGTTGCCGTTTGTCGGAGAGTTATATCTGGGACACTTACGTTACAGTACCACGGGTAAATCCGGCATTTCCTACCTGCATCCCTTTTTGAGACGCAATAACTGGCGGAGCCGTAATCTTTGCCTGGCGGGTAATTTCAACCTGACCAATGTAGACGAAATTTTAACCGATATCGTGGCGAAGGGTCAGCATCCCCGGCATAACGCGGATACCTTTATTATTTTAGAGCAAATCGGTTATCTGTTGGACCGGCAAGTAGAAAAACTATATGAACGTTATAGTGAAACGGGTTTATCGGGGATGGAGTTGAACCGGGTGATCGAGGAAAACCTGGATATGGAAGCTATTATCCGCTCGGCCTCGCAAAAATGGGACGGAGGGTTTGTCATTTGCGGGTTGACAGGCAGCGGAGATGCTTTCGTGTTCCGGGATAAATGGGGAATACGCCCGGCTTTCTATTATGCCGACGACGAAATTGTGGTGATAGCCTCCGAACGTCCCGTGATTCAGACGATACTGAATGTTCGGACGGAAAAAGTCCGGGAACTGAACGCAGGAGAGAGCCTGGTTATTAAGAAAAACGGGGAAATGCGATTGTCCCGGATTGCAGAAACCGGTAAAGTTACTCCTTGTTCTTTCGAACGGATCTATTTTTCCAGAGGGAGTGACCGGGATATTTACCGGGAACGGAAAATGTTGGGACGCTTGCTTACCGATCAGATTTTGCAAGCAGTCAGTTACGATACGGACCATACGGTATTTTCCTTTATTCCGAATACGGCGGAAATTGCGTATTACGGTATGCTGGAAGGGCTGGAGGATTATCTGAATTCCCGCAAGAGTGTGGATTTACTGGGAACGGCCGACCCCGTCTCTTCTTCCCGTGCCGAGCAGATATTATCCCGGCGTATCCGCACGGAAAAATTAGCGATCAAGGACATTAAGTTGCGTACTTTTATTGCTGAAAACCAGAGCCGGAACGACCTGGCCACCCATGTATACGATATTACTTACGGGTCGATCGTAGAAGGTGTGGATACCATCGTTGTTATCGACGACAGTATTGTAAGAGGCACAACCCTGAAACAAAGTATTGTCAAAATATTGAGCCGTTTGAATCCGAAAAAGATCGTCATTGTGTCTTCTTCTCCTCAAATCCGTTATCCCGATTGTTACGGTATCGATATGTCCCGCATGGAAGAATTCATTGCTTTTAACGCAGCCATAGAATTGTTACAGGAAAGGAAGCGGGAAGATCTGATCAGCGAAGTTTACCGGAAGTCCAAAGCGCAACAGGGAAAGCCGAAAGAAGAGATCGTAAATTATGTGAAGGAAATTTATGCCCCTTTCACCGATCAAGACCTGTCGGAAAAGATTGCTCAAATGGTTCGTCCGAAAGAAGGCTCTATCGAAATCGAGATCGTATTCCAAACGGTCCGGAATTTGCACAAAGCCTGCGGCAGCCATAACGGGGACTGGTATTTTTCAGGCGATTATCCTACTCCGGGAGGCAACCGGCTGGTCAATGATGCCTTTATTCATTATTATGAAACGATCTACCGGGCATAGCGGTTGGAAATACGGAAGCGGGCGGAACTAACGAACCCGCTTTTACGTAAATAAATTTGTTTCAAAATAGGGACTTTCACTAAATTTACTAATTATGGAATTCAGAAAAATTGGGGATACGGATTTAAAATTATCCGTAATTACATTCGGAGCCTGGGCGGCAGGCGGCTGGATGTGGGGATCCACGAATAAAACCGAAGCCGTAAAAGCCATTAGAGCCGCTTATGACGAAGGCGTAACTTCTATCGACACGGCTCCTATTTACGGACAGGGTACCAGTGAAGAAATCGTAGGACAGGCGATAGAGGGCATTAACCGGGATAAAGTACAGATATTGACTAAATTCGGAATGCGTTGGGACCTGGCGAAAGGAGATTTTGCGTTTAGAAGCAAAGATAATGACGGGCGGGACATCGATATTTATAAATATGCCGGTAAAGAAAGTATTATCCGGGAATGCGAAGACAGTCTGCGCCGGCTTAAAACCGATTATATCGATCTCTATCAAATACATTGGCCCGATACGACCACCCCGCAGAGCGAAACTTTCGAAGCTGTCGAAAGACTGATCGAACAGGGAAAAGTCCGTTATGCCGGGGTCTGTAACTACTCGGTGGAATTATTGGAAGAAGCCGGCCCCTATATCGATGTGGTGTCCGACCAGATCCCTTTCAGTATGGTAAACCGGGATTCCGAAAAAGAAATTATGCCTTATTGTATGCGTCACGGAAAAGCGGTGATTGTATACAGTCCTTTGGAAAGAGGATTGCTGACCGGGAAAATGACTCCGGGTTATCATTTCCCTGAGGGGGATCACCGCAGTACGAATCCTTATTTTACGGACGACAGCATCCGCCGTACCAATGCTTTTCTGGAAAAGATACATCCTTTGGCCCGGGAAAAAAATGCATCGGTTTCCCAACTGGTATTATACTGGACCATTAACCAGCCCGGAGTGACGGTAGCTTTGGTGGGAGCCCGGAATCCGGAACAGGCCGTATCCAATGCCCATGCGGTCCGGATTTCTTTAACCCGGGATGAGATGACATTTATAAATGAGGAGTTGAAAGCAATGGGAGAAGGTCGGATTAATGAATAGGTAAGCGGATGAGTAAACTATTTTCTTCTTATGAAATGAAGTCGGTGACTTTGCGCAATCGGCTGGTTTTGTCTCCGATGTGTCAGTATACCGCTCAGGACGGTTTTGCCGGCGATTGGCATTTGGTTCATTACGGAAGCCGGGCGGTAGGCGGAGTAGGAATGATCTTGCAGGAAGCCACCGCCGTCAGTCCCGACGGCCGTATCAGTCCGGGTGATCTGGGGCTTTGGAGAGATGAGCACATCTTAAAGCTGAAAGAGATTACTTCTTTCGTGGAAAAGCAGGGAGCTATTCCCGGCATTCAGTTGGCGCATGCAGGTCGCAAAGGCAGCATCACGACCGATTCGGCGGGAAAGGATAAATTCCTTTCTTCCGCAGAAGGGGGATGGCGGATCGTAGGTCCTTCAGCTTTGCCTTTTGACCGGGGAAGAGGGGTTCCGGAAGAATTGACGGAACCGGAAATACAAAAAATAATTGAAGATTTTGCAGCCGCTGCAGCAAGGGCTTTACAAGCCGGTTATCGCATAGTGGAGATCCATGCGGCCCACGGTTATCTTTTGCATGAATTTTTATCTTCCCTTTCCAATCAGCGGGAGGACGGTTATGGAGGAAGTTTTGAAAACCGGATCCGCTTGCTGTTGGAAGTCATCGACGCTGTCAAAAAGGTATGGCCGGAGGAGTATCCCTTATGGGTCCGGATTTCCGCTACGGATTGGGCCGATGGCGGCTGGGACTGGGAGCAGTCGGTTCGTTTGGCCAATGTGTTGTATGAAAAAGGAGTGGATATGCTGGATGTTTCTTCGGGCGGCCTTCTCCCGCATGCCGATATTCCGTATACCTACGGTTATCAGTTGCCTTTCGCTTCCCGCATCAAGAGAGAAACGAATATGAAAGTGGCGGCCGTTGGGATGATCACGGATGCCGTACAGGCGGAAACGATATTCGTCAATGGAGATGCCGATTTGATCCTGATGGGGCGGGAATTGTTGCGGAATCCCTATTTTGTTCTCTCTGCAGCGAAAAAGTTGCACACATCGGTTGCATGGCCCACTCCGTATGTAAGGGCGAAAAACTGAATTCCGCAGGCGGGAAAAGGCGGAAAGTTGCCGTTCCGGAACCAGGGAGTCATTTACCGAAAAAGAGGAGGGTAAAATACCGGGGTTAATCCAGCATTAAACTGAGGAATGCGGGTTGTTCGAATACCAGTCGGGCGAGTTCCCCTATATCGAGTTTGAGATCCGGGCGCTGAACGCCTGATCCTGTGCGGAAACAAAGTCCGTTTTTTAACCGGTAATAGCCGGTATTGGATAAAAGCCCTTCGTCCTTCAGATGAAGGAGTAAGGATTTCCGGGGATGAGCGGCGGCATATAAGCTGAGCATCTGATAGGCATCGATGATACGGGCCATTCCCCTGCGGGCGGAATGTCCGGAGCGGGGAGGCGTTTTGCATTCAATTTCTCCTTTATCCCAGAAGGCTGCTGCAGTGTTCAACAGGGCACTTTTATCTTCCTCCCCCTCATACATCAATTCATTGATTTTTACTTTTTCGGGTAAGGGTTGTGCAAAGGCCAGTCCACTGATGCGATCGGGCGTTTGCCGGGATAGGAGCAGGCGTCCTCCCGATAGATACAAATCGTCCGCAATGATGGAAAAATCGTCAGCGGTGTGCTGGATGCAATTCGCTCTTTTTTGCAGGTGCCGGTCGAAATAACGATAAATTTCGTCGGTCATTCCGAGATAATCTGTCCGGTCCAGGATTTTTACAGCCGGATGGAGTCGTCGGACCGGGAGATAATAGTTTTCCGGTGTATAGGCAAATGCGGGGGCATATCCGCTGCGGGCGTAATAATCGTATAGCCAGGCTTCCTGGGGGATAAGAACGCTAAGCGCGATTTTCCGGCTTTTCATAATCAAAAAGGCTTTATTCAAAAGTTTGCGCATGATTCCCTTATTCCGGGCTTCCGGCAGAGTGGACGCTCCGGAAATGTAGGAAACGGAAAGTTTCTTTCCTTGCCAGTTCATGGAATAAGGAAGCATTTGCAGGGCGGAGACAACTTTCCCCTTTTCCATATAGGTCAGTGTATTTTCCTCCCGGTATTTACGCTCGAAATAAAAGCGAATAAATTCTTCGGAATCTTGAAAACAGATACGCCATAAATTCATAACCTCTTCTTTTACCATCGCTCAGAAATTTTTAGTTGCTATACATTTTTCCAGAAGAATAGCCGGATGATAAGACAGTTTGGATTGACGTAAGCCCGGAACTCCCAGGTCCTCTTCCCGGTTTATATAAACATACTGTTCGGGAAGGCGGGAAGCGAATTCTTTGTTAATCATGCTGTATACTCCGTCCAGCCGGATATTAGCTTTTTCTACATGGATATCGAATGTATCCGTATTGATGGGAGCTCCGAACGTAAACGCCGCCATTTCGTCATCAACCCAGATGGCGCCTCCGCTTAATTGTAAAGCCTCGTAATGGTGGATTTCAAAAGTGAGGGCCCGGCGTTCGTCTTTCATACCCGGGTGTTCCATATAATCATGATCTTTACACCATTTCGATTCGAAATCCAGACATTGCGGCAGCATATCGGGAGTCAGAGGAGTATACCGGTAATTGTATTCTTTTCTGAATTTATTGACGTGATTGCGTTTAGGCTGATAATTTTTTCCTTTGAGTTCCGCCAAGTCTTTGCGGAAATAAAGGTAATCGGCGAAGTCCCGGTAAACCGAATATTCGAATAGAGTCGGGAAGTATTTTTCCAGTAAATTTTTTAGGTCCGGATAGACTCCCTGCAAACGAAAAGGTTGCCCTTCTTTCCGGGCGTTCTCTTCGAGAAGGGTGATGACCCGTACGAGATTTCCTTCTCCTATCGGCAGGAGGTAAATCAACCTATCGTCCTCCATTCGAAAACGAATGACTAAAAATCCGTCGATTTCGGCATAACTGCTGTTATTGCTGAACTGCCAGGCACATAAGTTGGGAAAAGAAAAATCACAATCCCGCGGGGCCCGCAGCAGGGTGTAGGAGGTAATTTTTTTTCTTTCCTCGAGAGTTATCGGTTTAAATTCGATCATACAAGGCTTTAGAGAGAAATAAACATACTTTTCGTTAGCTTGTACGAAATTACCTCATTTTGGGTTTAGTTATGTGAAAAGAAATATATTTTTTCATGCAAACGAGTGAACCCCTCTTCCCGGTATTTTAAAGTGTGGCGCTGTATAAAAAAGTTCTGTTTTTTTAAAGAGAAGGCGGTATGAAGTATGGATTTGTAAACGAATGTTTTTAAGACTATACCCGTTTACCCTGCCGCAAATTCCGAATTTAAAAAGAGCGCCGGAAAAATTTTCAGACGCTCTTCTTATTGTTTAAGGGGAGGATAGATGCCTTGTCAATTGTTTCCTACAGGCGTCAAAACCAGTGCGAATCCTCCTCCTGGAGCCATATGTACTTTTATTTCTTTTTCCGGGGAGAGCGGAAAAGCTTCCCGTTTGTAGTCCCTTCCGGCTCGGTGAGCATTGCTTCCGTCGCGGAACAATACGGCATCATAGGCAAGGTTTCCCAAAAAATTCAGATCGAGGACTATGTCCCGGGCATCCCAACCGGTGAGACCGCCGATGTACCAAACGTTCTCTTTCCGGCGGGCAGTGACGATTTCATTTCCGATTTCTCCGCGAAGAATACGGGTTTCATCCCAGGTAACCGGAACTCCTGCAATAAATTCGAGACATTCTTTCTCTCTTTCGTAATTACTGGGATTGTCACATAACATATTTAAAGGAGAATCGAATACGATGTAAGTAGCCAGCTGGCGGCAACGGGTGCCCTGGCTCATGGGTTCCGAGTAGATGGGGGCAAAGGCTCCCTTGGCCGCATTTTTAATGGCTCCCTGCGTGTAATCCATGGGGCCGGCAACCATACGGATAAAGGGAACGGTTACGTCGTAGGTAACCTGATCTATGCTTTCGGGCGACCATTTTACATTTTCCAGACCGTAGACTCCTTCATTATTCAATACATGGGGATAGGTGCGTTGTAAACCGGTCGGTTTATAAATGCCGTGCAAATCCAGCACCAGGTTGTATTTAGCGGTGATAGCGGCAGCCCGGTATACGAAATCTACCATTTCCTGGTCATCCCGGTCCATAAAGTCTACCTTGAATCCCCGTATACCCATGTCGGAATAATGACGGCAAATATTTTCCATGTCTTTGTTAAAGGCTTCGTAGCCAGCCCAAAGGATGAGGCTGACGTTCCGGTCCGAAGCGTAATTTACCAACTCTTCGATGTCGATTTCCGGCACGACTTGTAACATATCGGCTTGCAGATTCACGGCCCACCCTTCGTCCAGGATAACATATTCGATTCCGTGTGCCGATGCAAAGTCGATGTAGTGTTTATAAGTGGCGTTATTGATGCCCGATTTGAAGTCGACGCCGTCTATGTTCCAGTCGTTCCACCATTCCCAGGCCACTTTCCCCGGTTTAACCCAGGTAATATCTCCGATCCGGGAAGGAGAAGCCAGTTTATACACCATATCCGAATTCGGGAGCTGGCGGTCTTCGGTAGATACTACGGCTACCCGCCAGGGAAAGTCTCTTTTTCCTTCGGCTTTAGCAATAAAAGGCTCCCGGGCGGTGACCAGGCGTTGTAACCGGTTGTGTCCGCCTTGGACGGTTTCTTTGGGATAAGGGGCAAAAACCCCCTGTAAGGAATGCGCCCCTTTTCCGGTATTCAGATACAGGCCCGGATAAGCTTCCAAATCGACTTCGGTGAATAATACTTTTTTCCCTCCTTCCAACTCTACAACCAACGGTAAAAAGAGAAGCCTTTCCTGGTCCAGAGCGGATAAATGATCATACGTATAGGTGTTTTCGAACGAATTGAAAAATTGGGTTTCGAAGGATTTGTCGCTTTTGTTCCGGGCGTTGACGTAAGGAACAAAAGCTTTGTAATCTTTGTCGAAATTGAAAAGAACTTCCTCGGATACCACCCGAAACGGTCTGTCCGAAAGCTGGCGGAAACGATACGCCGCACCGTCATTGTAGGCCCTGAATACCAGCGCCCAGTGACCTTTGAACGTCAACGTCAATTGATTATATTGATCGATGATATTGGATTTTTTATAAAAAGGAGAAGTGAGGATGTTATCATAAGACTGTTTTACGGATTTTTGTAAACGGGGATCCCGCCCCCACACCATGCCGTTATCCAGGGTCATGGATAAGGGAGAAGGAGCGATCACCGTCTGATTGTCGTGGGTCACTTCCCAGGTAATGGTTTGCCCGATGTTTACGGTAATTTTCAGTTTCCCGTCGGGGGAGGAAATTTCTTCCCGCCGGAGATCTGCGCACAAGGTTCCGTAAATGAAAAGGAGGCTAAAAAGCAAGACACTAGTTTTCATATAAATGATGATTTTAGTAAACACTTTCCGAAAAATCTTTATAATTATGCAATTAAATAAAAATTGCTGAAATAACCAAATGGGAGGGAGAAAAGATTTTTAGTCTTTGGCATAATTATTGTTGCACAAATTCTTCGTAATTGTGAAATTTTTGTGTAATTTTAATTGGAGAATGGACTTGTATATAAATAAAATCTCGCATTATATTCCGGGTGGGATCGTTCCTAATTCTTATTTTAAAGAGGTTAACGGGTTGGAAGACGAATGGATATATTCCCGTACCGGTATAAAAACCCGCAGCAAAGCCGGGCCGGAAGAGAATACCAATACGATGGCGATTAAGGCTGTAGACAACGGGGCTAATGATTTACCTTATGCATTGGATAAAGTAGACCTGATTGTGGCTGCCACTTATTCGCCCTATGATACGGTGGCTACGATCGCTCATACGGTACAAAGGCGGTATCACGCCGAGGGGGCAAAATGCCTCAGTGTTTCTTCTGCTTGCTCCTCTTTTATCAATGCGATGGAAGTGGCGGAAGGATATTTTGCCATGGGAAAAGCTACGAAAGCCATCGTTATTGCTTCGGAGCACAACACCCAATATGCGAACGAAACGGATCCTCAAAGCGGCCATTTATGGGGAGACGGAGCTGTTGCCGTTTTTATTTCCACGGTAAAATACAGGGAACGGGATGCTAAAATCCTGAGCATTTATACGCAGGGTTTGGGACATGTGGGTAAATCTACCGGTGCGGTATACCTGCGGCCCCGCCATGGGGGTATCGGCATGCCCGATGGAAAAGATGTCTTTATCAATGCGTGTCATTATATGGTCGATGCCCTGAATAAGGCGGGGGAAGCTTGTGGAAAGAGACTGGAGGATCTGAGTTATATTTCTTCTCACCAGGCGAATCAGCGGATTATTCGCAATATTTCCCGTCAGACGGGTTTCCCCGAGGAACGTTTTCTGATGAATATAGAGACCCGGGGAAATACGGGTAGTCCCAGTTGCGCGCTATCATTATCGGAAAATCTGGAGAAAATACAGCCGGGAGATTTGGTCGGATTGACGGTTTTCGGAGGAGGATATTCCTGCGGCGCCATGTTCTTGCAATTTTAAATTTGGGGGGGAAACATCCGATGGGCGGTTCCCCCGCTTGATTCTCTTATCCGCAGAAGGTAGGTTCCGGTATACCGCAATTCCGGTGAATACCACCTTTTTCGGATGAGGGAGTTTATTCCATGCGATTTATGGTAAGATCCGGCAGGGACTGGATAAATTGGAAAAGAACGCTTTCTTCCCTGAATTTACGGGTTTTGATAATCATGGTGATACGGTAGGTTTTCGTTTCTCCGAAGTGTTCTTCTTCTGTGCTGTAGCTGGCGATGCTGTGGCCGCGACTATTGATTTCATTGGTAATGATCCCCAGGTTTTCTTTCCGGTTGGTGGTAAATACCAGGAGAGTGCTGTGTAAACCCACTTTCCGGAGAAAGAGATTGGTCAATTCCAGCCCGGCTAAGGTCAGGACCACTCCTGCGATTCCGATGTAGTACATTCCCCCGCCGATGACCAGGCCGATGGCGGCCGTGGCCCATAAGCCCGCTGCGGTAGTCAGTCCTCTGACAAATTGTTTTTGTATGATAATGGTGCCGGCTCCCAGGAATCCGATTCCGCTGACTACCTGTGCGGCAATCCGGCTGGGGTCGAGCGATACTCCCGGTGTATCGAGCACATCTCCGAATCCGTGTTGGGAGACAATCATAAACAAGGCACTGCCCAGGCATACCAGAAAGTGTGTCCGTAATCCGGCTTCTTTGGCCCGGTATTCCCGGTCGAGGCCGATAAGTGCTCCGAACGTCGCCGCAATTACTAATCTCAAAATTAAATCCCACATAATCTCTCGTTTTAAATCCGTTGGCCGGAAGTTTTAATTCTTTTGTATCGTAAATTCTTTAATACCCAGACTGTGGTAAGTATGCAGCAGGGCTTCGTCGTTATCGGTAATCACCAGCAACTTGTCTCCGGTATAAAGCGGGGTTTTTCCGGTGGGTACGATGTATTTTTCATTCCGGTTGATCATAACCACCAGGGTGTTGTCCGGGAGAGGCAGATGCATGAGTTGGTTTCCTTTTTGTAAAAGATCATCGGTCAGCGTAATTTCGGACATAGCCGATTTGATGGCTTCCGGAAGTTCCATCCCGAAAGTATTGCCTGTTTTGGGTTCCGGTAAAGCCAGCCGCAGCCGGTTGGCCAGGCCGGTGATGCTCATTCCCTGTACAACCAGGGAAAGAATGGTGATAAAGAATACAACATTGAAAATCAGATCGGCATGCGGAATCCCGGCTATTTGCGGGTAAGTGGCAAAGATAATCGGCACAGCTCCCCGTAATCCGACCCAGGAAACGAACAGACGGCCTTTAAAGGGTAATTTGCGGAAAGGCAATAAGCAGAGAAACACGCTTATAGGACGGGCAATCAAAATCAGGATCACTCCTACCAGCAATCCCAGACTGGCAACTTCTATCAATTCGTGAGGATTTACCAGTAATCCGAGTGTCAGGAACATAATGATCTGACACAGCCATGCAAATCCGTCGAAAAAAGAGGTGACGCTCTTCTTGTGCACGAAAGGCTGATTGCCGACAATTACTCCCGAAATGTACACGGCCAAATAACCGTTCCCCTGTAACAAATTGGTAAAAGAAAAGACGAAAAAGACCAGAGAAAGCAGCAATACGGGATACAAAGATTCGTATTGTATATTGATTTTGTTCAGGGTGAGAACAGAAAGCTTTCCCAGGAAATACCCGCATAAAGCTCCTACTCCCAATTGAACGATAAGCTGAAATATCACACTGCCTATTCCCATGCTTTCACTCTGAATCATTTCAATAAAGAGTATGGTCAGCAAATAGGCCATCGGGTCGTTACTTCCGCTTTCCAATTCCAGCATCGGACGCAGGTTGTGTTTGAGATGCAACTTTTTCGAACGCAGGATCGAAAAGACGGAAGCTGAATCCGTAGATGACATCACCGAGGCGAGCAGCAAGGCTTCCACCATACTTAAAGCGATGTGCTGACCGGTTACCCCTGAAATCCAGTAGATGAAAATCCCGGTAATCAAAGCCGTTATGAAAACTCCGAATGTCGCCAGCACCACTCCTTCTCCCAACACCGGATTGATTTCCCCCATCATGGTGGCCCTACCCCCTGAAAACACAATGATGCTGAGAGCAATCATGCCGATAAACTGAGCCTGCTGAGGATTGTTGAACTGTATGCCCAGACCGTCGCTGCCGAATAACATGCCTACCAGTAGGAACAACAACAAGGCCGGCACCCCGAAACGATATCCCGTTTTTCCGATGACCAGACTGACAAAAAGAAGGATGGAACCGATGAGCAGGATATTTTCAGTAGTAAAAAACATAGATAACAGGCTTTATTTTTGCGTTACGTGAACCGGAAATTCAGGTTTAGCAAAATTAAATATATTTTGCCATATAATTGTAAGAGGAAAGGAGACAAAATATGTTAAATTTGGACTATGTTCTCTCCAGTCCGGGTCAAATTCACCTTCCGTAGAAGGATTATTTTATATAAAGTAGAAGGGGGGACTGACATTTATCGACAACTTATATAAATCCAGGGAGTAAAGATGCTTTTATTTTAATAAATTTTATTATATGAAAAGTTTTTTTCAATAAATATATCGTATTAAAAATTCAATTTGTAATAGTTTTGCATGAATTTTGTATAAAATAGTCCGGTAAAAACCGATATTTTTTCTTTTAAGGGTCTTCAGATATTTCAAAAAATAGATAAATATGAAAGTTCAGAAAGTAATGATGATTCAGTCAAGTAAAGCGTTTTTGGTTGCCTTGGGTGTAGTGACTCTTTTTGCCTGTAATAACAAACAGCAGGGTGGTCAGACTGCTGTGCCGGATTATGCGGTAATTGCAGTAGAGCCCCAGCCGGCTTTGTTAACTTCTTCTTATCCGGCGACCATTCGCGGCCGGCAGGATGTGGAAATCCGCCCGAACGTAAGCGGTTTTATTACGAAATTGTGTGTGGATGAAGGAGCTGCGGTACGCAAAGGACAACCTTTATTCGAGATCGATCCGGTACAGTATGAAGAAGCGGTGAATGTGGCCCGGGCAGCGGTAGATGTGGCGAAGGCCAATGTAGGCACGGCCAAACTGACCACAGAGAATAAACGACAGCTGGCTCATAAAAATATTATCAGTCAATACGATCTCCAGATGGCCGAAAATACCCTGGCTTCGCAGGAAGCCGCTTTAGCGCAGGCTCAGGCTCAGTTGGTGAATGCGGAAAAAAATCTTTCTTATACAAAAGTAGTGAGCCCTTCAGACGGGGTAGTGGGAACGATTCCTTTCCGGGTAGGAGCTTTGGTAAGTCCGGGTTCCACCACCCCTTTGACGACCGTCTCCGACATTTCCGAGATGTATGTGTATTTTTCCATGACCGAAAAACAGTTGCTGGAGTTGATACGTCAGGACGGCACTTCTAAAAACGTGTTGGAAAAAATGCCGTTGGTGAGTCTGACTTTAGCCGACGGTTCCGTTTATCCGGAAAAAGGAAAAATCGAGACCATCAGCGGGGTGATCGACCAGAGTACGGGTGCGGTCAGCGTAAGGGCCACCTTCCCGAATTCCAGTCATTTGCTGCGTAGCGGGGGAACGGGCATTGTACTGATCCCTTCGGAGATGAAAGAGGCGCTGCTGATTCCTCAAAAGGCTTCCTACGAAATACAGGACAAGCGGTTTGTATATGTGGTGCAAAGTGATTCTACGGTGAAAAATACCGAAATTCAGGTGTTTCATCTCGACGACGGAAAAAATTACGTGGTTACTTCCGGTTTGAAGCCGGGCGACCGGATTGTGGTAGAAGGTGTGGGTACCTTGAGGGACGGAACCCGGATCAAGCCGATCACCCCTGCGCAATCGGCCGCTAAACTGAAGGCCATGACCCGGCCTGCTGCTGAAGCTACAAAAAAATAATCCGTATTAAAAAGAAAGAAAATGAAGTTAGATAAATTTATCAACCGTCCCGTACTTTCGACGGTTATTTCCGTATTCATCGTCATTTTAGGAATACTGGGGCTGGTGTCTTTGCCTGTGGCCCAATATCCGGATATTGCTCCTCCGACGATTCGGGTAAGCACTTCGTATACGGGGGCCAATGCCCAGACGGTTCTGAACAGCGTGATCGCTCCTTTGGAAGAGCAGATCAACGGGGTGGAGAATATGATGTATATGACTTCTACAGCGACCAATACCGGGGAGGCTTCTATTGAGGTGTACTTTAAGCAGGGCACTGATCCGGATATGGCAGCGGTGAATGTACAGAACCGGGTGGCTAAGGCGCAGGGCTTCTTACCGGCCGAAGTAACCAAAGAGGGGGTCATTACCCAGAAGCGGCAGACCAGTATGTTAATGGGATTCTCTTTTTATAGTTCGAACGATTCCTATGATACCAAATTCTTGGAAAACTATATAAACATCAATATTATTCCCGAAATCAAACGTATTCCCGGTGTGGGAGACGCTACTGTGATGGGGACGGATTATTCGATGCGTATCTGGCTGAAACCGGACGTAATGGCTCAGTATAAGCTGATGCCGGGAGATGTGACGGCTGCGCTTGCCGAGCAGAATATCGAAGCGGCCCCGGGACAGTTCGGTGAAAGAGGGGATCAGTCGTTTCAATATGTAATGAAATATAAAGGCCGTTTACAGACAACGGAAGAGTTTGAAGATATTGTCATCCGGGCTACTCCCGACGGAGAAATTCTCCGTTTGAAGGACATAGCCAATCTGGAATTGGGACGTTTGAGTTACGGTTACAGCAACCAGGTAAACGGACATGCGGGGGTAACGGCTATTATTTATCAGACGGCAGGTTCGAATGCGACCGAAATTATCAATAATATCAGCAAGTATCTGGAAAAAATAGAACCGGATTTGCCCTCCGGGGTAAAAGTAGCTACGCTCATCAATGCCAATGACTTCCTCTTCGCTTCTATCCATGAGGTGTTGAAAACACTGATCGAAGCCTTTATTCTGGTATTTCTCGTCGTGTATATTTTCTTGCAGGATCTGCGTTCTACCCTCATTCCCGCCATTGCGATTCCGGTGGCTCTGATCGGTACCTTTTTCGGATTATATCTGATCGGTTTTAGTGTCAATTTGCTGACTTTGTGTGCTTTGATATTGGCGATTGCGATTGTGGTCGACGATGCCATCGTCGTGGTGGAGGGTGTACACGCCAAACTGGACCAGGGATATAAATCGGCCCGTCTGGCTTCCATCGACGCTATGAGCGAATTAGGAGGAGCGATCGTTTCCATTACTCTGGTTATGATGTCCGTGTTTATTCCGGTGAGTTTCATGTCCGGAACCTCCGGAACTTTCTACCGGCAATTCGGTTTAACGATGGCTATTTCTATCGGATTATCGGCCATCAACGCCTTGACGCTCAGCCCGGCCCTCTGTGCTATCTTTCTGAAACCCCACGGCAAGGACGGGAAAGGGACGAAGAAAGTTTCGCTGGTAGAACGATTCCATATCGCTTTTAATACCGCTTATGAAGTGGTATTGAAAAAATACGAAAAAGGAGTGTTGTTCTTTATCCGCCGGAAAGTCTTAGCGTTTGCCGGAGTGATTGCGACGGTGATTTTGCTGGTAGTCCTGATGAATATGACTCCGACCGGACTGGTTCCGAACGAAGATACGGGAACGATTTTTGCCGTAGTTGATATGGCTCCGGGTACCGCCCAGGAAAGAACCGAACACGTGATGTTGCAATTGGATAGCCTGGTGGCTGCTAATCCGGCTGTGAAAAACCGGACGCAGATAACGGGATATAGCTTTCTGGCCGGGCAGGGGAATTCCTACGGAACGATGATCATCAAACTGAAGAACTGGGATGAACGTAAAAATGAGGGGGAAGATGTGAATTCCGTGATCGGTAAACTGTATATGCAGGCGAAGGTGGCTTTACGCGATGCCCGGGTGTTATTTTTTGCCCCCCCCATGATCCCCGGTTATAGTATTACCAACGGTTATGAATTCAATTTGCAGGATAAGACGGGGGGAAATCTGGACGATTTTTTCACCGTTGCTCAAAATTTTCTGGCCAAACTGACGGCGAGACCCGAAATAGCGACGGCCCAGACTTCTTTTAACCCGACTTTCCCCCAGTATATGATCGAAATCGATGCGGCTAAATGTAAGCAGGCCGGTATCAGCCCCAACGATATCCTGACTACTTTGCAAGGGTATTACGGCGGAATTTATGCCTCCAACTTCAACCGTTTCGGGAAACTCTACCGGGTGATGATCCAGGCCGATCCGATGTACCGGGTGAACCCGGAATCTTTGCAGGGAATAAAGGTACGTAACGGTAATGAAATGGCTCCCGTCACGCAGTTTATGACTTTGAAAAAAGTGTACGGTCCGGATAATATCAAGCGTTTCAATATGTTTACGGCTATGAGTGTAAACGGTTCTCCCGCCGAGGGATACACTTCCGGGCAGGCCATTAGGGCGATCGAGGAGGTGGCGGCGGAGGCTCTCCCTACCGGTTACGGATATGAATTTTCGGGAATGACGCGGGAAGAGCAAGGGAGCAGCGGAGCTACCACCGCAATTATTTTTGTCCTTTGTCTGGTATTCGTTTACCTTTTGCTGAGTGCCCAGTACGAAAGTTATATTTTACCGCTCGTGGTTATTTTTTCCGTGCCCTCCGGTTTGATGGGAAGCTTTATTTTCGCACAACTCATGGGAGTGGAAAATAACATTTATATGCAGATCGCTTTGATCATGCTGATCGGTTTGCTGGCTAAAAATGCCATTTTGATTACGGAATTTGCTCTGGACAGGCGTAAAACCGGCATGAGTATACGGGATGCGGCCATATCGGGAGCCTCTGCCCGTTTGCGTCCCATCCTGATGACTTCTCTGGCTTTGGTGATCGGTTTGTTGCCCCTGATGTTCGCTCACGGAGTGGGTGCCAACGGTAACAGCACCCTGGGCGCAGGAGCGATCGGAGGTATGCTGATCGGTATGATCTGCCAGATTTATATCGTACCGGCTTTATTCGTCGCTTTTGAATATGTGCAGGAAAAGATCAAGCCGATCGAATGGCATGATCTGGATAATACCGAGATCGAATCGGAAATTGAACAATATACCAAATAAGGAGGGAGATGATGAGAAAAATAATATATACCCTGTGTATTACGGCTCTGGTGAGCAGTTGTAATGTGTACCGGAAATACGAGCGTCCGGAAATAGATACCCGCGGATTATACCGTGATCCGGTATCGGTGACCGATACGTTGATATCGGACACCAATACTCTGGCGGATTTACCCTGGGATCAGGTTTTTACCGATCCCCGGTTACAAACCTTGATCCGGGCCGGTTTAGAACGCAATACGGATTTGCAGACGGCCGTACTCCGGGTGCAAGAGGCCCAGGCCGGTTTGATGACTTCCCGTCTGGCTTATTTGCCTTCGCTAAATATGGCCCCTCAGGGAGGAGTGAGCAGCTTCGATAAGTCGAAAGGACAGTGGAGCTATACGTTGCCGGTGGTGGCTAGCTGGGAAATCGATTTGTTCGGTAAGTTGCTTAATGCCAAACGTTCGGCCAAAGCGGCCTATCTGCAAAGCGAGGCTTATAAGCAGGCCGTGCAAACCCAGGTCGTCGCTGCCGTCGCCAATTCTTATTATACTTTGCTGATGCTGGATAAACAGTTGGAAGTTACCGAACAAACGGCCGTTTTGTGGGAAAAGAATGTAGAGACGATGAAAGCCATGAAAGAAGCCGCCATGGTCAATGAAGCCGGAGTCGTACAAAGCGAAGCCAATTATTATATGGTGCTGGCTTCGGTATCCGATTTGAAATCCCAGATCCGGCAGGTGGAAAATTCTTTGTCCCTTTTGTTGAGACAACCTCCTCAGCGGATAGAAAGGGGAAAGCTGGACGAACAACGGATGCCGGAGGTGCTGGATGCCGGGGTGCCGGTTCAATTGCTGTCCCGTCGTCCGGATGTAAGAGTGGCGGAGATGACGCTGGCCGGAACCTTTTACAATACCAATCTGGCCCGGGCCGCCTTTTATCCGCAGTTGACCATTTCCGGTACCGGCGGATGGACCAACGAGGCCGGGAATACCATCGTGAATCCGGCTAAACTCATCGCTTCTGCCATCGGTTCCTTGACTCAACCCCTGTTCAACCGGGGAGCGAATATCGCCCGCTTGAAGATCGCCAAAGCCCAGCAGGAAGAAGCGCGTCTGAGTTTCGAACAGGCGGTCTTGAATGCCGGTAGTGAAGTCAGCGACGCTTTGAATTTATACCAATCGGCAGGGGAAAAACTGATTCAACGCCGGAAACAAATTAATTCTCTGGAAAAATCCGTAGAATATACCCAGGAATTATTAACTTTAGGGACCTCGACTTACCTGGAAGTGCTCACCGCCCAGCAATCGCTGCTGAGCGCTCAGCTTTCAGGCATATCCGACCGTTTCCAGCAAATGCAGGCGGTTGTGAATTTGTATCACGCCTTGGGCGGAGGAGTTGAATAATAACTTTAAATTTCATTGCTATGATCAGTGCGTTAGCTTATGTAGATCCGGAGGCCCGGCTGGGCAGAAATGTCTCCGTCCATCCGTTTGCCTATATCGATAAAAATGTGGAAATAGGAGATAGTTGCACGATTATGCCTTATGCGAGTATCCTGAGCGGAACCCGTATGGGGACTAACAATACCGTATACCAGGGTGCGATTATCGGAGCGACTCCCCAGGATTTTAAATTCCGGGGAGAAGATACTTTGTTGAAAATCGGAGACAACAATACCATCCGGGAAAAAGTCATTATCAACCGGGGAACCAACCCGGATGATTGTACCCGGGTCGGAAATGGAAATTTCCTGCTGGAAGGGGTGCATCTGGCTCACGATACCCATGTGGGAGACGATTGTATTTTCGGGAACGGAGCGAAAACCGCCGGTTATTGCCAGATACACGATAAGGCGATTCTGGGAAGCGGAGTGATTTTGAAACACGGTTGCCGGGTGGGAAGCTGGGCCTTGGTCCGGGACGGATGCCGGGCCAATAAAGACGTGCCTCCCTATATCGTGGCTGCGCATAATCCCATTGCCTACTACGGTATCAATGCGATCATTCTGGCTAAAGAAGGACATTTCCCCGAAGAAGTCATCGATGACATTGCCAAAGCTTACCGGCAGATTTATCAATGCAGCACCAGTTTGGAAAATGCGCTTCAACGAATTCACGACCTGATCCCTATCGGACCCGAAATGAAGTATATGCTCGATTTTATCGAACAATCCGAGAAAGGGATTATAGGCGTGGTGATGTAAAATTTCTACGAGCTTTGAAACCGGGGTCGGTTTGACCGTTTCCCGGTTGTTTCAGCTTCCTTGGTCGGCGGGCAGGAAGGTCGGTTTGTTTTTCTTTTTTTTGTTGATGAGTATAAAACCTGTAACGATAAGAGCCAGGGCTATCGGATCGTGCCAGGAAAATTTCTGCAATCCCATCAGTATGGTGACGATGGCACCGGTAACGGGTAGCAGGTAGATGTAGATGCTTTCCGTAAAAGGAGTAATGTAATTCAACGCTTTCACATTCAAGAAATAAGCCCCCATCGTGGTGATTATCAGTATGAACGCCAATTGGAGCCAAACGGTAGCGGGAGCCGGGGTGAAAAACAAAGGAGCGTGAATCAGCTGATGGAAGCCGAAAGGTAAAGTCACGACCAGGGAAGAAAGTCCCATCCATTTCATGACGATAAAAGCATTGTATTTCAAGGTGTAGGGTTTGATCAATACCAGAAATAAGGAATTCAGCACCGTGGCGACGAATACAAATGCATCTCCGGCAGCCGAATCTTTCACTACCCCCTGGTGGGGCATGAGAGAAACATACAAGGCTCCGGCTAATCCCAGTAAAATACCGATGGCTTTGTAAACGCTGAAACGTACGTGCAAAAAAAGGACGGCAATGACCAGCACGAGAATAGGCTGGGTGGTACGGATTACAAACGAATCTACCGGTCCGGTCAAATTTAATCCAGTGATGTAAAGCAGCAGGTTCCCTCCTATGCCCAGTATGCCTCCCAGCATAATCATCCATAAATCGCGTCCTCGCGGCCGGGTCTGGGGGGAGGCGGGGAAAAAGAATCCGATGATCCAGAATCCCAGGGCGCAAACCAGACAACGGGCCAGCACCAGTCCTTGCGGAGCTATCCATTCGGGCATCAACACTTTCATAAAGTTGGTATTGAAACTATAGATTAAAATAGTAGCCAATACCATTAAATTTCCTGTCAGAGTGCGTGATTTCATAAAACCGGTTCCTTAAAAGTGATCATACGTAAAAAGAAGCGTCCGGGTTCGGTCCGGATACATCCTCTTCCCGGTATACGTAACCGGCTTATTCCGTTTACCGTATAACCTGCATAATTAATTAAATAGAGAAAATATGCGATATTTATGGTTGATGCTGTTTCTGGCAGGAGGATGTCCCTTCCTGCAGGTTTCGGCTCAGGTGGGAGAGAAGGTTTCCGAAGTGAAAGTTCTGAATGTTAAAAACGACACGGTGAATTTGCCGATGCTGGGGGAAAAAGGATTGCTGATTTTCTATCAGGACCCCGGACATCCGGATGAAAACAGCAATTTGCAGGATTATTTTAAAACCCATCCGATTAACGGTTCCGGAGTAGAATCCTACGGAGTCGTCAATATGGCTGCAGCTCCGTTGATTCCCAACGGCTTGATCAAACGAATGGCCCGTAAACGGGTAAAAGGTACGAATGCTCAGGTGTATTTCGATCCGAACAGCGCTTTGGGGCGAGGGTGGCATTTGACGGATGCCGGTAAGGCTTCCTGTGTCATATTGGTCGGTAAAGACCGGGTGATCCGGTTTTACAAAGCCGGACAGGTGACGGATACGGAAATGCAGGAGGTGATCGACTGGGTGGATAAAAACAAATAAAACCCGGAAAGACCGAGTTTTATAAGGCCGTCCGGATTTTTCCAGGCGGCTTTCAAATGCATTATACCTGATCGATGCGGATTTTTCCGTTAGCTGCCGGAGTAAATACCAGACAACGGTTTTGTAATTGTTCCGCTTTGAAGTCAATGACCAGATTCGGATCGAAAGGTTGTCCGTTCATACGGGTTTCGAAATGCAGGTGATCGGTGGTGGCCCGGCCGGTTCTTCCTTCCAGGGAAATCGGCATCCCGGCCTTTACTTTATCTCCGGCTTTTACCAGAAAGCGGGAATTATGACCGTATACGGTTTCCATCCCGTTGTAATGCCGGATCACCACTACATTTCCGTACCCTTTGGCGACGCCCGCTATGCGGATAATACCATCGAAAGCCGCCCGGATGGTGTCTCCGGCAAAAGTTTTCAGATCGATGCCCGTATGACTTCTGCCCCTGCGTTTGCCGTAAGGCGAGAGGATGCGGGCGTTCGGTAAAGGAAAACAGAAGGAAGTTTCAGCCATCCGACTGAAATCGATAAGAATTTCTTCCCGTTTTTCAAATAGTTTTTCGGTTTTGGCCCGCACCAGGTATTTTTCTTCACCGGTAAAATGTTCGGAAATTTCCAAAGGATGTTCCGTTAGTTTTACAGGTTGAGAAACATAATCGGTAAATACCAGGGTGGGAACAGGTAGTAAAGTATCCGTTGCAAACGGTTGAATAAAGGCGGAGAACCGCGTTTCCGCCACCGGCAGGATTTTAGGTGAACAAGAGATGAAAAGGAGGGATAAAAAGAAGAACGTGAATGTTGATAAATTTTTAAAATTCATATTATCAATATTTTATGGGGACAAAGATACAAAAAAAGGAGCTAATCCGGAACTTTTACCGCAGAACTGAACAGTATTTAATATTTTTCTTTTTTTTTAAACGTATAAACGAGGGGTGTAAGAGATAATACGGGAAGCCCGTTTGTCCGCTGCGGATAAAGTGGTAACTTTGTTCTGTTTTTAAAGGAAAAATATGATGGAATGGTTAAACGGACTCTTTGTGGAGCATTCCGTAATACAATCGGTAGTCGTTATTTCGTTGATCACTGCCCTGGGGTTGGTACTCGGGAAAGTGAAAATCGTGGGGATTTCCCTGGGGGTGACTTTTGTGTTTTTCGTGGGCATATTGGCAGGGCATTTCGGTTTTAGCATCGATACGCAGATGTTGAATTATGCGGAAAGCTTCGGGTTGATCATCTTTGTATACGCTTTGGGATTGCAGGTCGGTCCCGGTTTTTTCGGTTCTTTTCGCCGGGGAGGAATCACCTTGAATCTGCTCGCTCTGGGAGTGGTGTTTGTAGGTACGGCGCTGACAGTCGCTTTCCATTTTTTTACCGGGGTGTCTTTAGCAGATATGGTCGGTATTTTGAGCGGGGCCGTGACGAATACGCCCGCTCTGGGGGCGGCTCAGCAAACCCTCAAGCAACTTCAGGTGGAAACGGCTGATCCTGCTTTAGGATGCGCCGTGGCCTATCCCTTGGGAGTCGTCGGGGTCATTATTGCTTTGGCGTTGCTTCGTCGTTTGTTCCCCTGCCGGGCGGCAGCAGCCGGAGAAAATGAACACAAGCCGCATGCCGCTTTTATCGTAGGGTTTCAGGTATGTAATCCCGGTATTTTCGGAAAAAGTGTGAAGGAAGTCGCTTTGCTGGCTCAGCATAAATTTGTCATTTCCCGTTTATGGCGGAATGGGGTGGTCAGTATTCCCACTTCAGATACGGTACTGGAAGAAAGAGACCGCTTGCTGGTGATTACTTCTGAAACGGAAGTAGCGACCCTCACCATGTTATTCGGGGAACAGGAACATGTGGACTGGAATAAAGAGGATATCGACTGGAACGCGATCGACAGTCAATTGATTTCTCAGCGGATACTGGTGACCCGTTCGGAAATTAACGGGAAACGATTGGGATCTTTACGGCTGAGAAATCATTTCGGGATCAACATCACCCGTATTTACCGGGCGGGGGTGGAATTGCTGGCTACGCCGGAATTGGTGCTGCAATTGGGCGATAAGCTGACCGTCGTGGGAGAAGCCAATGCCATAGCCAATGTGGAAAAAGTATTGGGAAACAAAATCATGAGCCTCAAAGAACCGAATCTGGTTGCCGTTTTTATAGGTATTGTACTCGGTCTTTTTCTCGGAACCCTTCCTTTTTCCATTCCGGGAGTGAGTTTTCCCGTGCGGCTGGGAATAGCGGGAGGACCGATTATTGTCGGAATTCTCATGGGTGCTTTCGGTCCCCGTATGCATATGATTACCTATACCACCCGTAGCGCCAATCTTATGCTTCGGGCCCTCGGTCTCTCTATGTATCTGGCTTGTCTGGGGCTGGACGCCGGAACTCATTTTTTCGAAACGGTGTTCCGGACCGAAGGTCTGATATGGCTGAGTCTGGGGTTTATCATTACTTTTTTTCCGGTGATCCTCCTGGCCGCTTTCGCCTTGAAAATCATGAAGCTGGATTTCGGTTCCGTTGCCGGCATGCTCTGCGGAAGTATGTCCAATCCGATGGCCTTGAATTATGCCAATGCCCTTATATCCAGTGATAATCCTTCGGTGGCTTATGCCACGGTCTATCCTTTGACGATGTTTTTTCGGGTGATCCTGGCTCAATTGGTGCTGATGATTTTTTTGTAAATCAGGCTCTTTTTTAAAAAGAGATTTCCTGCAGCTTACGTTCTTCGTTTTCTATTTAAAAGTCGTTAGAAGCGGTTTTGTGTTTTATAAGGGGGTGTCCGAAGGATACCCGGGTATATATTTCACTTTTATTTTATTTTTCATCTTTTATTTCATTCATTACGCTAGAAAATCCATTACGGACTGGAAGCTGGTTTTGCCTACGGCCGTACTCTGGCTGATGCCGGGGACGAAAACTATTCGGGTAAAGCCGTTAACGAAGCGTACGGAATATATGCCGCTACCGTAGTCGGTTTTGATTACTACCTTGGCGAAGCCATTTATACAGGACTGGAAATCTCTCCGGTACTCCGTACCGATTTTTTTCAAATCTTCAGATGCTGAGAGAGGAAAAAGGGCTCGATACGGATAAAAAACAGGCAGAAAGGCATCGATAAATTCCGGATGGAGAACAGGAAGATATCGGGGAAAAAGTTTTTTCCGGCTAAATGCTTTTTTTTCAAGAAAAAAATTCATCTTTGTAGACAAAGGTGATGTACGATTGAAAGTTATCCATTCCCATAAAAGTGATGCGGAACTTCTGGCTGCTTATTGCCAGAGTCAGGATCCGGTCTGTTTTTCCGACCTGTATGAACGTTATATGCCTTTGATTTACGGGGTTGCCCTGAAATACCTGAAAAATAGTGCCGACGCTCAGGATGTCGTGATGTCTCTTTTCGAAGATCTGTCCCGGAAAGTATTGAAACATGAAATCCGGGTGTTCAAATCCTGGCTTTATACCTGTGTCCGGAATTATTGTTTTGCCGAATTGCAAAAACGTTCCGGAGAAATGAGGGTGACGCTGGATGAAAATGGTATGGAATCCTGGGACGATTTTAATCTGGACCGTGTACGGGAAGAGGAAGAAAAAGAAAAGATCGTGAGAAAATGCATGGATGCCCTGCCGGAAAAGCAACGGATAGGTATTTATCGTTTTTTTATAGAAAACCGTTCTTATAAGGAGATAGAAGAAACGACCGGTTTTTCTTTGAAACTAGTCAAGAGTCTGATCCAGAACGGGAAACGGAATCTGAAAATATGTTTGGAAAAAAAGGGAGTCAGCCTATGAAACCAACCGGCAAAATATCGGATTATTTACGGGGCGACCGAAGGGGGAAGGATGCCAACCGGCTGGAACGGGAAGCTCTGGGAGATCCCTTTTTGTACGAAGCCTTGGAAGGACTGACCGAAAATGAAGGGAATCATCTGCAGGTCCTGGAACGGCTGAGCCGGCAAATACAAATCAAAGCCCGTCCCAGCTTACGCTGGAAGAAAATCTTCCGCAGGGTGGGTATCGGCCTGGCTGCTCTGGCATTGATTTCTCTCCTGCTTTTTATTCCTTTTCGTCAAGGTAAAAGAAACCGGGTGTTACCTCTGGCCCGGATGGAGGAAAAAGAGACCCTGCCCGGAATCGCCAAATTAGCCGATTCCCTTTCTCTGGCAGAAGGAAGGACGTTACCGGATACCCTGGAGATGGAGGTCCGGAAAATGGTTGCTACGGTAGGAAGCCGGGCGTTGCTGGAAGCAGATTCGGCAAGCGTGGCCGGGACCGTCTGTAAAAAAATGCCCGAACCGGTATGCGGATATGAAGCGTATTACCGTTATCTCCGGGATTCCCTCGTTTATCCGGCCGATGCGTTGCAGGAAGGCTGGGAGGGCGAAACCAAACTTTCCTTTGTCGTTAACAAACGGGGACGTCCCTCCCATATCCGGGTCGTGCAATGGATTTCTTATTCCTGCAACCGGGAAGCTATCCGGCTGCTGAATGAAGGGCCGGCCTGGACTTACACCAGCCGGACGGATACCGTATATCTGACGATTCCTTTTCATTTACCCCAAACACCCTGATGAGAGGGGCCCGATGAGCGGGAGGAAGAAGCGGGTTTTTTTCTTTTTAGAACGAATCGGCAGGGGAGGAGTAATGAAAATTTCTTTAAAGTTAATTTTTTTCCTATTTTTTTTGTCTTGACGGTTTGGAATGAATATCTTAGCAGTGGTTTGCTAAATTAATCCGGAATTCTATGGTTACCCGAAGAGATTTTTTGAAACAAAGCGGTTTGGCGCTCGCCGCCGCAGCCTGGAGCGCTTCTCCTTTGAAAGCAGCGGTCAGGACCGTGAGTAGTAAAGAAATTTACGTAAGTAAACGTCCTCCTTTGGCACAACGGCATTTTACTTCCCGTGCCGTAGAAGAATTGATCGAAACCGTAAAATCCCGGCTGAAAGACCCCAAACTGTCCTGGATGTTCGAGAATTGTTTTCCCAATACGCTGGATACTACCGTCGATTTTCAGATGAAAGACGGACGTCCCGATACATTCGTGATTACCGGAGACATTCATGCCATGTGGTTGAGGGATTCCGGGGCGCAGGTGTGGCCGTATGTCCCTTTATGTCCGAAAGACGAGCCCCTGCGCTTATTGATCGCCGGGGTGATTCGGCGGCAAACCGCTTGTATTTTAATCGACCGGTATGCGAATGCCTTTACCCAGGGAACGGAATCCAGCGAATGGAAATCGGACCTGACGGAGATGAAGCCTTATGTACATGAACGCAAATGGGAAATCGATTCGCTTTGTTATCCCATACGTCTGGCCCATCGTTACTGGAAAGTGACCGGAGATACTTCCGTATTCGACAGCGACTGGCAGAAAGCCATGCAGCTGGTGGTTCAAACTTTTCAGGAACAGCAGCGGAAAGAGAACAAAGGCCCTTACCGTTTTCAGAGAAAAACGGAACGAAAATCCGATACCCTCAGTTGTGACGGATGGGGACTTCCGGTAAAACCGGTGGGTTTGATCGTTTCTTGTTTCCGCCCCTCCGACGATTCTACGGATTTGAGTTTTTTGATTCCTTCCAATCTGTTTGCCGTAGGAACCCTTCGTAAAATAGCCGAAATAAACGAACAGGTTACGGGAGATTCTGTTCTGGCGGAAAAATGCAGGAATTTAGGTGATGAAGTGGAATGGGCGGTAAGGTCCTTTGGCGTGGGGCTGCATCGCGGTTTCGGAAAAGTGTACTCCTACGAAGCCGACGGTTTCGGAAATACGCTGTTTATGGACGATGCCAATATTCCCAGTCTGCTGGCTTTGCCTTACCTGGATGCTGTGCCTGCTGAGGACGAGCTGTATCAGAATACCCGGAAGTGCGTGTGGAGCGATTCGAATCCCTACTTCTTTCAAGGAAAGACGGGAGAAGGAATAGGAGGTCCCCACATAGGTTATGATATGGTATGGCCCATGAGTTTGATTATGAAAGCAATGACCGCTACGGACGCAGAGGAAATCCGAACCTGTGTCAGAATGTTGAGGGATACCGACGGAGACACCGGATTCATGCACGAGTCTTTTCACAAGGATGACCCCACCCGTTTCACCCGGCGCTGGTTTGCCTGGGCCAATACCCTGTTCGGGGAACTGATCGTTAAATTGGTACAGGAAAACAAGACCGACCTCCTGAATTCGCTCGGATAGAAGAGGAATTTCCGGCGCCGCAAGAAAACCGAAGAAGGGATGGAAAAATCCGGTAAAAAATAGTACTTTTGCCGTCCATTCCGGAAAACCGTCCGTAGGGCGGTTTTCCCGTGTGCTTGATAAACCACGTAAAAAACAAGAAAATGCAGAAGACCGTAACCATTCCTTTTATGCTTTTGGGTATACTTTTCAATGTATGCCTTATCGCTTCTAATTTGTTGGAAACCAAAGTCGTTCAGATCGGTGGAATTACAGCTACCGCCGGGTTGATCGTTTTTCCCATTTCGTATATCATTAACGATTGTATTGCCGAAGTTTGGGGGTTTAAAAAAGCCCGGCTGATTATTTGGAGCGGCTTTGCCATGAATTTTCTGGTGATTGGCTTTGCCCGTCTGGCTATTTGGCTTCCTGCCGCTCCGTTCTGGGAAGGAGAAGAAGGGTTCCGTTTCGTTTTCGGCATGGCTCCCCGCATAGCGGTGGCCAGCTTATGCGCTTTCTTAGTCGGCTCTTTCCTGAATGCGTATGTGATGAGCCGGATGAAGGTGGCTTCCAGGGGAAAGCATTTTTCGATACGCGCCATCGTATCCACCCTCATAGGAGAGAGTGCCGATTCTCTGATATTTTTCCCGATCGCTTTCGGAGGACTTCTTCCGGTCCGGGAAATGATAGGGCTTATTCTGACTCAGGCTCTTCTGAAATCCTTATACGAAGTGATCGCTTTACCTGTGACGGTTCGGGTCGTCCGGTATATCAAAAAAGTGGAGAAAACCGATGTGTACGACGAACGTATTTCGTATAATATTTTAAAATGGAAAGACATTTGAGAACGGAGAAAATCTATACGACTGTATTAATGGATCTCGACGGCACTCTCGTCGATTCCGCCACGGGAATCACCCGGTCGGTGCAATATGCCCTGAACCATTTCGGGATAAAAGAGGAAGATCCCGCCAAGCTGTACCGTTTTATCGGTCCTCCGTTGCAAGATTCTTTCCGGGAATTTTGCGGGTTTACCGAAACTGAGGCCCGGGAAGCGGTGCAAAAATACCGGGAACGCTATACTGTTCGCGGAATATATGAAAATGAAGTATATAAAGGAATAGAAGCTGAATAGGCTATCTGGAAAATGAACGGAAAACGGCTGATCGACTGAACTTCCA
>CAJMSX010000027.1 GCA_905216195.1 uncultured bacterium
ACACATACTTCCTGGCGGAAAGGTAGAACGTAAACTTAGCCGGACGGAAATAAAAAGGGGAAAGAAGTAAACATTTTCGGGGGAAATAGCGTTTCTTACTGGAAGTAAAACCTGTTTATCAATTTAATACATAAAATTATGGAACAAGTGAATTTTACCCCGGTGAGAAAAAGAGTTTCTTGGGGGAGTATTTTTGCCGGGGTGGTAACCGTTCTGGCGATTTCTATGTTGATTTCGATGCTGGTCACCAGTATCGGTTTGTATCAGTTTGATCCGCTGGATAAGGATCCCGCCTCCGGGATCGGAGTGACGGTCGGAATAGGGACAGCTATTTCGATGATCGTCAGTTTTCTGATCGGCGGTTTTGTGGCCGGTAAATTAGCCGGCACAGACGGAGTGATCCACGGATTGGTCGTTTGGGCCGTGACTTCGATTGTGGCTATTCTGATGGTGGTCTTTATGGCGGTAGGAGCCGTTAAAATGACGGCTAATGTGCTGGGCTCCGTCACTTCGGTAGCGGGAAGCGTCCTTTCGGATGTGGGGTCGATGGCCGGTAAAGGGGCTTCTAAACTGGCGGGACAGGCGAAGGACTTGTTCGGCGATATCGATTTCAAAAGCGGCATCAAGGGCGACAGCATCCGTCCGGAGGTGCGCCGGGCGCTCCGGAAAAGCGGAGTGAAGGAACTGAATCCCGATTACATCCATCGGCAGTTAAGAGCCGTAAAAGGAGATCTGAAAAAGACGGTGAAGAAAATTGCGGCTAATCCGGATCGCGCCGAGCAGCTGATCGACGGGTTCGGGAACCGGTTACAGAGCCGGGCCAAACAATTTACGGGCAATATCAACCGGGAGGATGTGAGCCGGGCCATCGCCAACAATACCAACCTTTCGAAAGCCGAAGCGGACAGGGCTGTGGATCAGTATGTGAATATGATCGATGATGCCGCCGCTCAGGCTAACGAAATGCTCGATAAGCTGGAGCAGGATGTGCAAAAGGCGAAACAGGAATGGCAGGAAATCAAGCAGAAAGCGCTGGAAGATGCGGAAAAGGCCGCCAGTGCAGCGGCTACTTCAGCTCTGATTTCTTTCTTTGCGATGTTGATAGCTGCCGTACTCTGCTGTTGGGCGGGTTATTACGGTGCACGGAAAACCTGGCAAGGCTATGAGGTATAAAAAAAGCCGCCGGATATAAAATCAAAAAAGTTTCCCCGCAATGCAGCGTGAACTGCACCCTCAACGGTAGAGGTCCCCCTTTTTGAGTGCAGTTCCAGGCTTGCGGGGAATTTTTATCCCTGTTTTCGTTTCGGGTTCCGCCGGTAGGGGAGAGTTTTGGGCTGCAATCGTCCTAATCCGGAAAGTTAAATTTCTGTAAACACCTACCGGTTGTGTTTTATAAGGATATGCCGGATTCTTTGCTGTTGATTATGTTATCCAGTTTGATTTTACGCTTGTTGTTTTTGCGAAAAGTATAGCGGAGCAATATCCAGGGATATACCGATCGGTCCACCATCTTAAGCGAAGTATAAGAGGTATAGCTGCCACTCTGAACGTCCGTATCTTTTCTCAGCGGACCTATTACATACGGTATGGCGACAGAGATGTAAAAGTCGGGAGTGAAGTTATAGATCAGTTGTACTTGTGAAAATTCCGGGGTCCTTTGTTTTGTGCGGGAAATGGCGGTGTATTCATAATTCCGGAATTCGATGTTCGTCAGGAAAGACCATTTATTGTAATTCAGGAAGAGACCTCCGCCACAGGAAAAACTTTGTTTGCTTCCCCCTTCCTGGAAATAGTCGGTGTGGTGATAAGCATTGGCGTAGATACGTCCCCACTTTTTAAGTCGGTAACTTACCGATCCTCCCGCTTTTACCGAACGAAATTTTCCCGCATTGCGATAACTGTTTATATAGATTCCGTTTTCACTGGTACCGAAAGGTTCTATCCTATCGGTAAAGATATGGTAAGAAAGGGAGGGGGTGAAATAAAAGCCGGATTTATTGAAGGTATAAGAAGTTTCGATCGTATGATGTTGTACGGGACGTAATTCCGGATTTCCTTTATTCACGACAAGCGGGTCGGTCGAGGTGTTGTACGGATTCAGTTGGCCTACGGCCGGGGCCTGATTGGTCCAGGTGTAGCTTAAGTGTATGGAGTTGTTGCGGTTGAATTCATAAGTTCCGCCTACCGCTATCCGGGGTTTGAAATAATGATTTTTTTCATTTCCGGCTTTTAGCCAGATGAACTCGAGACCGGCTGAAAGCATATACATCAAATGTCCCGTTTTGCTGCCGAAAGAGGCATAGAGGTATTCCGTCCATTCCTGATGTTTGAATGCCGGCGTATTTTCGCTTATTTTATCAATGAAGTCATTTACTATCCGGGTTTCGTTTCCGATGTTCAGACTGTGGACTTCGTTCCATTCTTTGGAATAATCTATATTGAGGCTGCCGGAGGATCTTTGGTTTTTATATTCGTAAAGGTCGTAATAGGGGTTGGAGAGAGTATATATTTCGTTTTGTTCGCCTTTATCGGTATTTTCATTTTTGTTATAGGCCAATGTCGTTTCCAGAGTTTCGTTTTCGGAAAAAATATGTTTGTGGTACAAACTGGCCGTCCATATATAGGCTTTATTTTTGGTGAAAGCCGTAAAGTCGAAAGTTTCCGTTTCTTTTTCCTGGAATTTCCCCTTGCCCCAGCTTTTTGTTTTCATATCGTAAGTGGTAGCGTACAGGTGGGCGGCCAGAAAGTCTTTTCCGGTCATTTTCCATTTTAATAAAAGTTCTCCCAACAGAGTATTTTTATTGTCCCTGTTCGTTCCTGAACTTTGTTTGAAGTAGCCTTCGTTTTTCTGCCATTCTTTTTTTCGGGTATCGTCGTTATACAGGTATTGTGCTCCTGCTCTGCTGTATAACGAATAGTTGGGGTTGCCTATTTCGAAGTAAACTACTCCCAAACCTTCCCGTAGCGGTAGGTCGTGTCGGGTAGCCGTTTGGAAAAACAAATAGGGTGCGGTAGTTTTTTTGAGTTTGATATTAACGATATGTTTTATCCCTTTCCGTAAATAACGGGCGTTGACGACATCTATTACTTCCACCGATTCGATTTCTTTGGGGTCTATCGGAGCGATGCCGGAGTTCATCATATTGCCGTTTATCAGGATGAGCGGTATGCTGCCGTCCTCCATGCTGAGACTTTGCAAAGCCTCGTTAGAAAACAATTTAGGGATTTCTTTTAATGCCCGGAAAGGGTCGCCGGAATTCCGGGCTTGTTCCGATAAATAAAAAATTTGTCCGGTAGCTGTTCTCTTTACCCAGTCGCTTTGATCGGCTTTTACGACTATTTCGTCCAGCATCCCTGTCATTTCCTGCATGAGTACGAATTCCATACGAAGGTTTTTGTGAACCAGGCAGCTCTGCTCTATTGCCGTATATCCGGGACTGAATATTTGTAAAATATATTCTCCGGCAGAAAGGTTTTTGATAATAAACCGGCCGTTCCGGTCCGTTAAAGCAGCGGCAATGAGAGAATCGGGACCGGAAAGGGTAACTTGACTGTTCTCTATCGCTTGTTTGTCATAGTTGATCACTTGGCCGGAAATGGAATATTGGCCCAAGCTCTCCGGGCTGCTGAAGAAGAACCCTATTAATCCTCCCAGTATTTTTATATATAATCGTCTGATGGGCATACATGTGGAATTTGTGTTTTACTCGGAATGATTGAGCTTTAGTTTTAACAGGTGTAGTTTAAATAAATACATGAGAAATTCCGGGGTGTTCATATTTATAGAATCAAACGTACATAAAAACCGGTCTCGGTTTGTTAAAAGTTGTTTGTTGCATGGACCTAAACAAGCCGGAAACCAGGGGCATTCGATGCACTGTTGAGGAGTTATATCTTTTAGCCAATAGGCTGATTTCATTAAATCCCATACTATTTCTCCCGTATTGAAATTAAGTTTGGCGAGAGAATCTTTTTCATTGAAGGATGATATTGTTGAACATTTGAATATTTGTCCATCATAATTGATAAGTACATGTCTATTTCTTTCAGCAAAGCAAATATGTCCTTTAGGCATTAAATAATAATCAACTAGAAATTCTTTATCAATAAATTTTTGGATTGCTACATGTAGCAATGATCTATCGATTTTATCCTTGGGTATTTGCCATATTTTTTTTAAGATAATATAGCTGTATTTTCGATTCATAAAATCAATATCCGAGATTATCTCGTCAATTTTTTCTAATGTGTGGTTATCAAAATTTATTCTAATAGCAACCCAGTAGTTTTTGATATGTGTACTTATAGATTGAAGTACATCTAAAGTTTTTTTATAATTATCGGTTGAGACATTATATAAATCTTTTTTTATTGTATTATGTGTTTTTCGATCTCCATCGAGAGTTATTTGAAAATGGCATCTGAATTTCTTCAGAAAATCAATATGATTTTGGTTGATTAAAGTAGCGTTTGTTGTAAAATCTGCAATAAGAATAATATTATGATTTTTACAAAAATTATAAGCATATTCCAGAACTTTCTTAATTCCTTTAAAATATAAAAAAGGTTCTCCTCCAAAGAACGATAATTTTAAAGTGTTAAAACGAGCGCGTGTATATTCAAAATCGATATTTTTTTTAATAGCTTCTATTACTTCATTTTTTAATTGACTACCAGGAATTAGATTTTCATAGCAATACCAACATCTTAAATTACAGTCAAGTGTTGTATTTATCATTATTTGATAAAGAGAAGAATTATATTGCATATTGCGTTTCAAGTGCTTAATTACTTCAATTTCATCAAAATTTTCAGGTATAAGATAAAAAGTATCTATTAAAGTCTGGTATAGTTTAGGATCTTTATTCTTAATTTCAATAGGAGTTCTTTCGGTAAATATTTTATGTTTTTTTTCGTTTAGCAGTATAAATTGGTTGCTATAAGTATTATAATGCAAATGAACTTCTGGACTAATTTTTGCATTTATTTGGTATTGTATTTTTTTCATTGCATTACTATTGGTTTTTAATGAAAGAGGAAAAATAATTCCTCTTCCATTCTTGGTGTTAAAACAAAAGTTGGGATCCTTCTCGAGTAGAATTATACTACCGGTACTTTATCTTTACAAACCCCAAGACCGTTGTTGACCCCACCATAGCAAAGGCCATCTCCGTTGTTAACGCCATCACACGTACCGGAACCGTTGTTTACGGCAGAGATATCTACCGTAACGTTACCTCCCCTAATAAGAACTTGTTCTTCTTTTTGTAACTTTTCTAACAGGGAACTGGGTAAATTCATAAAATCACTCATAATAGAAATTTTTATTGTTAGTAAATAGAAAGATGTCTTTATTGATAAAAAGTGTCCCTTTTATTTATCACAATATATTAAATTTATACTTTGTATCTGTTTTAGAATGATAAATTTTATTTCTTTTTTATGGTTAAAATACCACTTATAAACACAGAAAAACTATTGGTGACTTTTTATTTTTAAATCTAATAGTTATTTATTTTGCAAATAAAAAGATTTAAGATGATATATGCAAATTTATGATAAAGAAAAATAATAGATATTGAGAGATTTGGGTGTTATGATTGAATTTTGTATGCGGACAAGGCCAAAAATAGGAATGAATTAAGGTGGTTTTTCCTCGGAACAATGGAGGGCAAATGTTTTTAATTCTGAGTATTTTTAATAATTTTGTTTAAGATTTAATACGTAAAAATTATGGCCGGCGAAACGGATGAATTGACTTTGTTGCATCTTTCGGATTTGCACATCAAAAATAATTTTCCGGAACAAGAGAAATGCAGGAAGCGTTTTCTGCAGTTTCTGAAAGAATACAGACAGCAGGGGCTGATAGATTATGTTGCCATCACCGGGGATGTCATGCATTATTCCGATAATAACGATTATACTCCGGCCCGGGATTTTATCGGAAAATTATTGAAAAGTCTGGAATTGAAAAAAGATGCCCTGTTTGTCGTCCCCGGCAACCACGATAAGGACATCAGCGATCTTTTGTCCCTCGGAGAGGAAGGTGAAGAGAAGAAAGAGAAGGAAGAGAAAATAGATCAGGAGCGGACGAATGTAAAAAATATATTGAATGGGGAAAGCGAGGGGAATAAATTCCTGTCAAGATTCAGTACTTATCTTGACTTTGCGGCATCCTATAATACCGGAATGGAAGTACCCGCTTTCTTTGAGGGAGCCGGCGGGAAACCGGTGGGAGTTTGTGTGAGGCAAAAACATAAAGTGTGTTTTGTGTTATTGAATACCGAATGGTTGTATTTGAACCCGGCGGATCAAACGAATATGATGATCGGCAGCGTTTTGGTAAAAGAAATAGACGATATGGTGTACAACTACGAGGATTACCGGGTGATTACCTTGATTCACCGCTCTTTCCGTCAACTGGCCTGGGAAGAGGTATACAGTGAGGAGGAGCGGAAAAGCTCCATGGACCTGATCATCGATTTCAGTAACCTGATCCTGGCGGGCCACGGTCATACGAAGAGCTCGGGCGTTCCCGATTTCCTGCAGAACCGGACGCAGTTGCTGGAAGGGGGAGCGTTCGGAGCTTTACCGGATGAAAATAAACAGGTATATAAGGCCCAGGCTAATCTGTTAAAGATAAATTTTAGCCGGGAAACCCTGGAGATACTCGATTTGCAGTACGATTACAGGAAAAGCACATGGAAAAAGGGGGATATCCGGCGATATTGGTTGAAATCTTATCTGTATCCGCTTAAAAAAGAAACCGAAGAAATGCCGGAGAACGATCCTGTGGAGCAATATCCGGTGATTTCGGTGAAAAACGATGCGAAGGAAGAGATCGAGAAAGCGATTTTGCAACGCCTTTACGGTCAGGATCACGCTCCCGACGGTATAAACACAGTGATGTGTTCCTTGTTCGAAACCGGTTTCGGTCTGAAAAAAGACGGCCGGAATCATCTTATTTTTTATGCTTTTTTGTATAAGAAGGAGAGCAAAAGAGAGTTAGCTCGTATTTTCTTTCGTAAGCGGGATAAGCTGCCTCTTTCTGAAGATCAAGATGTGTGTAATTTAATATTTTTAGAGCAAATTAGTTGATAGTTTGTAAAAAAGGAAGTACCTTTGTACCTCAATAAGGAGAATGAAGATTATGAAGATCATCGATACAACATTATTGAAAAAATTACAGGAAGTCGAACTCCAGCTCCAGAAAATAAGAAAGAACGATCCCCGTTATCAGAAAGTGCAATCCGGTATGGAACGTTTAAGGACGTTTCAGCGGTCTCCCCTTAGTTCTGAGTCTTTCCGGAATGTATAATTTCATCCTTCCTATCATTCTCTGAAAAACAGATAATTATTCTTTTTGCTTCGGAATAGGAAAAATTTCTGTCTTGCTTTTCATGGAGAAGTCCCAGATGCTTTTGTAAAAAACGGACCGGAGAGTATAGTATTTTTTTCGTATATCCGGATCCTTGAATATGAAGATTCCGCCATAGGGGTCGGATAATAAATTCGTGTAATTGAGTTTGTGTAAAGGTTGGCCTTTAGGATCCCGCCGGAGTGCGTAACGAGGACAGGGCTGAATTCCTTTACAGGCGTCGCTTGGAGTGGTGTCGAGGGCTTGAATTTGTTTTAAATAGGCACGCAATAGCAGGGAAATGTAGAGCGTCTTTTTTTCTTCCTCGTAGGTTATGATTTCGTTTCTGCGAAAATGTTCCAACGGTTTTCCGACCAACTCCGCATAAAGCATTTCCTTTTGTTTGTAAAGCTCGTATGCTTCTGGCTCCCGGTTTTCCGGCTTTGCTTCTTTTTCTTTCGGCGGAAGGTCTTCTTCCGTTTCCGAAGGGATGAGAGGGGGAAACAACTGGGTGTTGAGAGTGTCCGCAACCCCATCGATAAAAAAGTTGAAGTCTATGCTTTGCAGCTTTTCATACAGGATTTGCACGTAAATGTAAACGTCATTGAAATGTAACATCCATAAATCTTTCAAAGCCGGATCAAAGGGAGTATAGCGTATTTTATCGATTCTTCCCCCCGAGGGTATCCCCAAGGCTTGGTCTTGCTTGTCCAGACAGTAAGCCCAGTAGACTAAACGGAAAAGCATAGTGATAAAGTTGTCGGGAGGATAACCGATTGCATTTTTTTCGCTCGTTTTTTCCATCAGATGATTCATTTGCAGAAAAACCTTCCAGTACCAATAATACAATTGATCGAAGTCTTCTGCGTAACCGCATTTGAGAACCAATCCGTCTACCAACACATATTTGAGGAAAGAGACATTGAAAGCCTCGCATAAACGCCGGTGGGAATAAGCCGTTTTATTAAAGCGGGGGTCCCGACGGATCTCTTGATGCATATAATCCGGAAACCCTTTTTCTTTCACCTGATCGGTAAAAAGGTCGAACCCTCCGTTGGGGAACAATTGGTCCAGGTGACGGATGGCTTCGTCGTTGAAGAAAGAGTTGATAGCCTCTTTCCATACGGTGGCGGCAAAAAGTTCCGGATAGGTCATGTAGAGAATGTTGATCATCATCCTGCATTGATCGGAATACACCCGTTCGTAGCCCGACACGCAAACGACATGTGCGAAAGGAGGGAGGCGGTCCGTATCTTTCGCCGGTTGTTTGCTATCGGTTTCGGGTAGCTCTACAAACAAATGGGCTATGTATTTGTATACCGCATCGAATCCGGATAACAATTGCTGTATACCTCCGTTGTATTCCAGGTTAAAATCGTCTATTCCGATAATGCGGTTGCTGTGGTGGAAACGGTTGTAATAAGCTTTTTCGAAATTAGCGATAAAACCGTTCAGCATTTTTTGCAATTCGGCCAGGTTTCCCTTGTCCTGGGTGTCATGGAGTATTTTATCCAGGTAAAAGAGATAGTGTCGCAGTTCCATAAAATAGATAGCGAAAAGGGGATCGGTAATGCAGTCGTTGAAATTACCGAATACTTTCTGAATTCTTTGCTCCAAAACTTTCGGAATGCCCAGACTCAATAGCCGGGTATGAAAAGAACGTATGGCTTTTTCATCGATCTTCATGCGACTGAAAAGACGGTTGAAAGGATGCTGGGTTTCTTCTTGTTTCAGGATTTCGTTGTCTATTTCGATTTCCATGGAAATGCGCAGGTGGCGGAGA
This sequence comes from uncultured bacterium, assembly GCA_905216195.1. GTDB lineage: Bacteria > Bacteroidota > Bacteroidia > Bacteroidales > Marinifilaceae > Culturomica. The sequence continues at coordinate 9,141 of CAJMSX010000027.1, forward strand.
TCGTTCCGGTTTTTTTCTCCTCTTTTTTCCCAGGCACTTACAAATGAAATATATTCTTTTAATGTAAACTTCTGTTCGTACACCAGGCTGGCTTCCCCTACAATGATTTTTTTCTTTCCTTCCTCTTTCTTTCCTTCGGGTCGGCCCGTTATTTCCTCCAGATCTTTGTAAACGTTATAGATATGTCCCGGTTTGATGTCCCAGTAGAATTTTACGGTAAAAGATATTTCTTGGAGCCGGTTTTGCCATGCTTCATCGGTAAACAAATCGAGGTCGAAACCCAATAAAGTGTGGGAAGAGGAAAAAAGATGCAGACCGTCGAATTCTTGCTGAGGGGTGCCGGTGATTTTACCCTGTAGGGCGTGTGCATATAAATGCCCGGTTTCATTCAGACTGGACGTGGTGAATTGACGGCTGTCGGTGACGAATTTTACAATTTTTTCGGGATCATGGGCAAAAATGACCAGCGTCAGTTCATTATTGCAAAAACTGTCTATCATAAAAAGAGCCATATCGTTTTCCTTTCTTTTCTCCAACCGCTGTTTTACCGCTTCCAGGTAATCCTGCCCGTTTCCGATCAGTAGTCCGTTGTTCAGTTTGTAGCGGACGATTCCGATAAAAGGATAAGGTGTGGAAGTTTCAGTTTTTTTTTCTGAATTCGTCGGGTCGGAAAAAAGAAAGGTGTGACGGGCCGTCTCGAGCAAACGGGGCTCCCCTTCTGCCGGGTAGGTCGAGATTCCGGTGACGGTCCGGATCATATAGTCTTCGATTGGGGGTGCATACTTTCTCGGAAAACAGTGAGAAGCCTGAAAAACCCGTTGAGCGAAAGCAAAGTCGTCCACCAGAGAAAGCACGGCCAGGTTATGTTCGCCTAATAAATGATAAGCGTGGGGCTTGTATAAAAAATTGGTTTTTTCCTGAGCATCGTCCTCCCCGAAAATTTTTTTCCGATAGGGCAAAAAAATACTTTCCTTCATTTCCTGTTCGAAGAAATAGGAAAGATTAGTTCCCATCGGGACATTTACCAATCCGATCAGGAGACCGCTCTCTTCTGTTTTATATAGTTGGGGATCTGTTGATTTCATTTGGATTGAAACTATTTGTATTACACCGAAAACGATCGCGAATATATAATTTTTTTTGTTATAATGAGTTTACTTTTATAAAAAATTACCTTATTCCCGGAAGACCGCATACCGGATTTTTGTACAGGAATCTTTTATTTGCGGAGAACAGGCTCAACTTTCTATCTTATGAAATTTTACTGATGTATGCAGAAGAATTATTTTCATTTCAAATGCGTATACTTTGTAAATGTTTACTTATATTGTGGGTGGTTTTCTAAAATCCGGTGTGATGAAAAAGTTTTATGATGTGCATATGCATGCGTTTGATTTGAGCCATCCCAATCTTTCCGCATTTATTTTTAATGAGGATTTGCTAAAATCTTTGTGGGATTGGAAGTTCCGGGCGGGTTTATTGCTGGCTCCGGTTTTTTCCTTTCTTCCGAACCGGCTGCTGACGGGCCTGATCAAAAAAGTCGGCACGAAAAATCCGTATGTGAAAAATACCTTGTCTTTTTACGATATCCCTATCGAATATCAGTTTTTGTTGCTGGATTATTTTTTGAAGTATCCGGATAAAGAGGAAGATGTGGTGGTAGAAGAGAACAATCGTTTTACGGTGGAGGGGGAAGATTTTGACAAAATGGTGCTCTGTCCGCTTACGATCGATTTCGGTTATAAGAATATCAACGAAGAAGGGATATTTTACAATAAAGCTCCTTTCAAGCCTATCGCTAAACAAGTGGGAGATTTGTTTTATTCCATTCATACCTATTACCGGTTCGATTTAAAAATGCCGGAGGAAAAAGAGAGAAACCGGGCTGACCGTTTGAGCGGGGCTAAATTGAAGCTGGAAGAGATCGATAAGCCTTTGACCGATATAAAAAAGGAAAAATTGTTTGAGATCTATCCGTTTATGGGATTGAATACTCAGAATTATACGATGGAAGAGCTGAGGGGAAAGCCATATACGGGTTTGCTGGAAAAGTATTTCAGGGATTTCGATAAAAACGATACGGCTTCCGCCCGTGCCGGCAGGTTGTATGATAAAATGGGTGTTTTCAACGGAAAGATGTATGAGAAAGACGAGGAAGTATATAAAAATATTTTTGCCGGTATAAAAGTATACCCTCAGTTGGGTTTCGATCCCTACCCCGACGATAAAGCGGAAAGGGAGAAGGTGGAGTTTGTATATGATTATTGCGTGGAAAAGCGGATTCCGTTAATGACTCACTGTAGCGACGGTGGATTTAAGGTGGGGAATTTCGACAGGGAGACGGGTCCTTCCGGCAAGTGGGAGAAAGTTTTGGAGAACTTTCCCGCACTTACGGTATGTTTTGCCCATTTCGGGCATCAAAAGTCCGGGAAAAAAACCTGGGAAAAGGCGATTATCGGACTGGCGGAGAAATACGAAAATGTGTACACCGACATTTCCTGTAACGATTGTAGTCCCGAATTTTATAAACAGCTCAGGAATAATCTCGGTATGTATACCGGAATCCGCAATAAAGTACTGTACGGCTCGGATTTTTCCATCAATATGCTGGCCTCGAAGATTCCTTCTTACAATCGTTATTTTCACCGGTTTACGGAGAATATGCACGACATGCGGCAAAATCTGTATGTAACTAATCCCGAAAATTTCTTATTCGGGGGAAGCAGCGATTTTAATATTGGTTGAAATATTCCTGTATGGTTTTCGGGTCCTTGGTTTTTGTAAGGGCGAGCATCAGCAGAATGCGCGCCTTTTGGGGGTTGAGTTCCTGGGAGGCGATAAAACCGTAGCGGCTGTCGTCGATTTCGGCTTCCGGAGTCGTAGGACCGGTAGGAACACGGCTGGAGCGAACGATGCGTATCCCTTTGCGGCTGGCGTCGGCCAGTTTGCCGAAGAGGTTTTTGTGAATATTCCCGTTTCCCACTCCGGCGTGTACAATTCCCTCATACCCTTCGCGGATCAGGGCTTCCAGGGCTGCGGGCCCGACGTTGGAATAACTGTACACAATCCCGACTTTCGGAAGACGGCTGATGCCCGTTATATCGAATACCGATTGAGTGGTGTGTAATTTATCCGTGCTTTGGTTGTAGTGCACTTTACCGTTAAATACATAACCCAGGGGACCGGAATTCGGCGCCTGGAAAGCTTGTACATCTATGGTATTCATTTTGGTGGCGGCGTGAGCCCCCAGAATGCTGCCGTTCATCACGATCATTACTCCCTGTCCGGCTGATTCCGGGGCTGCGGCCGTTACTACCGCATTGTAAAGGTTTAAGGGACCGTCGGCGCTAAGGGAGGTGGAAGGCCTCATGGCGCCCACCAGCACCACGGGTTTGTCGCTTTTAACCGTGAGGTTGAGAAAGAAAGCCGTTTCTTCCATGGTATCGGTACCGTGGGTGATGACTACACCGTCTACGTCCGGGCGTCTGAGCAGGGTGTTCAGATAATCGGCCAGTTTAATCCAAACGTCGTCCGTCATATCCTGAGAGCCTATCTTCACAATTTGTTCACCGCTGATGTGAGCGATCCGGTTCAGTTCGGGAACGGCCGCTATCAGTTCCTGTATCGCCACCTGACCCGGCGTATAAGCCGTTCCGGTAGCGCTGCTGCCGGTACCGGCTATCGTTCCGCCGGTGGCCAGAATGTGAATATTGGGTAAGTGCTGCGCCATTCCTTCCGAGAAGGACAGCAGGGTAATCCAGGTCAAAAAAAGAATAAATCTGAGTGTCTTCATAGTCGGGTATTTATAGGGTAAAATTAATGTATTTTCTTTGAAACCTATCCGGTTCTTTCAAATAAAACCGGGAATTTTCGGTTTCTCTTTACAGGAAGTTTGTACTCTCCCCCGAAGAAAAAGTTTCATCGGAAATCAACATAAGGTGATTTATGAAATTATGTTTTATTTATTTAATGAAAATAATTGGAATTGTGGAAAAAAAAGACTATATTTGCAACGTATTGAGATTTTAATACTTCCGGGGGAAGGTAACTGAAGGGGGGAAATGTCGGAAAAAGAGAGTGGATAACTCTCGTTGTTCGGTATCGAACCTACCAACTGCAAAATAATGAATGGATGGCGGTGATGCGCCGCAGGTAGGGAACTAAGATTTATTTAGGTAACGGGCACGCCGGTTCAGCAATGAAAAGGCGTGCCTTTTGTTTGGTGTTATAAAACAGAGAATAAGGTATTTACATACGTGAATGGAGAATCAATAAAAGAGTAGTAATTTAAATTAAAATGTATGGCAGCAATGAAAACACGGGGCGTTTATATCGTAGATAAAAACGCCTTTCCCCATTCGTTCGTGGAAGTAGCGACGGCTGTTCCGGCATTTATCGGGCATACCGAAAAGGCCGTAAACGGAGATAAATCCTTGACGAATAAGCCGTGGCGGGTTACCTCTATGGCTGAATTCCGCTCTTATTTCGGCGGAGAACCGTCTCCCGTATTTGAAATACAGGAGGCCGAAGATATGGAGCCGGAACTGATGTTAAACGGCGTCGGTTATAGGCTGGTACAGGCGAACCCTGTTTATACCTTATATTATAATATGTTGCTTTTCTACGCGAATGGAGGAGGGGCGTGTTATATCGTATCGGTCGGTGATTATACGACGGCTTTTGATGCCGATAAGTTTAAGGCCGGGGTGGAAACGCTGATTAAAGAACAGGAGCCGACCCTGGTTGTCGTGCCCGAAGCGGTTTGCCTGGAAAAGCCGGCTTGTATAAGCGTACAGCAATCTGTTTTGGCCCATTGCGGTTATACGATGAAAAATCGCTTTGCTTTACTGGACTTGTATGACGGTTATCGGAGCCGGCAGGATCCGGAGGGCGATCCCGTGACCGATTTCCGGAAAGCGATCGGCAGTAATTATTTGGCTTACGGGGCGGCTTATTATCCTTGGCTGAATACTTCGGTCGTATCGGAAAAGGAGATTACCTACGGCAATGCCGATACGGCTAAGCTGAAAGAACTGGTCGAGGCGGAAGTTGCCGGCTGGAAAGACGAAAAAAGACAGGCTCAGATTATGGAACAGCTTCCTAAAATCGTAGATACCGAATTGGAACAAGTAGACAAGGACTTGTTGCACACCGTTTTGTTGCAAAACAGTACGGTTTACTGTTCCGTTCTGAAAGGAATTCGTCAGAAAGTAAATCTTTTGCCTCCGGGAGCTGCTATGGCCGGTATTTATACGATGGTAGACAATACGAGAGGAGTATGGAAAGCTCCCGCCCACGTATCGGTAAATAATATCATTGCTCCTTCGGTAAATATTTCTTATGACGATCAGGAAGACCTGAATATGCCTTTGTCCGGTAAAGCGGTAAATGCGATCTGTACCTTTACGGGAGAAGGAGTTAAAGTATGGGGAGCCAGAACCCTGGACGGTAATTCGTTGGAGGGGAGGTATATCAACGTCAGACGGATGATGATCTTTTTGGAAGAGTCCATGAGGAATGCCGCCAGAGCGTATGTTTTCGAGCCGAACGAAGCGAATACCTGGCTGAATATCAAGAGTATGATCGAGAATTTCCTGAGGGGAGTATGGAAGCGGGGCGGTTTGGCCGGATGTGTGCCCGACGATGCCTACAGCGTACATGTCGGTTTGGGGGACACCATGACTCCCGAAGATATACTCGAGGGGATTATGCGTATTACAGTGCTGGTGGCGATTATGTATCCGGCCGAGTTTATCGAGATTACATTCCAGCAGCAAATGCAGAAGAGTTAATGTCTGTCTTCCGGATCACCTGATTTAGAGAGTATCCGAATCGGGTTTCGGAAGACACAGTTATTCATTATTAATATATATTAATGGTGGCAGCTGAAGTACAAGATAGCGTATGGCCGTTAGCGGGTTTTTATTTTAAGGTAGAAATCGACGGCATAGGGGAAATTGCGTGTAAAGAGGTATCCGGATTGTCAGGGAGCACCTGAAATGGAAGATGCCGGCTTTCTGGAAGTTTCGGGATTGAGGGAGGAAATGGAAGTACGGAAACCGGAAAGAAAGGCATAAAATACGAGTCGGGGGAAGACAGCGGACAAAAGTCTGCTGAATATCGTTTTCCGGCTGATGGGAGAGAAGAAAACGTTGCCGTGAGCGTTTGGAGAAAATTTTATTTTAAATGGTTTTGAAAATATTTTTATTTATTTATTGTATTATATTTACACATTCTGGAGGTTTATAGGTCAAACAAATGAAATATCGTTTCTCTCTTTGTTTCGGAAAGAGGTTAAAGTGATTCGTTATGAAAAGAATGGTTTTAGGGCTTATGCTGGGGCTGTGGGGGCTGGGGCTGTTTGCACAGACGCCGGAAACTTCCGGGAAAGTCCGGGATTCTTTGCAGCTGGAAAAGACCCGCACCGAAATCGCTATCCTGAAGAAAGAGCAACGAATCAAGTATTTGCCCAACATAATCACCCTGATTTCGGTGTTGCTGGCTATTTTCCCCGTTTGGGTGGGAATTAAGAACTACAAGCTGCAGGTGAAGCAGCAACGGCAAAAAAACATTTCCGATTTGCTGGTTATGCTCACTCAGAAAAATGTGTATAAAAGGGCGAGTGCGGCGAAAGGCTTGAGTCGTTATCCGGACGATGTCGTTTGTGAATTGATTTCTTCCCTCATCCTGGAAGAGGACGAGTATGTGAGGGAATGTATAGAAGAAACTTTGGGTAAAATCAACGAAGCTTCTTTGCAAGAAATTTTAGACGTACATAAAAAGTATGTGAATAAAAGGACGATTTTATACGGGAAACTGAAAGTGATGAAGGTAGAGCCGGAGAAGATCGAAGCCATGTTCCGGAGAGATAAGGAAATGATTTCCCATATTCCGGTCATCGGTCCGAAATACCTCTATGATTACGGTAAAACCGTGGAAAACCGGGATATTCTTTTTAATCAGGCGGAGGAGGTAAAGGAAGGGTATGTGCGGCATGCACGCATCATCAGCGATGCTATCGAGAGGACAGCCCGGATTATCGTAAGTATTCTGAAAAACAGCGGCCGTATCGAGACGCTGTCCCATGTGGATTTTTCCTGGTCTGAAATGTATAAGGCGACCTTGAGGTACAGGTCGGTCCAGTGTGCGGATTTTTCGTATTCCATTCTCCGGAGATCCTGCTTTATCCGTTCCGAAATTAAAGATTCTTATTTCAATGCAGCCAATTTATACGGCGTCCGTCTGGTAAACGTAAGTTTTGTAAATTGTCAGGTAAAAGAAGCTCTTTTGCTGGATTCTTCCGGAAAGAAAGTCTCGATTGTGAATTCCAATTTCCGGAAATGTAATTTGAAAGGGAGTAGAATAGAAGGATTGGAACTGCTGGATGCGGTTTTCTTTAGCGCCAATCTGAATCGGTTTACCGCTCCGGCAAGTCGTATGAAAGGTATCGATTTTGTCGGGGCCCGCTTGAATCAATGTGTGTTGGACGAATCGGAATTGGAAAATTGTAATTTTTCCGGGTCACAGGTGATTGAAGGCTCGTTGGACCGGGCTGTGATAACGCATTGTAATTTTTCCGACAAGGCGAAGTTGCTGGGGGTGAGTTTTAAATCGGTGAGGCTTTACAAATGCAGGTTTTTAGGGTCGGTTTTGAGAAATATCGATTTTTCCGGAGCCTGCATTGAAGATTGTGAATTCAACGGTTCCGATTTGAGCGGTTCCGACTTAAGCGGGGCTGTGGTGAGAAATTCGGATTGGAGCGGCGCGAAACTGGAGCAGGTGTGTTGGGAAAACTGCAGGGTGGAAAATTGTAAAGGCTGGGGTCCGCCGGCCGAAAAGGGATAAACGGTGGGTTCCCCTTTTGAGGACCGGAGAGGCGGAGCATGTCAGCCCGTGGGAAGCGGACTTTGTTTTTTTACTTTTTTATTTATTACTTTACCCGCTAATCAAGTTATTCGTTTTGAAATCAGAAATAAGGAATTTAGAGGAGCTGGCCGCCAGAATTCAGGGAGAAGTGGAAACGGACCCGCTTCATCGGATCGTGTATGCAACCGATGCGTCGGCCTATCGGGAAATGCCGTTGGGAGTGGTGTATCCGAAGAACCCAGAAGATATCCGGGAAATTGTCCGTTTTGCCCGGGAAACCGGATGCAACCTGATTCCCCGGGCCGCGGGTACTTCCCTGGCCGGGCAGGTTGTCGGCCCGGGACTGGTGGTGGATATTTCCCGCTATATGAACCGTATTCTGGAACTGAACGAAAAGGAACATTGGGTGAGGGTGGAACCGGGAGTCGTATTAGATGAGTTGCATTTGTATACCAAACCTTTCGGTTTATTTTTCGGGCCCGAAACCTCGACCTCCAACCGGTGTTGCCTGGGCGGAATGGTGGGGAATAATTCCTGCGGATTACACTCTTTGGTTTACGGAAGTACGCGGGATCATTTGCTGGAGGCAACCGTCGTGTTGAGCGACGGTTCGGTTACGGTGTTGAAGGGTATGGAAACCGCTGAAGTGGAGGATTGTATGAAAAAAACCGGATTGGAAGGGAAAATTTATCGTACCGCCGTACGGATATTGAGGGAGAATGCGGCGAAAATAAAGGCGAATTTTCCCGATCCGGCCCTCAGCCGGCGGAATATGGGTTATGCGCTGGATCAGTTGCTTTACTCGGCTTATTTCGATCCGGAAAGCACCGAACCTTTCAATCTGTGTAAATTGCTGGCGGGTTCGGAGGGGACCCTGGCTTTCGCCACCGAGTTGAAATTGAATCTGCTCCCCTTGCCGCCGAAAGAAAAAGCCGTTATCTGCGTACACTGCCGGGATTTGGAAGAGGCGTTTCAGGGGAATCTGGTAGCTTTGCGTTATGGGCCGATGGCTGTGGAACTGATGGACCGGACGATTCTGGAGCTGAGTAAAAAGAATATCGGACAGCGGAACAACCGTTTTTTTATAGAAGGAGATCCCGGAGCTATCCTGATTGTGGAAGTGGCCGGGGAAAACCGGGAGGAAACGGACCGGCGTGCCGCCCGTATCGAAGCCGGATTGAGGGAAAAGGACCTGGGATATGCTTATCCCCGGGTGTATGGAAAAGATATCAGCCGGGTGTGGAGTTTACGGAAGGCCGGTTTGGGACTGTTATCGGGTATGCCGGGGAATGCCAAACCGGTGTCGGTGGTAGAAGATACGGCGGTTACCCCCGAACGTTTGCCGGCCTATATGAAAGATTTCGGAGAACTGTTGAACCGGCTGGGGTTGAGTTGTGTCTACCATGCGCATATCGCTACGGGAGAATTACATTTGCGTCCGATATTGAACCTGAAGGAAGCCGGCGACCGGCAACTGTTCCGCCAGGTAGCGGAAGAAACGGCTTTGCTGGTAAAAAAGCACCGGGGTTCCTTGAGCGGAGAGCACGGGGACGGACGGTTGAGGGGAGAGTTTATCCCCCTGCTGTTCGGCGAATCCATCTATCGGTTGCTGAAAGAATTGAAACATACCTGGGACCCGGCCGGCATTCTGAACCGGGGGAAAATTGTGGAAACCCCGGCTATGGATGAAGGACTCCGGTACGAAGCGGAAGACAAAAACGGAAAGAGGGAGAAGCAAAATGAAATAAAGACTTATTTCGATTTTTCGGCTCAGCAGGGGTGGTTGTGTGCCATAGAGCAATGCAACGGTTCGGGGGATTGCCGGAAAGCGATGGTATTCGGAGGTACCATGTGTCCGAGTTACCGGGCTACCCGCCGGGAGAAGGATACCACCCGGGCGCGGGCGAATGTATTGCGGGAATTGCTGAGCAGACCTTTGACGAAAAAAATATACGATCAGCCGGAAATTTCCGCGGCGCTGGACACTTGTTTGTCGTGCAAAGCCTGTAAATCCGAATGTCCTTCCAATGTGGATATGGCCCGTTTCAAGGCGGAATACCTCCAGCATCGGTATGATGTTTGCGGAGTGCCTGTAAAGGCTTTTTTAATCGCCCATCTGAATACGGTGCAGCGGTTGTGTACGCGGTTTCCCTTTTTGTATAACGGGGTGGTGCAAACGGGATGGACGGCGGGCATACTGAAACGATTTTTGAAATTCGCACCGGAGCGGACTTTGCCTTTGCTGGATAAGACGACTCTCCGGCGGTGGGTGAAAACCTCCCATCGCCGGAAGACGGACGTAGCTTCCGGGAGAAAAGTTTATCTGTTTGCGGACGAATTTACGGATTATATGGACGTGGAAACCGGCATTTGTTTTGTGCAGTTGCTGGAGGAATTGGATTACGAAGTGATCATTCCCCGGCATGTGGAGAGCGGGCGCACATCCATTTCCAAAGGCCTGCTGAAAAAAGCCCGCCGGTCGGCCCGCCGGAATGTGGAATTGTTGAAAGACCGGATTACGGAGGAGACGCCTCTGGTCGGTATAGAACCTTCCTGTATTTTATCTTTCCGGGACGAATATCCGGATCTGGTCGGGGAGGATCTGAAACCGGCCGCTGTGGCTTTGGGTAAAAATTGTCTTTTATACGACGAGTTTCTCGTACGGGAAATCCGGAGAGGCCGTATCGGTGCGGATCGTTTTACGGACCGGCCGTTAAAAATCTGGCTTCACGGGCATTGTCATCAGAAGTCTCTGGCTTCTGTGGAGCCTTCCCGGGAAATGTTATCGTTGCCCCGGAACTATGTGGTGGAAGTAATTCCTTCTGGTTGTTGCGGAATGGCGGGGGCTTTCGGTTATGAACGCGCGCATTATGCGCTTTCCATGCAAATCGGCGAACAGGTATTATTTCCGGCTGTCCGGCAGGCGGAAGAAGAGGATTGCATCGCTGCTCCCGGGACCAGTTGCCGGCAGCAGATCCAGGACGGTACGGGCCGCATAGCCCTCCATCCGGTTGAAATCCTCTTCCGCGCCCTCAAATAACCCCCCACCTGCCAATCACGGGGACGGGGCAATTGATCAATCACGGGGACGGGGCAGTTGTCGTCATATGGGGACGGGGCAAGTGTGCGAAGGCGGAGAAACGCCCACGGGCGTCTCGGAGCAATTGTGCGGAGGTGGGAAAACGCCCACCGGGGTACTGGAAGACGGCCCTTTTCGGGAGAGAATTGCACGAGGAAGTCCGATCACCGGGTCGGGGCAAGTGTGCGGTGCTTTGTGGAAGTATGCACTAGGGTCCAGGGGTGTGGTGCGGTGTTTGGGTTGTTTGTGGGTGAAAAATCTTTACCCCCTTTCGGGGAAAAGGGTCCGGCAGAAGGAGGAAGGCGTACCGGTGCGGATCTCCGCTCTCTGATCCGGAAAGAACTTTTCGGGAAGAGAATTCGAAAAAATAGATAGACGGCCGGACTTAAGAAAAAGTCCTTGAACGGGAGGGAAATGAAGTATGTCCCAAAAGTTTTAGGTCCAGCTTTGTGGAGGCACTTCCAAGACGGGCACGGCTTTTTTATCCGGTTGCACGCTTTTTTGATATATTTGTGTGGAATTTAAGGGAAGGGAGATTATGGAAACATTTATAGAAAGGCAACGGAAATTGTATCCGCTTTCGGACGAGGCAGCCCGGTTGTTGTTACAAGAGGTGGAAGAGGTAAATTTTGCTAAGGGGAAAGACGTGATTGTTCAGGGGAGGCGAACCGATTATGTTTATTTTGTGAAGGAGGGTTTGGTGCGCGTATACATGTGGCGGGATGCAAAAGATCTGACCCTTTGGTTTGCGGCTCCGGGGCAAATGGTGGCAGCTGCTTCTCCGGCGCTTTCGGTTTTAAATGCCGAGACGCTTGAAGACAGTGTATTGCTGAAGATTACCGCCCGGAGGCTGGAGGATTTGTTTCTGCACTCCCTGGAACTGGCCAATTGGGGGCGTAAGTTGGCGGAATATACGCTATCGGAATATGAACATTATTTCACCCATTACAGTTTTACGGACGCTAAGGCCCAATACGAGCGGCTTCTGCGTGAATATCCCGACCTGATTAAAAAGGTTCCCTTAAAACACATAGCTTCTTATCTGCAAATCACTCCCCAGTCGCTCAGCCGCATCCGGGCTTTGAAATAGCCGGCTTACCGGTCCGGGCATTAATTAACATAGGGTAATTTTTCCCCCGTTTCGTTTCTTTACTTTTGCAGACATTTAAATGAAAGGAAGAATGAAACAAGAGGGAGCTATAAGTGTGAGTGCAAAACACACGGAATTGACTACGGCGGGAATTCGGGGTTTATTTTGGAAATATGCCCTTCCCGGGGTGATCGGGTTATTGTTTTTGGGCATACAGACGGTGATTGATGGGATGGTTTTATCCCATTTCTCCGGGTCGAAAGCTTTAGCCAGTGTGAATCTGGTATTGCCCTGTTACAATTTCATGATAGCTGTAGCGGTTGTGGTGGCTATCGGGTGCCAGGCTTTTATCGGCATACGACTGGGGCAGTCGGACCTCCGGACGGCCAATCACGCTTTGAATACAGCTTTTTATTTTCTGGTGATTTTTTCCGCAACCGTCAGTTTGCTTATTTTTAGTTTGTCGGAACCGATAGCGAATTTGTTGGGGGCGGATGACTTGCTCAGAGAGGGGGCCGTTTCGTATATACGGGCGTTGGTTCCTTTTTTCCCGGCTCTGACGTTGATGTTTCTGGGCGATTATATGCAGAAAATTGCCGGAAGGCCGGTATATGCCACTTGTGTGATGAGCGGAACCGTGTTACTTAATATCGCGTTGGACTTGCTATTTATCGGAAAATGGCAGTGGGGAAGTGCCGGAGCGGGGTTGGCTACGGGAATTGCTTTTACGGTGGGGGCATTGGGGAATGTACCCTTGTTGTTTGACCGGAAACGACCGTTGTGTGTCCAAAAAGGACGCTTTCGTTGGGGGATTCTGCGACAGATGTTCTACAACGGTTCTTCGGAAGGAGTATCCGAGTTGTCTGCCGGCATAACCGTATTTATGTTCAACCTGGTTTTGATGAAACACCTGGGTTCTGACGGGGTGGCTGCGTTTACGGCCCTGGGATATGTGTTGTTTATCGGGGTTACGGTATTTTTAGGAATATCTGACGGCATTATTCCGGTGATCAGTTATAATTTCGGAAACGGCAAAAGGGAGCGGGTAAAGCATACGGTGTTTTTGGCTGCCCGCACCAATCTGATTATCGGGATCGGATTGTTCGCTCTGTTGTGGATGGCGGGAGAAAGCCTGATGGCGTTCTTCTTTAAAAGCGATGAAGCCGGAGTGTTGAATATGGCCGGAAAAGGGGCTGTCGTTTATGCTTTCGCCTTTCTTTTTAACGGATTGAATATCTTGGCGTCCGGGTATTTTACGGCTATAGGGGCCGCCCGCTTATCGGTAATCGTTTCCTTGTCCCGGGGGTTGCTGTTTATCGGCATCGGATTGTTTTTATTACCGCTATGGTTAGGGGTGGAAGGCATTTGGTTTGTGATTCCGGTGGCTGAATTTTGTACTTTACTGGTATCGGCGGGCCTATTTTTCCGGAAAAAGGTGTTGACGCAAAAGGGATAATACGGTTATTTTTATACATTTGTGAAATAACATTCCGGCTTAGGAGTGTGTAATAATGAATGTGAAGCTTATGATTGAAATTCCTGAATCCGCCCTTATTAGCCGGCAGGCAACCGATATCCTCACTGGAAGGGTCATCGAACGGGTGGTGAATGCCACGAGTCCGCATAAATTCACCTGGTATAATGGGGATCCCGCGGGTTATCCCGGGATTTTGGCCGGTCGTACGATAGAGACGGTAAACGGTTATGGCGCTTTTGTCGATCTGGTGATGGACGCAGATACCCATCTGCTCATCGGAGACGGTACGAATATGCGGTATATCCGGGCGGGAGAACGGCCGCCGGCCCGGCACCAGCAGCTTATCGTATTGGACGACGGCAGTTCTCTGGTTTTTACGGTGGCTATGTACGGCGGTATATATGCTTTCCGTGGCGGATTCGATAATCCTTACTATCAGGGCAGTATGCACAAGCCGAATCCTTTGGAGGACCGGTTCGGCGAAAAGTATTTCGAAAACCTGATGGCTGGTCTGAAAAAAGACCTGTCGGCAAAAGCTTTTTTGGCTACGGAGCAACGTATACCCGGTTTGGGAAACGGCGTGCTGCAGGATATCCTGTTCAATGCCGGCATTCATCCCAAACGGAAAGTTTCTACCTTCACCGATCTGGAAAAAGCCGACCTGTTGTATAGTATAAAGGGAACCTTGGCCCGGATGACCGAACGGGGCGGACGGGATACCGAAAAGGATTTTTTCGGGAACCCGGGAGGTTACCGGGTGGTTTTGTCCCGGAATACTTATAAAAATCCCTGTCCCCTTTGCGGGCATGAAATTATCCGGGAGGCTTATCTGGGCGGTACGGTTTATTATTGTCCGGAATGCCAAAAGTGGCAGGGGTAGAGGGGTGGAAAGCCGGGGAATAGTTAACCTTGGTGCGGGCAGCAGGTGTTGCTGGCAGGAAAAGTTCTGTTCCCGGAACGACGATGCGGCAGGGGATATCGGTATCGGAGGGATGAGCGGCGGGAGCGTTCAGGAGGAGTATGGCGATCCTCCGTCCTTACCGTCTGTTTTCTCTAACCCCCTTATTTACAACCTTCCTGCGCTCATCTGCCCAATCTCTCATTTTTTATTCTTATCTTATTGGCTTCATCTACTAATTATTGCGTTTCTCGACCAGCGAATCAAATGAAGCTGCATCTATCATTATAAATTCCATATTGTTGCTTGTTTTTATGTATTGTAAGCAAGTGTTTCTAACCTGTCACAACACGAATTATTACTTTGTGATTAGTTCCAAGCCGACTTAAGTATGCTCGCCATGTCTGGCGTGATACTACCATTCATCATTGGTCTCTGATTCTATGCGACCTTTTCATAGCTCCATTCTGCCGGAGGATATGTCTTGTGTGACCTTACACAAATGACAGTTCCGTGCTATTTGCGAAATTACGGTTGACGATAGAACCTGTTTGTCATAAACAATGAAGGGGAATTTGATAACTATGCGGAGAATAGATATTCTATTCTCCGCATAATACGCATGTTATATTACGTGAAAAAGCACCGCATTTTATGCGGAAATTATTGAGCGTTCGAAATAAAATGGTATCTTTACCGCAAAATAAGCGGTAAAGATGTTTGTTCATCAAAAACAAAATTGGTCTGATTTTAAGTGGGACAGCGATAAGATTGTCCCCTTGCTTGGAAATGTTCGGCATCTCCAGGGAAAATTATTGGGACAAATGGAAAGCCTCGGCTTTTCATTGAAAGAAGAAGCAGTTCTCACGACGCTGACATTAGATGTCCTCAAATCAACTGAGATAGAAGGTGAAATTTTAAATAAAGATCAAGTTCGTTCTTCTATTGCCCGTAAATTGGGCATAACGGTTAATGGAATAGTGGCTTCTTCCCGGAATGTGGATGGAGTTGTAGAGATGATGCTTGATGCTACTCAACATTATGATTCTCCTTTGACTAAAAAAAGACTATTGGGATGGCATGCTGCTCTTTTTCCAACCGGATATAGTGGAATGTACAAAATAGAAGTTGGGAAATACAGAACTGGGGACATGCAGGTTGTATCAGGTGCTATGGGCAAAGAAAAAATTCACTACGAAGCTCCCAAACCTAACCTTGTAGAAAGTGAAATGGCAAATTTCTTGGATTGGCTGAATAATGGTCACATATCAATTGATCCTGTATTAAAAGCCGCAATAGCTCACTTTTGGTTTATCACAATCCATCCTTTTGACGATGGGAATGGAAGAATTGCCCGTGCAATAACAGATATGTTGCTTGCCCGTAGCGATAATACTTCTCAAAGGTTTTATAGCGTGTCAAACCAAATTCTGGAGGAACGGAAAGTATATTATGATATATTGGAGAAAACTCAACGGGGAGATGGGGATATCACAAATTGGTTGTTATGGTTTCTATCTTGTATTGAAAGAGCCCTGATCAATACGGAGAAGATCTTAGAGTCAACCATTGTAAAAGCTAAATTTTGGGAGCAGCATTCTCAAACCTCATTGAATAATCGACAGAGGATTATGCTTAACAAGTTGCTCGATGGGTTTGATGGTAAACTTACATCATCAAAATGGGCTAAAATTACAAAAACTTCTCCTGATACTGCTTTGAGAGACATTCAAGACCTGATCTCGAAAGGGATTCTACAAAAAGAAGCGCAAGGTGGAAGAAGTACTAATTATGGGTTACTTGGTATCTAAAATCAGTTTCTCTCTTAGAGTTTTAAATGAAAGGATAGTCTAAATGATATGCCGAAATTTCAACCCTTTTGCTTCGTTGGATTAAATGGTAGTGGTAAATCAAATGTATTGGAAGCTATAGCTGCTATTTTCTACCATCTGGAAATGTATGTTGCGAAATTTCAGCCTAAGAGTTTCGAAAAATATTTTCGTCGAGAGATATGTAGCCTTGATGCTTTTGTGTTAAAGATACCCACGCGGATTTTATCCAGCATTCGGTTCGCCTCCTGCGCCATCACGCTGCGACCGGACACGCGGCCTAACTCCACGTTCCACGATTTTTCCTCCACGTCCAGCTTGTAACTGAACTGTGCGATTTTGCCGTTTACCGTAATCCGGCACATCACCGGAACAAGCCCATGGTAATCGCACCCGAAAACCAACTTTTTTCGAGGTGAGAAGCCCGAAATCCGAAATTCCTGCTACATTTGCACTTGGAATCCTCCGAATCGGGCTTGTAATTCAGCGTGTTGGAAGCCTCTCAAAATTTCCGTCGCCGTTTTGAAAAGAGTAACGGGATAGTAACGTAACTCCGGTTTCATTTGGCTTTTCAGCGGTTTCAATTGGCTCCGTCCTTACCGTCTGTTTTCTCTAACCCCCTTATTTACAACCTTCTTGCTCTCCTCTGCTCAATCTCTCATTTTTTATTCTTATCTTTGCCCCGGAAGAGGCGGTCGGCTTTTGGTAGCAGGCTTCCCGGTTCCGGGCCGTTTGCCAGCCGGAGATGCCGGACTTCTCTGTATTTTTTTAAAACACGACGCCATGAATACTGCCATACCCCCATTTCCGCGCAAAATGCCGATCGGCATCCAGAGTTTCGAATACCTGCGTCGCAACGACTATGTGTATGTCGACAAGACAGCACTGGTCTATCGGCTGGTGACCTTGGGCAAACCTTATTTTTTGAGCCGTCCGCGTCGCTTCGGCAAGAGTCTGTTGCTTTCCACACTCGAAGCTTATTTCCTCGGCAAGCGTGAGCTGTTCCGGGGCCTTGCCATGGAAACCCTTGAGATGGAATGGGCCGAACATGCCGTGCTCCACCTCGACCTGAATGCCGAAAAGTATACCGACCGCGAACAGCTGGCGGACATGCTGGAATATCAGTTGAAGAAATGGGAGGATCAGTACGGTTGCAGCGGAATCGGCAACTCGCATTCCACCCGTTTTATGGAAGTGATCCAGATGGCTTATAAAAAGACGGGCCGCGGCGTAGTGGTGCTGATAGACGAATACGATAAGCCCTTGCTGCGGAGTTTCGACAATCCGGCCTTGCAGCAGGAGTTCCGCGAAATGCTCACCCCCTTTTACACCGTGTTGGAGAGTGCCGACCCCTGGATTCGCTTCGTATTTATCACCGGAGTGACCAAGTTTGCGCAGATGGGTATTTTCAGCAACCTCAACCAACTCAACGACATCAGTTTGGATGCCGATTATGCCGCCCTTTGCGGAATGACGCGGCAGGAAATTGAAGCCACTTTCCGTCCGGATCTCGAAATGATGGCTTCACAACGCGGCAAGAGTTATACGGAGATTATGGAAGCCATGACCCGTCGTTATGACGGCTACCGTTTTTCGCGATACAGCAGTGAGGGTATGTACAACCCGTTCAGTGTGCTGAGTGCCCTGTCGAAACGATCGTTCGACAATTACTGGTTCGCCACGGGTACGCCCACGTTTTTGGTGGAGATACTCAAAAAGACCGATTTCGACCTGCAGGAACTGGACGGCATCCAGGTAACGGCTGCGTCGCTCTCGGACGACCGGGCCGACATCCGCAACCCGATACCGATGATCTACCAAAGCGGCTATCTTACGATCAAGGACTATGATGATCGTTTTCAGGAATATACGCTCGGTTTCCCGAACCAGGAGGTGAAATACGGTTTCCTGAATTTTGCATCACAGTTCTATACTCCGGTCAGCGAATCGGATACGACGTTTTATATCGGCAAGTTTATCCGTGAACTGGAAATCGGCGATACGCAGGCTTTCCTCACCCGTTTGCGCGCTTTCTTTGCGGGCATTTCCTATGAACTGAATGCCCAAACGGAGCGGCATTATCAGGTGATCTTCTATATCGTCTTTCGGCTGATGGGGCAGTTTACCGAAGCAGAAGTACGCAGTGCAAAAGGACGTGCCGATGCGGTGGTGAAGACCCGCGACCGCATCTACGTATTCGAGTTCAAGCTCAGCGGCACCGCCGAAGAGGCCTTGGCGCAGATCGGCGAACGCGGTTATCTGATTCCCTATACCGCGGACGGACGACAGCTTGTCAAAGTGGGCGTGGAATTCGATGCCGCCGAGCGCAACCTCGGGCGATGGGTCATCCGCTATTTCTGAATTTCCGGGGAAAGACAGGCGGAAAGTAGAAAGAAAAGTATAACTTTGTAAAAGTTCAACCGTAACGGGCAGCACCATGGGTTTTTTAAATTTTATCTTCGGGAGGCCTTATAAACTACAGGACGAATTCTTCGGAACGATGACTTTCTTTGAGTTTAAAAAGGAACCTCATAAAAATTATTTTGAATGCCAACGCCATTTTAAACCGACCGGCAAAACCATAGAAATCGGAATCGACGGCGATAAAACGGGAATAACCCCTCCACAAATCGCCTTTTTTAAAAGTATAGAAGACCGCTATCCGGAGATAAGCCGGACGGTGGCTCCTTTGATCGAGAAAGAGGTCCGGAAGGGAGAGGAGGGATTTAACATACAGGATTTCCGGAAAGAGTTCCAGGCGGTTTACCTGAGTCTGCCCCGCTGTGAAACCGCGCCTGTCGTTTGGGAAATCGCTTTTGAATCGACGCATGACACAGCTCATACTTTCATCGTCTCCATGTCGGATTTTGAGGCGAAAGACGTGCTGATTGACGGATAAAACCGGTAGGATGAGAAAGGTGTTTTTAACAGTAGTCCTGGGCTTATGTACCGGCCTCTGTGCGGCCTTCTGCCAAAATCCCGCTTTGGCCCGGGCGGCTCTGCAAATCAGAGACCATACCGTGAAATACGATCCCGCTTATTTCCGGATCGGATACCCCGGCGGAGACGTGCCGGCAGACCGGGGCGTCTGTACGGATGTGGTGATAAGGGCTTACCGGAAGCTGGGTATCGATCTGCAAAAAGAAGTGCACGAAGATATGGAAACCCACTTTGCCGCTTATCCGAAGAGCTGGGGACTTACCCGGACCGATGCAAATATCGACCATAGGCGGGTGCCGAATCTGATGACATTTTTTTCCCGGCAGGGCGAAGTGTTGAAGATAACCGATGATCCCAAAGACTATAAGCCGGGGAATATCGTATGCTGGGACCTCGGAGGCGGTACCCTGCATATCGGGATTATCACGGAGGTGCTTCCCGAAAAGCGGGAGCCCGGGGCGAAGGAGAGACTTTTGATTATGCATAATATCGGCGGAGGTCAGGTTTTGGAAGACTGTCTGTTCCGCTGGAAAATAATAGGACATTACCGTTATGGAGGAAAAAGAAATAACAGCCGCTAACACCTCTTTTATTCTCGGGTCTCTACCCCATTAACCCGTTCCCTTTTGAGTGTACCGGTGTGGGTTTCCCCCCCTCGCACACTTGCTCCGGTACGTCCGTGGACGTTTTCCCCTTTCCACACAATTGCCCCGTCCCCGTGATTGATCAATTGCCCCGTCCCCGTGATTGGGGGGTGCGACCAATTTAAACGTTCCTTTATTTAGCTGAAATACGCAACAAACTTAGCCAATATTTCTTGTTTGTAAAACATTTTACATGAAATAATTATGATTTTTTAATGTCTTAACGATAGTTCAAACAAAATGCCAAAAAAAAGGAACGTTTTTTTTAGTGTTATACACTTATTCCGGATAAGATATTGAGTGTGAATATCTTTTGTGCGTACGTTAAATTTATAAATATCTCTTGAACATACGATAATTAAGACATGTTTTTATGGCAGACTTGTTATTGAACGACTTGCTTTATGTGAATGAACACCTGAGCTGCAAGAACTACCGGGTAGAGGTCGATTCCGGTTTCCGGTACCTGGAAATCCCCGCCAATACCACCATCCAGGCTCTTCCTGCCAAGCTCAATAATTTTATCTTTCTGGTGGAAGGAAGTTTCAAGGCCAGTTGCAACCAGTTTCTCCACCGGCTGGTGGAGGCCGGACAAATGATTCTGGTGCCCCGGGCCGTTACGTTCCGCGCCCACACGGTTACGGACTGCAAAATCCTGCTTTTCTGTTTCGGCCTGATTAAAAATCCCTGCGACATCAGCATGCTGCAGTCTTATTACGCATGCTACAAGCAGGTCGTCTACCGCTTCGATCCCCTGCCCATCCGCTATCCGCTGTCCGCTTTTTTGGACCTGCTGATTTATTGCCTCAAAAACGGCATGAACTGCGGCCATTTCCACGAGATTAAACACAAGGAACTGTTTCTTTACCTGAGGGGATTTTATACCAAGGAGGAAGTGGTGCAGTTGTTTTACCCGATCATGGGGAAATCCCCGGCTTTTAAGGACCTGGTTTTACAGAATTATATGCAGGCGGAACGAGTGGAGGAACTGGCCCAGTTGTTCAATATGAGCCGCACTTCGTTTTACAACAAGTTCGTGGAGGAGTTCCGGATGTCGCCCAAGCATTGGATGCAGCAACAACTCAAACAACAGGTATATATGAAAGCGGCGGTGCCCAACATTTCGATTAAGGAACTGATCGATGAATTCAACTTCAGTTCGGCGGCCCAGTTCAACCGCTTTTGCATGCGGGAATTTGCCTGTACGCCGCGGGAATTAATCCGGAAAATTCAAAAAAAAGCCCTGAATGGAGCGATTAAATGAATTATTTGTACAAACTGTGAATAAATATGAAAATTTTGAAAATAATAAATGTAGTTATCCTAGTACTTTTGCACTGAGGAAAAGATGTATCTGAATTCTAGCATGAATGTATGTACGATGCTCTTTACCGAATGTATATATATTCTTATATTTTTTAATTTAAAATTGTAATTATGAAGAATCAATTGCGTTTATGGGGAATGATCCCCTTAGTTTTACTGGGTTTGGCGGCTTGTAACAAGGATGACGTTACACCTGCAGACCAGGGAAAGGGTAATGTGAAAATTACCTTCGGTTTCGATCAGGAGACCGGTGCGAACGGTCCGGCTACGGCCGCTGTGCCTGTGTCAGGTAAAAAGCCGACCACGAGTTGGGCGGGGAATGTAAAAGATTTGGTGATCCTCTTTGCAGCAACGGACGGAACCATCGCAGACGCCCGCCGGATCGATGTGCCGACAGCAACGGATATAAGTAACCAGAATGTACAAGTGAAAAATATCCCGGCCGGAACTTATAATACCATCATTATTGCTAACTCCGGCCAGGCGGCTAATATTGCCCGTAACTGGACGCCTGAGAATGCCAAGGGAAAGTCCCTTTCCAGCTTATTGATGAGTTTAGTGGGTGAGACCTTGCCGACGACGGGAATGCCGACCGGTAGTGTCGGATACAAAGAACCGGCGGAAATTTTTTACGCGAACCAGTCGGTAACGGTAAAGCCCGATGAAAATACTAACGTCGGTACACCTTTTGCATTGAAGCGTGCCGTTTCGCTGATCCGGGTTCGTCTGGTTCCTGAAGGGGACAATAAGGATAAAATTGATTTTATCGGAGATGGAAAAGGAGCCGTCTTCTTCCGTAAAGTACAGACGACTATGACCGCAGCTAATGGTTTGTCCGGTCGTGACGAAAATAAAGGAATTTACATCGGTAAATCTTTCTTGGGTACTGAACCGACAACCGGATATACGGGAACCGGAAATATTCTAGCCAATGGCGTTACCTGCTACCAGGATTTCCTTAGCTTCCCGGGCGGATCGAAAACGGCGGGTGCCGAGAAATTCGATATCATGATCATGGGAAAGACCAAGGATGCTACTTACACTCCTGTCGGCGAACAGAATCCGGTTGCTGCAAATACTCCTGTTTATTGGAGCGGTCCGATTAACGAAGTGGTTGCAGCGAACGGTATCCTGGAAGTGGTGCTTACCGTGAAGACCGTGGGAGTACCTGAGGTGCCTGAAGTAGGTAGTTACGGAAATCTTACCATACAAGTCAATGTATCTGAGTGGGGTAATGTAACCCAATACGAAATGCCGGTTTAACAACCCCCAGGAACAGGTCTCTTTGTCGAAGGAGGCGCGATACCTCCGGACAAAGGACCTGCTCCTCCCAACCGATTTTTAATTAGCGTGGTGTATGAAGGATATAGGTATAATCATATTGTTAATGTTGCTCTTGTGCACTTGCTGCATGGTGATGGGCGCGCTTCTCTACAGAAAAATGACGAAGGGGCGCCGGATTGCCGCCCACGCTCTGCCGGAGCCGGCACTGGAGGTGCTGAGCGAACTGGGGCGCAGTGCAGGAGCCTCGCCCGATTTTTACCGTTACCGGAGAAACTACTACGTGGTTTTTCACAATGGGGAGATTTGGTTTGATAAAGAGGGAGAGCTGATCAAGGCTAAATATTATTTTACCCGGCTGCCGGAACTTCTCCGCCGGCGGATACCGGAAGAAATCCTGAAATCGGTAGCCGGAAATTTTCCTGCCACCTATGTGTCCGGATTTGAAAGGACAGCCGGCGGATACACCATCGGTGTATTCGGGCAAACAGACGGAGAATTGTTTTTTGATGAGGAGGGAAATCTCCGTAACGTCGTGAACGACAGAACAGAGACAGGCGACTGCCGGACTTCTCATCAGCGATTGCCGCCGGAACACGCAATCGGATATTAAAGTGAAAATTATGAAACTGAATGGTATACGACATCTTTTGAAGGAGCGCATCACAGGCTTATTGTGGGGAATGGCGTTGCTTTCCGGCCTGACCGGTTGCAGTGCGGACTATTACCCGGAAGGGAGTACGGAGTCGAAAGGCCTGTTGAAGCTGGAAGCCCGGGGGACGTCAGGGGTTTCGGCCTTTGCCGTCGACCCCATCCAGGACACCCGGCTGTTGGTCTCTTACCGGGGAGGGGTGTACGACGGAAAATTTAGTTATGAGATATACAATATCGAGCGGGGGGCGAATTCCCTCACCTCACAGATTAAAACAGGCGACTGGAATCTTACGTTGTTGTCGCCTCAGGGGGCGGCAACGATACACAATCCGGTGGCCGGACAGCCGATGGCCGGACAACTGATGTATGAGTACAAGCCCGGTACGGACGCCGGAGGGCAAAGTACGCCGGCGTCCGAATTTCTTTTCGGGGAAACGGAATTGCCGACTGTGGTCGTAGACCAGGCCACTACCGTCAATTCAGTGTGGATGGCGCGCAATGTGGCCAAAATAGAGGTATTCGTCGAAAAGGCCAACAACATCGATTTGGGCGGTACGCAGACCATCGAGCTGACCGGCGTGCCTTCGAAAATCGACTGGGAAGGGCGTCTGATGCCCTCGAAAGACAATCCGGATACACTCGTCCCTTCCTTGAAGGGAAAGTTGCAATTTCATGCTCTGCCCGGAGGCGGTTTCGGAAGTAATACTCTGGCATTTGTGATCCCGGCCCACCGGGGAACGGATTTCCTGAATTTGGACGGAACCCTGAATACCAACCCGACGGATACACTCACGCAGAAGATGCGGTTGAAGGTGACGATTCTGAACGCTCAGGGAGAAACCGTACTGGCCAAGGCCCAGCAACTGCCGACGGTGGTCAAGTGTAACCAGATCCTGCGCCTGAAACTAAAACTGAATTCGCTGGACTTCTCGCTACAGTATGATTTTACCACCTTGCCGGAATGGGGAGGGACGGTCACATCGGGGGATACGGAACTAAACTGATCGAAAAGTGAAACAGAATATAAAGAGAGATAAAATGATGAATATAAATAAACGGAGGTATTTCATAGGCGAACGCAAAAAATGGGGATGGATGGGAGTATGTCTGTGTATCGGTTTGTTGTCCGGATGCCGGCAGGAGGTAGAGCCTCCCGATCCCTTGGCGGGAGGAATGTTCCTCTCGTATAATTCCGCCGCTACCTCCGGTACGACGGCGGTGAAAGTCCGGTCCCTGGTGTTCGCCGGTATGACGGAAAGTAACAAAGTCCTGACTTATAATGCGGAGGCTGAGGGCGCCACAGGTAAGATTCCGCTTCAGGGTATTAAACTGAACGATATCCATACGGTGATCAATTCGGAGAAAGACCTGGGATATATCCAGAATATAGGGGATTTGCAGTCCGTGAAGATCAGCGAAAACTTGCCGGCGGATGTGAACGACCCTCTGAGACAACGTTACCATTGCTTTGCCAACGTATATGTCCACGATGACGGAAAAATAACTTATGGCAAAAACGGAACGGAGGATATCAGTAAAACGCTCCTGACGACGAGCGAGTATACCATGGCGAAAATGAAGGTGGAGTTCAAGTTTCTGGCCGAGGCCGATATGACTATCGCCGACGGGACGAAGCTGGTGATTCAGAAAGTCAGTGTGAAAAATGTGCCGTCCTATGGTTACCTGATTCCCAAGGTTTACGACGGTACGACCTTTAAGGAAATAGACGGCAATTTGTCTCAGCCGGCTAGTCCTTCTGCCACTAGCTATACCGCTTCGGCCCAGGTACTGATACCGGAATACCTCAGGGTTTCGGCCGGGGCTCAGAAAGTGATGCTGGTGGTGACGGCCGACAGGTATAAGGACGGAACGAGGCTGGGAAGCTCCGAATATGAGGTCGCGGTAGGAAATGCGATCGCTCCCGGAGCGGATCAGAACGATTACAATATCGACCGGAACAAAGTGTATACGTTCAAATTTACCCGGCTTGCCGGAGCGGGAACACAGGTGGACGACTGGGTGGTGGATAAGAGTGTGACCACCTGGGAGGACCGGGAGGTAGATACGGAGGTCGGCGATATGAGCGGATTTTTTCTGGAGACGACTTTCATCGACAATTTCAGAGCTTTCCGTTTGCCGCGGTATGTGAGTTTTAAGTCGATAGGCGGAGGACGGGTGACGGTGGATCAGCCCAGGGATGAAAATGGCAAAACTATTCCGGGAAATGATTTTTCCATGGATATAGTATGGGACGATGCCACTCATAAAAGCGGTAAGCTGGCTTTGAAGAAAGGAAATTGGCGGACATCGGGAAATTTTACTGCGAAAATTAAACTCAGGGCCAATAATATCGAAAAGACTCTGGTGATCCATACAGTACCGACCCGGTATGCAGCCCAGGGAATTACAACAAATAAATATAATTGGTTACAAGCCATGAATTATACCGATGAGATGGCATATTGCTGGCCTCGTGAAATGAATGACGAGAAACTGATCCGGGTCTATTCCCAGGCCTGGGCGGCGCCGGGAGGGCCTACCGGATGTGCCGCTTATTTCGAGGGCGATGAAAAAGATCCGATATACGGTAAAGGCTGCTGGCGGGTGGCGACTATGCGGGAGGGATTGTGGTATATGAGGGAGCATCGTATTACAGCTACCATATGGGCTTATGAAATGGGGGATAAGTTCAACTATCAGAGTTACGCTGCAAAAATTGATGGAACTAATAATGCCCCATTTCCTGATCCGGATGACGATTTACATCATCCAAAGGATGGTAATATTCCTGCTTTGTCCAGGAGGGGATTCAATAGCAACTTATTTATTCTTTGCGTATTGGACGATAAACTGGAAATGAATTACAATGTGGGAGTGAATGCGTCCGATCATCCCGTCGATGTGACTTTTGACGAGGCCGAAAAAATATGTACCGATCTGAGGGAAGGCGGGTTTACCGATTGGCGGTTGCCTACCGTTCAGGAATCGATGTATGCCATCGTAAATGCGGGAACCCAGGGCATACCCAATAATTTCAATGCCGGTCTTTACTGGAGAGTCGACGGTTCGGCTGCCGGTGTCAATAATCCCGGGGGAACTACGACTCCTCCCGGCGGAGTGGCGAATGTCCGTTGTGTAAGGACCAAATGGTAATATATGTATAGCAGTATGAAGAAAATAATCGAACATATACGAAAATGGGGGTTGATGTGCCTGCTGTTGCTGGCTGCCGGGTGTGAACGGGAGGAGGTCGGAATGGGTACGGAAGCCGCAGAAGAAACATTTTCCCTGCGTTGTGTAGCCGAAGCTATGGGTGGCGTCCGGACCCGGGCGACCGAGCCGCCTGCCGCTATAAACGAGTATACGGTGATGATATACAGGAAAACCGGAACCGGAACCCCTGCGGAAAATCTCCTTGTCCGAAAGGAGGCGGTAGAGGGCGGCGGTCAATTGACTTTTACCGCACAACAAGACACCAGCGAACATTATATGTATGTTTTGGCGAATGCCCGTGAAAAACTTTCCGTTCTCGATCCGGGATCCACCGAGCAACAGCTCCTGGAAGTAAAGGATTTGGAGTTGCAGCCGGCTGATGTGGTGGCTCTTGCTCCGGCACCGGTGATGTGCAGCTCTAAAATCACCCTGAGGCATTTCAATCTCGTCACGTTTAATCAGGCAGTACCGAACGGCATCGTTCCCCTGAAGCGAAACCTGGCCCGGTTGATCATCCGGTTTACGGTCGACCCTGCTGTTTTTGAGCCTCAGGAAGTGACTTATGTGTCGATGACCGGGACTTCTTACCTGGTGGAAAGGAGAAACGTAAACACTCTGGATTATTTGAGTCCGGTGGTCAGGACGAACGGAACCTGGGAAGAGCCTATGTATCTCTTCGAGCAGGCGACTGTCCGGAACCAGGATGATGGTGCCTGGAAAGAATCCGGATTTTTCCTGGTCCTGAAGGGAATCTATAAAGGAAACCAAAAGAAGGAGGTTAATTATTACAAATTCGGTTTGCCTGCCATAGACGGTACCTTTGCCGACATAGAGCGGAATATGTCCTATGTGCTGAATATTACGGACATCAAAAATAACGGATACCAGGAACTAGAGCAGGCAATGAAGCCTAGTACCCTTTTTTCCAATGTAGTGGTAATGATTAAGCCGAACATAGAGGGGATGGAAGATTTGAACGAAATCTATACCAACGGTTATTATGAAATGGGGCTGAACTCTTCGGAGTATCATTTTTATCAGACAACATTCCATGATACACTGACGAAGGTAGTCATCAAAGCCCTGGACCCGAGTGTGAGTAGCGCACAGTTATTGCTGTCCGGCGATCCGGGTTTTTCTATCCCGGATATAAACGGACAGACGTTTTTGTCGTTTGATTCCCAGCAGGCAGGCTCTCCGGATGCGGACGGATTTTATTCCGTCACCCTCGTTTACGGCACTTTGCGTAAAACGGTAAAGGTAAAAATGGCGGCACCCATACCCTGGGCTCAAAACGAGGTATTGAAGTTCCGGGCTTCCAATGGAGAAGTGGAAGTTCTTCCAAACGGTCCGGCTTCGTGGGCGTGGAGTTCGGCTGATTGGTGCGGTTTGGGACCGAATAGTACGTTTAGTCCTACGGATTATTTCGGAGAAATCAAGAATTCGCTCAACGAGAATATATTCGTTCATATCCGGAAAGTGGATACACCTCTACCAGACGATGCCGTCAGAAGAGCTATGCTGGTGGCTCCCGATCATATGATTGAAGTAACTATACAGAGACAGTGAATAATAACAGGTAAAATAAAAGATGAAGTCTATGAAAAAAATGTATTTAGTATGGGTTGCGGCCCTTGTCGCGGTCGGGATGACGGCCTGCAGCAAAGACGACAAAGGCGTGAGTACGGAAAACGGTGTGGGCGAAGTGGTGCTGTCGTTCGGCCTCGGCAAGAGTGTGAAAGCGCGTGCCGTTACACCTTCGACGGCCAAGCCGACCACCACCTGGAGGGATAATATCAAAGATTTGATGGTGCTGTTCGTCGAGGACGGCCGGGTGAAGGACGCCCGTAATATCGAACCGGTACCCACCTCGGGCGATCTGGACGTGAAAAATGTGGTGTTTACGAATATCAAGGCTTCGGCCGACAATAAAACCTATGACGTATACGTCATTGCCAACTCGCAACAAGCCAATATCCGGGCCGAAAAAGGAAACGGGAAAACCTGGGATATGAGTACCTGCGTGGGAGCTTCGGTTACCGACCTGATGATGAAGCTGGTGGAAAACCCGGACTTCGTACGCCGGGGTCAGTCGGAAGCCAATGCCGTAGGGTATAAGGAACCGGCCGAAATCTTCGTGGCCCGGCAAACGGGAATCACTATCGTGGCGGATCAGAACAACGAGCTCCAGACGCCTTTTCAGCTGGAACGCGTCATTTCGCTGATGCGGGTACGTATCAACCAGTCGAAGAACGGCAACGATAAGGTCAGTTTCGCCGATGCCGATGCCAGTTTCCGGATCCGGCGGGCCACCACCTCTGTCAATCCCCTCAAAACCATTAGCCGGGGAAACGTGGACCAGGTGCTTTTTACCAAAGGCGGGTTCAAAACCACCGATCCTACCAGCGGTTATGCCGGAGGAACCATACTGAATCCTGCCGAAAACATTACACTCTGGCAGGACATCCGTATGCTGCCCGGAGGATCGGCCGACAAGGGAAGCGAGAAATTCGACATCTTATTGATCGGGAAAGCTCCGGCCGGGTATTATCCCCTGGGAGTAGATTCCCCGCTCACAGAAGCGGCCGACGTGGCCTGGACGGCTGCCGTCAGCACCCCCGTCGAGCCCAACTTTATCCTTGAAATCAACCTGACCCTCGAACGGGCCGGTATCTGGCTCGATAATCCGGCCGATCCGGGTATCCCCGAACCGGGAAAATACGGAAATGCAGGCGTTTATATCCAATTGACACCCTGGGGTCAGATCATTTCAGAAGATATTCCGCTTTAGTGCGGAATTCCGCTCCGGCCCTCTGCCTCCGGCAGAAGGCCCGGAACATTAATAAGGAACTTACATGAGCATGGTTAGAATAAAAAACAAAGGCAAGTACATACTGGGAGCCCTGTTGCTCTCCGGTATGATTGCTTCCTGTACGAAAGACTATTTCGTGGATGAAAATAATTACTGGATTTACGTGCCGGAGATCCGGGAACGTACGGTCCCGGATTTCTATGTCGCTTTTCACAATACGCAAGGGAATCATTTGCGTACCCGGTATTTCTCCGGGGCCGATTTCGACGAGCCTTACGTGACGGACGGGATCATCCGCTCGAAGCTGAAAGTGGGGGAGGTCAACGTAATGTGTTTTTCCCAGGTGAATTCCCTCAGCATCACCGAGGGGCAGCCGTTAGCGGAATCTTACCTTTCGTTGCCCTCAGTGGATGGGAAAAGCAATGTGTACAGGGCGACCGGAGCGGATTGCCGCGTTTTCCACAAGGTAAGGACGATTTATCCCATCGGGCATCCCGATGCCCAGCTCCAGGACGAGATCAAAATGGACGAGAATACGGTGTGTACCGGAAATATCGTGCTGGAATTTAAAAAATTACCGGAAATGGTGGACCGGGTGGAGGTGTTCTATGCGGGTCTGGCTACCCGGATGAATTTCGACGGAACCCTGGGGGTTTTCACTCCCTCCGACCGGGTGTGGGCCTCGTATACGCCCCTGCGGCAGACGACGATAGAACGGTTCAGCGATCATTTCCTGCCTTCGGCCGGCGGTGTGATCACCCCCAAAGCGGAAGAAACGACGCCCCCGGACGGGCGCACTCCCCTGACGCTGGAGGTGATTTTTTACCAGGGCGACCAAACGGTGGGCCACCTGACCGAAAACGACCTGGGGGGCGACCATCCCGTGACGGACGATAAAGGGAATCCCCTGAGCGGGGAGATTTTCCTGGAAGCGCGTCAGACCATCTGCCTGCATTTCGAAGGGTTTACCCTGATGAGTATAGAGCTGACGGACTGGGGCGGAATTAATCCGGGAGAGACAACGCCGGTATAGGATATGAACACTAAATAGATACGGAAGATATGAATAAGTTGATACGTTTATGGGGACTGACGGCCTGCCTGGCGGTAGCGGCCCTCGGTGTGCGGGGACAGGCGGTGAAAGTGAATACTCCCCTTTTGCTGGTGGGAACCCCCAATGTGGGGTTTGAATTTACCCTGAACCAGCAGTTTACCGTGAATGCCGATTTGCTGTGGATGCCTTATATGTTTAAAAAGCACGAGAGCGTTTGCCGGGGACTGATCGGGAGCGTGGACCTCCGCTATTACGTAAAGCCCAAATATTATTATACCAATAACCTCTACGACGGCTTTTACATCGGTCCTTATCTGGAAGCCGGGAATTTCAACATCGGTTTATGGAGAGGCGAAAATAAGGACAACCGCCGCTACGACGGCTGGGGAATTTCTTCCGGATTGTCGCTGGGATACAAATTTTTTCTTTCCAGGCGTTTGCGGCTCGACCTCAACCTGGGAGTCGGATATGCCCATTTACAGTACGACGAATATAAGCTGGGAGGAGAATGGGCCAAATTCCCGCTGGCCTATAAAGAAACCAAAGCCTGGGTGGGCCCCACCAAGTTCGGGGTGCATCTGGTGTATAACCTGTTCCGATAAATATGAAACCTATGATCAGAAAAACACATACGATATTTTGCCTGCTGCTGGGAGCTTTGCTGCTGACGGCTTCTCCCGGTGTGCAGGCCGCCCCGGGCTGGTGGAGGACTTTATTCGGACCGGCCCGGAGTGAACCGGCCGCCGATCAGGCTTTTATCAAAGGCAAATACGATAAAGCGATGCAGATTTACAAACGGGTCTACAAGCATATTCCCGATGCGGACGAACGCAAAGACCGGCTCGCCCTGAAGATGGCGCGGATGTATATGTTGTTGCAGCAGCCGGAAGAGGCCATCCTCTATTACCGGTCGGTGTATGAACGCGTAGATACCCTGATGAGTGTCAACGACGTTTGTTTTTTCATCGATGCGCTCCGGGGCAGCGATCAGCGGCAGATGGCCGAAGTGGTGGCCCGGCATTATGCCTTTACCCGCCCTTACAACCGCAACCAGCGTTACCTGAATACGCTTAATTCCATCGCCAACCAACAATATTACTACCGGCGGGGAGATGCCGACTATGCGGTGGAAAAGCTGGAAAGCAGCGGTCCCCTGCCGGAATATTGGATCGGGGAATGGGAGGGAGTGCCTTTCTATGCAGTCAGCCTCAGCCGGATGCAGGACCCCCAGAAAATATGCTATCACCATACCCAGTTTTATTCGTTGCGCGACCATGAACCGAAAGTGTTTAAGGATGTGCCCCGGGAATTGCAAAGCGGGCCCCTGGCGCTGTCGCCGGACGGGAAAATGATGATCTCTACCCGCGTCACCTATCGCTTTAACGACCGGATTGTGAGCCCGGAGAACGATAAAGGCATGTTTGTCGACCAGTTGTTCTACTCCCGTTACGATCCGGGGCGGGGAGGCTGGAGCAACTTTTCACCTTTGTTTCCCCCGCAGGAGGGGGTTTCCTACGCCCATCCCGTATTTTTCAACGAGGGGAAATCGCTTTTGTTTTCTTCCGACCGCCCCGGCGGCTTCGGCGGAATGGACCTCTACATGTGCCATTGGGACGAGGAGGCCGGCAGTTGGGGCGGAATGATCAACCTGGGACCGGAAGTGAATACCGAAGGGGATGAGATTTATCCGCGGATTATCGGAAACGCCCTGTTTTTCAGCTCCAACGGACAGGAAGGATTCGGGGGCTACGATGTGTACCGCATCAGTTTCGGTAAAAATATCGTGATGCCGGGAACCTTGTACCATTACCCTTATCCCGTAAATACGGTGTACAATGACTTCGGCATCTTTTTCGACGGGGAGAAGGGATATTTTATTTCCGACCGGGGCGGAGCCGCCGGGAAAGACGATATCTACAGTTTCAATGCGGCGGAGACTCCGCTGAGCAGCAAGGCGGCTGTGGGCGTATCCGAAGAATATTCGGCTATGGTGGGAAATCTGAACCTGATCAAAGGATTGGGAGGCAGTAACCAGTCTACCCGGGAAAAGAGCATGGAAGAAACGCTGGTGTATATATTGCCGGAAACCGGAGAACTGCTGATCAGTGTTTATTTCGATTTTAATAGTTACGCCGTTTCCCCCCAGGCCGGCAAGCGGCTCTTACAGGTGATGGCCAAGCGCGGTTTCAAGGATATAGAAGAGATTTCCGTGGTGGGTTATGCGGATGAACTCGGACCGAAAGGTTATAACCTCTGGCTTTCGCAGGAGAGGGCCCGGAGCGTGGTCCGTTTCTTCCGGAAGGAAGGGGCGCCTATGGAATTTTTCCCGGAAGGCCGCGGACAGTTGCACATTTCGCTGGAAGATTACGTGGTTCCCGCCGACACTTTGTCGCTGAAACCTGTGGAAGTCCAGGGGATCCGCATGCCGCTGAGCCGGGAAGAAAAAATCAAAGCCTATCAGAAGGCCAGAAGGGTGGATGTTATTGTTAAAAAGAAATGATAAGTATAAATATAGAAACATATGAAGACGAAAAAAGTTGTTTTGGGGGTGCTGCTGCTGTTGACTCTGGGGATGGTCAGACAGGTGAATGCCCAGTTTATGCCTACGGTTTACGATTACGTTTACGGTAAAGATTCCCGTTTTACCCGTATCAATGCGGACTTTCAGAACGGGGATGTAGTCGCTGCAGGCGAAAATAAGGGAAAGTTGATGGTGGCCTGGCTCGACCGTTTGGGTGAAAGTAAGTTGGTGCGGAATTTTCAGCCCGATGAATTTAATGAAATTTTGAACCTGGTTCCTCTGCCCGACGGAACCCTGTTGCTGACGGGGACTTATGCCGCTTCGGGGCGGAATACCGGCGCCGGCGGACGGGCCATGGTGCTTTCGCGCCAGGGACTCCTGAAACACGATATCACACTCGGAAAAGAAGGCACCCGGGTGACGGGCGGACAACAACTGCCCGG
Source organism: uncultured bacterium (assembly GCA_905216195.1). Lineage (GTDB taxonomy): Bacteria > Bacteroidota > Bacteroidia > Bacteroidales > Marinifilaceae > Culturomica. Next base: position 42,268 of record CAJMSX010000027.1, read on the forward strand.
CGGGGGATTGGTTTTGTGCGGCGATATGCCGGTGGCTGAAAAAGGCCGCTCGGCTTTCGTATGTGTGGTGAACCGGAAGGATCAGGTGGTGTATACCTATGTGTCTACGGCAGGCGAAACCTGCGCCCACGTGGAACTGATGAACGGAAACAGCGCCAGCCTGTGCGCCGCCTTCTCCGCCGGAGAAAAAGAAGGGGCATCGGTGGTGCGGCTGGATGAAAGCGGAAAACCCTATTTCATCACTCAATTGCCCGATCCTACTTTCCGGATCGAAAAAATGCTGACGACCAACGACGGGTATATTTATCTGGTGGGCGAAGGAGAGAAAACCGGAGGCGCCGTGATCAAAGTGCGGGAAGAAGGAGCGATCGTGTATCAGAAACAGATCATTCCGGTTACTTCGGCTACCCGTCTGCATCAGTTGATCGCCTGCCCCACGGGAGAAATACTCATCGGAGGAAACGATCTGAACAATGCGTATTACGCCCTCTTACGGCCCGACGGTACGGAACTGACGTCCCGGGTGACGAACGGGGTAATTGCCGGCATGACTTCCAATCCGGCTACGGGCGACTGCGTGGTCAGCCTGTTCGATCCCGTGAAAGGCGAAGGGGAAGTGGTGAAATTATCCCGTCAGGGACGATTGTTATTTGAGAAAAAAACAGCTTGCGATTATACCGAATTGCGTATCAATACCGGAGGAGATTTGCTGATGGGATGTGCCGGGTCCGGACGTTTGAGTATGCTTTCGGCCCTGGGAGAATTACTGTTCGACCGTTTTGTGGTTGAGAATACGCCGGCTCCTTTCCTGTCCGCTTCTTTGCCGGCAAACGGAGAGGCTGTATTCCTGGGCGAGGGCGGCCGGGTCGTTAAACTGGCTCACGGTGTTTACCTGAGCGATATCCAGATTATGAAACCGATTGCCGGGACAGCCACAGGCGTCTTTACCGTAACTCTCTCGGGTTATTCTTATTCGGAGGAGGGAGCTCCCCTTCCCGTGACCGTAAATTATACCACCCAGCCGCTGACGGCTGCCGAAGGAGTGAATTTCGAGCCCGTTGCCGGGACGCTCTCTTTTATTCCGGCTACGGACGGCAGCAATCGCTACCTGAGTAAGTTTACCGTGGAAGTGCCGGTCAACGCCAATGATTTTCTGGAAGGCGACCGGGTGTTTTCGCTGAATCTGTCCAATGTAAAAGACAGTTATCTCATTCGTTCTACAGCTAAGGCGACCATTATCGACCAACCGGCCGTGGTACAGCTCATCGGAACGAAACCCGGGCTGGAAGGACAGGAAGATATCATTTACGAACTGGGAATCTTCAAAACCAACGGCAAGGCGCTGACCAATTCCACCCGCGCCAATGTGGTGATCGACGGGATCTATGGAAAAAGCACGGCCGACGGACTGGATTACGACCGGGGACGTATTCCCCGCCTGACCATCGAACCCGGAAAACACAGCGGAACCTTCCATGTGGTGACCCGGGAAGATACCCGGTACGAATCGGTTAAAAACGTGGTGATCGATTTTAATAAAATTTACGCCATGAGCGACGTCGATCTTTCGTTCGGAGCCGCCCAGCTGAGCTGCTCCGGCTTGCTGTACGATCAGCCCGCTATGGTGGCCATAGAGTCGCTGGGAGATTACGGACGCAATAACAACGTCATCTCCGGTTTCTTCAAGGTGTCGTTGCTCAGGGCCAGAGACGGAGCTTTGCAAACGAATAACAGCGGAGGCGATATTTTGTTGAAAGTGGTGCCCGATTCGGCAAGTACGGCCGTACAGGGAAAAGATTTTGTATTTACCAATATTCACGACCTGAAACTGTTGGGCGACGGAAATACCAGTGCGGTGAACCTGAACGGTGTGGTTTTGTATGTGCCGGATGCCCCGAAAAGAACGGTAGCCGTGGAACTGAAAGACGTCAAAGGCGTGGAATCCGCCGGTAAGATATCGGTGTATAAAGAAAAGTCCAAGGCGGCATTTACGATAAAAGGAGAAAATTAAGCCCTCAAACACAGTTCGGAATGTATGGAAACGGAAATAATGCATCGGCAGGAAAGAATAAACCGAAGAAGCGGTTCTGCTTCTTCCGGATTCCTCCCGGCTTCTGTTTTCCGCTTCCTTTTAATTCTGCCGCTGGTTTTCGCTTTTATTCTGGCTTTTTCGGTGGCCTGGCCCCTGTGGGTGTGGGACCGTCTGCACCGGAAGAAAGATTATACCGGATAATATGATGTCAGGAATATCTCATATGTTTTTAGTAACGTTCGTTTTTTGCTGGCTCTTTGTTTCCTGCAAAGAGTCCGGCAAAAACAACGGGGCAGCTGCGCTTCCGCCGGATGCGGAAAAAAAGCCCGCTTTCGAATTGCCTGAAATACCGATGGTGTATACCACCGATAAAAGCCGCAACGATTTTCTGGCGGCACATTACTGGGACCGCTTCGATTTCGGCGATACCCTTTTATACCGGCAAAACGAAGAGGTGGAACAGGCTTTTGCCAATTACCTGCAAGTGCTCACCTGGGTGAGTCCGGAAAAGGTAGCCGTTTCGGTCGATTCTCTGCTGCACAAAGCCTGGAGGGCGGATGAACAGCAGCCGGAGAAAAAGGCTTACGACTATTTTACCGGGCAGTTGGAGCATTATTTGTATGAACCGAATTCTCCCGTGCGAAACGATGAATTATATCTGATTGTGTTAAAGCGAATCCTCCGCCTGTCCGGCCCTGAACCGATTCGGAAAGTGCGCCCGGCGTATCAATATGATGAGTTGATGCGCAACCGGCCAGGAACTTCGGCTAACCCTTTGTCTTATGTTACCTGTACCGGACAGGCGGGATCGCTTTATCTTCTGAAAACCCCCTATGTGTTGTTATTTTTTTACGATCCGGATTGTCCGGCTTGCCGGCAAATGCTGCCTTTGCTGTCGGAATCGTCCGTTATCCGGGAAATGCTCCGGAAAAAGGAACTGACGCTCCTGGCGCTGTATACGGACCGGAACGCCGGATTATGGCGAGAACATGTGGGGGAAATGCCCTCCGAATGGCTTCATGCTTACGACCGGGACGGAGAAGTGCGGCTGAAAGGCACTTACAGCCTCAGGGCTTTGCCTCAGTTGTATTTGCTGGATAAGGATAAAAAAATACTGGTAAAAGACGGAACTTTTCCACAGATCGAAAAGGCTCTTATGGAGGCTGAAGCAAAAAATAAACGGGAAAAATAAGACTATGAAAAATTTATACAAATTGAAAGAACGGCCGGAGGAGACCGGAAAACCGGCCCCTGCCCTGGTCGCAGCCGGTTGTCGTTTTACGGGTGAAATCCGGACGGAAGCGGATGTGGTGGTGGAAGGAGAACTCTCCGGCAAAATACAGGTCGGAGGACGGCTGATCATCCGGCCGGGCGGAACAACGCGGTCCGACCAGGCAGAATGCCGGAATGCTGAGATTTACGGTTTGTTCGAAGGAACGTTAAAAGTGACGGAACACCTTACCATTCATGAAAAAGGACGGGTATACGGAGATATTCAGGTAAGTCATATTTCCATAGAGACGGGAGGATACTTCGACGGGAATTGCGTCACTTTTACGGAAAAGTCCTCCGCTTCGGGGAATGAGCCGGCGGAGAGACCGTCCGCCGGAACCGGAATGCCGGACCCTGATCCGGAAAAAGATAAAAAGATAAAAAAGTAATACTATGGGTGTGTACAAAAAAATAATGGTCCTGGCCGTGCTGAGTTGCCTGTACGGCGGCCTGAGCGGGCAGGTAAAGACGGAACGGCCGCATTATGTGGGCGGCTATTGGGGAGTATCCCTGCCGTCGTCGGGAAATTTTATGAAGGGGGCTTCCTGGACGGCCCCTGCAGCCGAATATACCTTTCAGGTAGTGCCTTGGTTCGCTTTCGGCGGTTATGTCGGGTATGTATCCGGACAGGAAAAAGGAATCACTTCCGACCGGTATGAAGGCGATGCGGTCAGCGGGTATACGGACCGGCAAATGTCCTCTTTCCGCTGCGGCATCCCCTTTTATTTTTCTTATTCTTCCGGAAATCGCCGCTTCGAACCCTATATCCGGTTGGCAGGAGGAGCGGTCAATACCGATTATAAGATCGCGGGCGATCAGATCAATCGTTCGGAAGTACGCAAGTGGTCGGTGTTTGCCGATGCCGGAGTCGGCTGCCGTTATTTTCTCAACAAAGAGCGTCGGTGGGGCATCGATTTGCGCTGTACGCAAAAATGGAATCAGGCCTCCTGGGAATTGATGGACATCGGGAACGATAACCGTTTCGAACTTTCTCTGGGGATCCTGCTTAAAATCTCCCGCTGATTCCGGGGTATATTCTTCAGTAAAAAGACGCAGAGCGTAGCGGAGGAACTCAAACTTCGTTACGCTCTGTTGTATGTACAGGCGGTAACAATGACCGCAAACGGGGGAAAAAGAGGGGAACGCCTGCCTGCGAACCGGTGGAATCAGGTATGTGCCCGAATGAGAAAGTTTATACGAACAAGTCTTGACTATTCCACCTTATTGTAGCTTCCTGAAATTGGTTTACTGGATTTGAAATTCAATAAATTAAAA
>CAJMSX010000028.1 GCA_905216195.1 uncultured bacterium
GGTTACAACAAGCCTTACACATTCGGAGCACGGAACCGAACCCGGAAGAAAAATTAATCGGCCGGCAAACGGAAAAAAGTGTCCGGGAGGCCCTCGACTCCCTTCCGGAAAAACAACGGATCGCCTTTACCCTGAGTAAATACGATGAATTGCCGCAAAAAGAGATAGCTCGCATTCTAAAAACCACCGAAGGAGCCGTAGAACAATTGTTACAGCGGGCTAAAATAAATCTTCAAAAAAAACTCACCCGCCCGTAGGATTTTTCTGGCGGACCAGTCTAATGGAATATAAACATCAGCCGAATATGGAGAACAAATCGATTATTGAAACATTCATCGCCCGGGAAAAGACCTGGAAAGCCTCTCCTTTCCTGACCGAACGCATCATGTCGGCATTACCTGCATCTGCCGGAAAGACGGCAGTGGTATGGATTCAAACGGCGGCCATAGCCGCCAGCATCGTCATCGCCCTGTGGACGGGCATACAGATCGGCAGGATTTATGACTCCCCCCTTCCTCCGGCTATCACCTGGAATATAGACGATACCCAAATTGAAAATCTGGTTTTATACGATAAGTTACATGAATGAAGTAGTAAAAAAATATTGGAAAAACTGGCTCATTCTTTTGTTGGCGTTGATGAACCTTTCTACTTTGGCAACCATTCTTTATGGCAGACACTGTAACGAAAGGCCGGAAATCATTGTGGCCGGGGAGAAAGCACCTCCTGTGAATGCTCCGTGTTTCAGGGAGAAACTGGGATTGACTCCGGTCCAGGAGGCAGATTTTAAAAAGATAAATCAGGCTTTCCGGGAAAAAATATGCGTCATCATTACCCGCTTGAATCAGGAAAAAAACAATATGTTCGGAGCATTACAACTTTCCCAACCGGATACGGTACAACTCCGACAAATGGCCCGGTCTATCGGTAACCTGCATTATCAGTTGAAAGAAGAAACCGTTCGTTTCTATTTGGCGGTCAAATCCCTGTGTAATCCGGAGCAACAGCAGATATTAAAAGAATATTTTACTCCTTTGTTCCAACATCCTGATTGTCCGGACCCTTCGGACTGCGAAAAACACGACTGTCCGGACTCCCCCTCATCGGAAATTTTTAAACCTTAATCTATAGTAACCATTTAAAATGTAATTGTATGAAAATGAAAATCTTGTTAATGACTCTGGCTCTGGTATTCACCATCAGTATCGCATCCGCTCAAAGTAATAAAACGACGAAAGACGGGAAAAAAGAGTGTAAGAAAGAGTGTGTAGACAAAAAAACCTGTTGCAAGAAAAACGAGGCGAAAAAAGGTGAACGCAAGGGAGAATGTACACAATCGAAAAAGAAAGACGGCAAATGCTGCAAAGAAACAAAAAAAGGAGAATGTCAGAAAGGTGAAAAAAAGTGCTGTAAAGAAAAGAAAGCCGATAAAAAATAACGGTAAAGCCTGCTCAAGCAGGCTTTTTTCATTTGATCTCCTCCGGCAAAACGTGAAACTTTTACTTTCAAGGACCGATTTCCTTCCTTTTTTTGTCACAAAATACCTTTTCCCGCCACATACTGTTAACGTTATCCTTAAACTTATAAAGTATGCATGCCGCAGTTCAAGCTGTCAACCGGACAGCCCTTCTGTTTGCAAACAATCGGGGAAGCCACTTAGCAGGCAAAAGTCTATTCTGATGAACACGATAGAGAAACCAGAAATGTCTGGTTGAAAAGCCGGAACGATAGTTACCGGGGGATAAAACAAACCGGAGGACTGCTCTATCGCCCTTAGGCACTCTCTGTCGGCTTGCTTATAAACGGATGATTCCGGGAAATGAGCGGCGGAATAAATCGCTTTTTTTAAGCGGTTTCTTTCGGTCTCCAGTCGGGACCTCCCGTAAAAAAATCACCGATAACGGCTAATAAACGAGCAGGAATAATGGGTTTGGTAATAAAACCGCTACATCCGGCATCCACAGCTTCCTGTTTATCGGTCTCAAATGCATATGCTGTCTGCATAATTACCGGCAATGTTTTATGCTTTTTACGTATTTCCTTTAAAGCTTCCAAACCGTTCATTTCAGGCATCTTTACATCCATTAACACCAAGTCGATCTTTTTTTCATTTACCGCCTGGACAGCATCCTTTCCGTTGGTCACCCAAATCAGTTCATACCGGCGCTGAAGCAATGTTTTGATCAGTTTATAATTACTTTCCGTATCTTCTGCCACTAAAATAGTAGGCCGCACGGTCTCTTTTTCCGTTATTTTTTCCTTCTTGCCGGAAACGGATATCCGTTCTTTTTCCGGGGAAACGCTATGCTGCGTCCGGTCCGGACCGGGAAGAACCAAAGTAAAACGGCTTCCTTTTCCTTCTTCCGATTTCAACATAATTTCACCCCCCAATTTTTCAGCTATTCCTTTGCAGATCGATAATCCCAGTCCGGTTCCTTGTACAAACTCATCCCGTTTGTAAAAACGTTCAAAAACCATTTTTTGTTCATTGGCGGGAATGCCTTTTCCGGTATCTTCCACAAAAATCAAAACCTTTTCCCGGGCAGCATCCCACTCATAACCGATCCGGATATAACCGACTTTGGTGAATTTTACCGCATTATTGATAAAATTGGTAATGATCTGATTGACCCGGTATTTATCCGTAAGAATCGTCAACGAGGCTTCTCCCCATTTTTTTTGGAAGGAAACCTGCTCAGGCATCATCAGCTGAAAAGTAGCGTAAATCTCCTCTAAAAATTCGTTAAGGGAACAAGGTTCAAATTGAAAACTCATACTACCCGATTCGATCCGGGAAATTTCCAGAATATCGTTGATCAATTTCAGAAGAAGTTCACAGTTTTTATTGATGATATTGATAAAATCCCGTCTTTCTTCGCGGGTTTGTGTTTCTTCTTCGATTAATAAATTGGTAAAACCGATAATGGCATTTAAAGGCGTACGGATTTCATGGCTCATATTCGCCAAAAAAGATTGTTTTAATTCTGCTTTGGCAGCCAGGTCCCTGGCTTCCGTAAGGGACTGTTCCCGGTCTTTATATCCCTGAATATTTAAAATTAATCCGATCACGGAATAGGCGGCTGAAGACATACCGCTTAGCCGCATATACCGGAACTCATACCATACATAGCCTTTCCCGTTGAAATCGCAACGGCACGCCACAATCGTCTTCTGACAAGCACCATCCGCTACCTGACGGAATTGTTCCTCACATTTTTGATAATCCTCGGGATGCGTAAAGTCAGACAATTGCTGCAAAGTGTAAACCCGGGGCGGAAAACCCAAATTTTCAAAAAATTCTTTGTCAAACACAAAACAATCCCGTTGCTGATCGTATTTCCATGCAAAAATATCGCTGCCTTCCAGAGCCAGAGACAAAAATTCCTTTTCTTTTCGTAAATTATCGCGTGCTTCCCGCTTCTGTCTCGCTTCCCTAAAGTACAGATAGGAAAGATAAAAAATCAAGGAAAGGATAAAAAGGGAAAATAAAGCGGCAAGTAAAATAATCAATCCCCGATGGCTGATGTAGTACGGTATGTTCACAATCTCATAGTTCGCCGGAATCTTTTCAACCGGAATATGCCAGCGTTCAATCTCATGCCAGTCGACAACATGTTTCTTTTCGCTTTTTCGGAGAGGAAGCGAACTGATAGATGCCCCCCTCAATAATCGAATTACATAATCCGCCGCTTCATTTACCTGGATATCCAAGGTTGTGATATAACCGCCCAACACTCCTTGATTGTATGAGAAACTCTCGTTAATAACCGTAAAGGTGGGAATCGTGGCCATCTTTCCGATCCGAATCGCCGTAAAATCATATTTCGTCTGCACAAACACACAATATTTAACCACTCCGCTAATCGCCCACAACACATCATTCCCCCGGTTATCGCGTAAATTGGTAAAAAAGAACTGTGTGGTCTCCGGAATTTCCACCTCTTGACCGGGTACTCTTTTTACGTCATAAAGCAAATGTTCGCTGACTGTATCCCGTCCGGCCAGATATTTGTTCAGCCGACGAGCCAGATGAATATCCCTGGCCTTCAACTGTTCCGACAATTCGCGGGTCACCTGCCGCCCCAAATAGGTATTATCGTAAAAGAAACGAATCCGGATTTTTCCCAGCAACGTCTCTATCATATTGACCGTCTCGAGGTAGTCCGGCTCATCCCAGAAACCGGTTACATTATCATATTGTTTCAATACGCTCCAATTGGGAAAATTAACTCCGGAAAAAACAACCGGAATTTGGTGAGGCAAGGGATGACCACAAGCTAAAGTAGAATAGGTAGCCTGATCTTCATTCACCAGTATTAGGTCCGGATGCCAATCCGCTATCGTATCCAGAAAAGCGTACATCCGTTGTTTTTCAGGCTCCTCCTGATATTGCTCGCAATCTAAATAAAAGTAACGGACATCGACCGCCACATTCTCCGCCCGGAAACGTTCCGACAACAAAGCATTGAAATCCGGATAGGCGACATACTCCTCGTCATAGGAATGGATAACCACGACCTTGTAGACCGGGTCCTTCCCCCAAACCGTATATACCGGCAACAGGAAAAAAACAAGCACTCCCACAACCGATATTTTCGGAAATGGTATATTACACCTATATTTCATAAACACTTACCTAAACCGAGGTATTCTTTCTTCCCTTTGGTAACCCCTCCGGAAATCATGCGGATTTTTTAAAGATGAAAATTTCAATCTATAAAAAAATTATCACAAAAATAACAATTTTATATATATGCATCTCTTTTACCCACTCTTTTTAAGAAATATCCGACAACATCGCTTTCCTCCGCCAAACGTTTTCAAAAATAATTCGGGGAATGTGGTATTGTTAACCGGTTTCCGGTAATTCCGGTTAAAACAGGAAAACGGCCGGTAGGTTTGGAGCGCTTTTTCACATCGATTTCAGGATATCAATCACTATCGGTTTTAAACCGCTGAAAAAAAACTCTACGGCAATTACCATGACTATCAGTCCCATCAGCCGCATCATCACGCTATTCCCGGTTTCTCCCAGCAATTTAATAATACGGGAAGAACTGCGTAAAATGAGGTAGACCAGCGCTATGACAGCCACCACTCCGGCTACCATCATGATTTTCATATTCAAATCCGTTGCCCGGTTCCACATGACTATAGCGTTGGTAATGGCCCCCGGACCGCATAACATAGGAATGGACAAGGGAGTAATGGAAATATCATTTACATATTTCCTAACCTCGGATTCCTTCACCTTGGTCTTTACCAGCCGCGCCTGAAGCATATCCATACCCATAATCAGAAAAATGATACCTCCCACAATTCTCAAACTATTGATCGAAATACCGAAAAAACGAAACAATAAATCACCGGAAATAGCAAACAACATAATAATCAGAAAAGAGACTAAAGAAGCCTTTCGGGCAACTTTCTTCCGTTCATTTTCATCCAATTCCATCGTCATCGTCATAAAAACAGGCATAGCCCCCAAAGGATTGATCAACGTAAAAAAGGATGTAAAACACAGCAACCCGAAAGTAAACAGTTCATTCATAGTATAAACAGGATTAAAGAAGAACCTAAAGCATACCCTCTGGTTCCGTCTCCCTTTTAGTAGGTCGCTCAAAGGTAACTATTTTCCTTCAATTTTCAATTCCTTCGCCCTCTCCCCTGGCAAAAGTCCCGAGACTAGTACTCATCCTCTATATCGATAGCTTTCACATCCTGGAATTTTCTTAGGGCTAAACCTTCTTGAAATTTATACTACATAATTAACCCTCCCCGAAACACCAATTTCCCCCGGTAAACCGCATCCTATTATACTTTCAGGCGAATATATAAAAAATCTGCTGTAAAAATGAGGAAATATACCATTAGAACAGACTTTTGTTTATTCGTTTTTCAAAACTTCTGCCGGATTTACATTTGCGGCCCGCCAGGTCTGATAACTGACGGTGATCAGGGCCACTAAAACAGCCAAAAAACCGGTGAGAACAAAAATCCACCCACTCAAAGAGGCTTTCAGTACAAAACTTTCCTGCCAACGCCAGATAAACATACAGGCCAGCGGGCAGGCCAAGCAGAAAGCCGTCAGGACCCACAACAAAAAATCGCGGTTCAGCAAAGCCAGTAATTCCATCAAAGTAGCTCCGTTTATTTTACGGATTCCCATCTCCTTTATCCGGCGTCCGGTCGCATAATACGACATATTGAACAATCCCGATACACTGATCAGCAAGGTCAGCCACATCATCCACAGAAGCATTTGGGAAAAATTTATCTCTTTCTGATAAAGGGCTTTATAATCCGTATCCAGAAAACCGAACTGAAAGGGAAGGGAAGCGACTTGTTCGCTCCAGGCTTTCTTTACGGCCCCGATCGCTTCCTGTAAATCTCCCTGCGCCTTTATGAGAACGACATTATTGGCCGCAGGGTCCAGCTGCATATACACCTGGGGATCTACCGGACGATACAACGCTTTGGTATGAGCGTCTTTCACCACCCCTTTTACCACATATTCCTTCCCCAACATTTCAAAACGGGCCTCTACAGGCTCTTTCAGATCCAGCAGGCGGGCAGCGGTCTCGTTGATCACACAATAATGATCCGCTCCGCCGAATTCCGGGGAAAAAGGATTCTCTCCTTCCAGCCATTGCATATTCATCAGGCTGAAATAATTTTCCCGAATCCGGCAAATCTCAGCCATAAAATCATATTCATTCGGAGAACCCGGTTTGCGTACCGGCCAACCTTGTACCCATTGTTGAGGCAAACTGTTTTTTAACGTCACATCCCGAATCGAAGGGTTTCGCATTAACTCCTCCCGCACCTGCTCATAATTCCGGGCAAAACCGTCTTTCGCTTCCACATACATCACGTTCTCTTTGTCGAAACCCAAATCGCCCGACACCATATAATGGATCTGCCGTTGAATGAAAAATACGGATAAAAGAAAAGCCAAAGCTATCGTAAACTGAGCCACTAACAAACTCTTCTGCAAAAAAGACAAATGAGTGCCCTTAAACTTTCCCGTTAAGGTCTGCACCGTATTGAAACGCGTGATATAAAAAGCCGGGAAAGTTCCCGCTACGAATACCGTAAATACCAATAAAAAGGCTAAAAACAGGTATAAGACGGGCGACAAAAGATCGATCACGAGATTTTCCCCGGTCAGTTGATTAAAAACGGGTAGCAACGCATGCACCAACACAAACGCTACCGCCACAGCTATACATACGTAGTAAAAGGTCTCGGCATAAAATCCCGCGATGAGATTTTTCTTCCCGGCCCCATGCGTTTTTCTTATTCCCACCGAACGGGCCCGCAGAAAGGAAGTGGAAATGAAAAGACTGGTAAAATTAATACAGGAAATCAATAAAACCAACAAAGCGGTGAGACCGAAGGCCAGAATAAAATTCCGGTTTCCTTTCTCTCCGTTAAAACCGATTTCAAAATGCACCTCTTTCAAAGGCTGTAAAGTATGACGCGCCTGGGATTCTTTCAGAAAAGACATACGCGACCACCCGATCCGGGTCAACTGTTCATTCAACTTCGGAAGATCCGCTCCCGGCCTCAGCATTAAATAGGTGACATATTGATCCATTCCTCCCCAGGAAGTCTGTTTCCATTCCCCGTAAGGAGGGATAACGATATTAGCCTTCAAATGAGAATTCGAAGGCATATCCTCCATTACTCCACTCACCTTCCAGTCCCGCCCGTCATACCGGATCAGTTTTCCCACAGCATCTCCGCCCGGGAAAAGGCGAATGGCGGTCGATCTATCGATAACCATATCCCCTTCGGAGGCTAAAACTCAAGAAACATCTCCCTCTTTTAACGAAAACGTAAAAAAATCAAAGAAGTTTTTATCCGCTATAAAAATACGATTTTTAGGATAGGTCACTTGGTCTATGCTTATTTCCTGATTCAACAGAGGCACTACCCGACACATTTTTTCGACCTCGGGAATTTCCGCTTGGGCTATTTCTCCGAACGGACGAAAGACACTTCCCCCCACAGATTCCTTATTATCCCAATAAAAATGCTTTAACAAACGGTACATCCGGTCGCCGTCCTTGTGAAATTTATCGAAATTCAACTCATTGATTACCCATAGTCCCGCCAGAATAGCAATCGCCATGCCCAGGCTCAAACCGGCAATATTCATAAAAGTCACCACTTTCTGTTTTCGAATATTCCGTAAAAAAATTTTTAAACGATTTAATTTCATGATTTCCGAATCTAGGTACTCCGTTTGTTGTTCTGGGCTCTCTTTTGCGCTGCCGCTCTTCCCTCCAGGTCCGGTTTTTGGAATTCTCTTTCCTCTTTGGAATTTTCAACAATATATATGCCATTTTAATATGACAGTGAATATCATTGAAATACAGATTTATCACCTCTCCAGAATGTCTAATTAATAGACAACATCTGTCTAAAAAATACACACCACCGCCTTGCTTACCGGTAAGCAACCTTTTCCTCTCCCGCCCGGAAGGAAAACTCCGGCCCGAAAGAGAGGGCGTCGGTCATCAAAAAAGCCCCGCAACCAGTGGTTACAGGGCTTTTTTTACTTCAAACGGGCCGGACAATGCATACCGAACAACAGGTGACAGGAAACGAAAGGTCGCCGGTCCGCCGGGTTGACTTCCGTCCTTAAAGCGGTTTAGCCGGAATCCGGGAATCGTCCATAGCGGCATTCAGGGCAAACCAGGCTATCAGGGCGGCATTGTATTTCAAATCGTCCATCTCCAGACGTTCATAAGTGTCCGTCGGACGGTGATAACCGATGTGGTAATTCAACTCATCCTGTATAAACTGAAAAGAGGGTAAACCGAAGCGATCGAAAGAACCGTGGTCGGTACCGTAAGTGTTCTGAGGTGAAAGAGTGGTAAACCCCAAGGCTTCGACAGGCTTCATCCAGGTTTGGAAAAACGGAGCCGCCATATCGTTTTCCTGTAAATAGATTCCGCGGAAACGTCCCGAACCGTTATCCATATTCAAATACAAAGCAAAACGGTCGAATCCCTCTTTTTTCTTCCTCGTCCTGGAATCATACAGATGATTTTGAGCATATCCCCTGGACCCCAGCATACCCTGCTCTTCTCCACCCCACAAAGCCACCCGTATCGTCCTCCTCGGTTGGAATCCCAATACCTTGAGAATTCTCAGCGCTTCCATCATGACCAGACAGCCCGAGGCATTATCCGCAGCCCCCGTGCCCCCATGCCAGGAATCCAAATGCCCGCCGATCAATATAATTTCATTTTTCAACTGGGGATCCGTTCCGGGAATCTCGGCAATCACATTATTGACGACCAGATTCTTGGAAAATTCATTCTGAATATCGATTTCCATAGATACGGGTATCCCTTTGGATACCAAACGTACCATCCGTCCGTGAGCTTCCACGGGTAAAACCACTTCTGCAACCGGCTCCGGATTTCCATATCTGTAACTGGCTCCTAAAGAATGAGGCACATTAAAATTTCCGGCTCCCCACACCAAAACGGCGGGTTTTTCCCCTTTCAACATCTCCCTGACCAGAGCCAGTAAATCGGTTCCCCGGGTGGTTAACTGAGGCATGCCCCGCCGGGAACGCGGACCGGAAGCCTGGGTCAAAGCTTCCAGCTCCTCTTCTGTATAACGGGTGGCATCCGGCTCGAATGAAAGTTGATAATCCTTATATACCGGCATCAACACAATCTTTCCGTTCAACTTTCCTTTATATTTCTGAACGTCTGCGGGTTTTCTTACATTGATATAGACGACTTCCCCCTTCACGAGACCAGCCGTACTGCCCGACCAGGCTTTGGGATTGGCCGGAAAATTGCAATAATAAGGGGCGGTCATAGCCGCATAGGTTTTTACGTTATCCCATCCTCCTTTCGGAAAATCCATGGCAAATTCGATACGGGCATTCGAAAGCCCCAATTCTTCCAATTTTTCTTTGGTCAATTTTTCCGCCCTCACACTCTGTTTCGAACCTACCAGACGGGGACCGAGAAAATCGGTCATCCATTGGGCTAACTCTTCCATTTTAGAACGCTGGAACGCTTCTCTTTTTATTTTATAAGCAGTCTCCAAAGGCAGGCACTGCTGTGCTACTAAGGCAGAAGCTACCCATAAAACAGCCGCACACAATACAATTATTTTTTTCATAAGTAATAAGGTTATTTGAGTTTAACGGCTGTTAAATTACTAACATATTCTTTAAAATCCCCCGAAAACGGAACTTTAAGAAAACTTTAAAAAAGGACCAAGAATCCGTTAGGAATCCTGGCTATCATTCACTCTTCAACGCTTCCACCGGATTTCGGGAAGCAGCCTTCCAGCTTTGCCAAGAGATCATAATACCGGCTATACCTAAAGCCAGGAAGCCCGCTAAGGCAAAAATCCACCAATCCAGGGTAGTCCGGTAAGCAAATCCCATCAACCACCGGTTCATCGCATAATAGCCGATCGGACAAGCGATCACAAAAGCGATGACGATCCATTGGATAAAACTGTTCATTAACATTTCCAGTATTTCCCGGATTGTCGCTCCGTTCACCCGCCGGATACCAATCTCTTTTATCCGCTGTTGAATAAAATAAGTAGCCATAGCCAATATCCCCATAGCCGAAAGCAATACCGCCAATCCGCACAAATAGCCGATCATACCGGAAATCCGTTCCGTCCGGTTATACCACTGCCGGATGGCATCATCCATAAAGGCAGCTTCAAAAGGGGTGCCTTCACTCAATTGCCCGTATACTTTTTTTATTTCATCAAACGTAGCAAACTGATGATCTCCCTGCAATTGTACCAGCATATTCCAGGGGGTCTCCGGTCCTTGCAAAGGCGCAATCATCACCGGTTCCAATTTATTCGACAAATCCCGTATATGAAAATCATTAACAATACCCCGTATCGAGGTCGTATGATCATCCACCTTAAACCCTACGGGCAAACCTTCCAGTCCCAATTGCCTCAACGCTTCCCTATTCAGCCATACACCCTGTTCTCTCAACACAACCCTTTCCGTTTGACCGTTCCTCATCGTCCATCTCGTATACTCCCTTCCTTTCACGTTGGAGATTCCTGTGGGCGTCACCTGCAATCCCAACATCCGGAAAAAAGCAGTATCCACGTTAAAGGTCTGAAAACTCAAATGCTTTCCTTCATAATCGAAGGAATAATTATTTCCCCCGTCTACCGGATCTCCCTGAACAAAGGCGACCTCTTTCACTCCGGCCAGCTTGAGCACTTCATTCCGCAATGTTTCTTTTTTAGCAGCATCCAGCACATAAGAAAAACGGGCGATATTCTCCTGCTTGAAACCCATATCGTAATATTCCATAAAGCGTGTCTGTTTCATTAACACGATTGTACAGATCGTCAAAGCAATAGCTACTACATACTGGAAACTGATCAATACTTTACTGTAAACCCCTTTTGTCTTTTTCCGGAAAGCTCCTTTCATCACCTCTATGGCATTAAAACGGGTGACGACCCAAGCCGGAATGAGCCCGGAAACAATACCGATAAACACAATTACCGCCAATACCGCCAAAAACATCCAGGAAAGAAACAACGGCATTACCTCAATATGCGTATTCATCAATTGATTAAATAACGGCTCCGTTAAAACGCTTAACCCGCAAGCGATCATAAAAGCCAGTAAACACAGAATCACCGACTCGGTAATATATTGCATAAACAACATCTTGCGCGAACTTCCCAAAAGTTTCTTTACAGATATCTCCTTCGCCCGCATCCCCCCCTGGGCTATCGATAAATTGATATAATTGATAATTGCCAACACAAGAATAACACCTCCGACAGCGATCAATACTCCTACCAATCCTTTACTGTTATATTTTCTACTTCCTCCGCCATAAGGACTGAAATAAATCTGTTCCAAAGGTTCCACCACCACTTTTTGCGGACCGTTCTCCTCTTGGTAAAAAGAAACATCTTTCTGAAAACTACTTAAAATATCTTGTTCCCGTACTTTCAAATCGGCTCCCGGCTTTTCCAATACATACAAACTGAAAGTAGCTATCCCCATACTTTCCAGTACATCCCCATTTGTCCATCCCCAATACTCCGTCAATCCTTTTATATTTACAACGGCATCGAAATCCGGGAAATGAGTGTTTTCAGGCATATCGGCCATAATTCCGGTGATAGGTACCGTTACCCCGGCAACCTTGATTTCTTTACCGACAGGCGATTCATTTCCATACAGTTTATGGGCCAATGTCCGAGAAATCACCATACTGTGACGCTCCCGCATTACCTCGTCCGGATTTCCCTGTAGCAGCGGAAAAGAAAACATTTGAAAGAAGGACGGACTTACATAAGCATAGGTATAACGAATTTTCTCCGTAGGTGATACAGCTACGATACCGTCCTCATTAGTCATAAACAAACAGTAATCTTCCACCTCCGGAAACTGCTCCTTCAACATCACTGCCATCGGTCCGGAATAACCGTATCCTTTGTCATTGGCCAGACGCACAATCCGGTCTTTATGGAGGTGAAATTCATCTACCGACAATTCTTGCCGGATATATACCGTTAATAAAACCACAAATGTCAAAGCCATTGCAAAGCCTAACACCGTGATCCCCGAATACAATTTATTCCGGAAAAGATTTCTGACAAAAAGTTTCGCATCCGCTGTTCTCATAAGCTTTCCATTTAATAAACCCTCTTAAACTATTGATAATTTACCATTCTATCACAACCAGATTAGTTTTTATCTTTCTGATTATCATTTTTTGTGACTCATCAACTTTTACCTATCCATCAAAAACCGGCAACGGAACGATCCGTACGCCCAATCGAAATCCTAAATTCATCTATTCGTTTTTCAGCACCTCCACCGGATTTGCATTCGCCGCCTTCCAGCTTTGCCAGGCCGTGGTTAATCCGACAACCAACAACACGATCAGACCCGACAAAAGAAATACCCACACCGACAACTCCGTCCGGTAAGCAAAATTCTGTAAATAAGAATTCATAAAATACCAGGCAATCGGACAAGCTATGATAAAAGCGATCCAGATCAATCGAAAAGATTCCCCGTTCAACATCCGGACAACCTCCGAAACCGTCGCTCCATTTACTTTCCGGATGCCTATTTCTTTGGCCCTGAAGCGGGCGTTGAACACCACCAGCCCGTAAACACCCATCAAAGCGATAAGAATCGTCACTCCGCCGAAAAGGGAAATCAATCGTCCCAACCGATTCTCCGCCTCATACATCATCTGCAAACGATCGTCCAGAAACTGAATCGCTCCGGAATGGCTGCGGGCGAAATGGCGGAGGTTTTCCCGGATATAATTCAATGCTTCTTCCCGGGCAGAAGGTTCTATCCGAATGTAATAATAAACATCCGATCTGTTTTCCATAACCGACAAAATCAAAGGTTGGATAGCGTGTTGTGCCGTAAAATAGTTGAAATCGTACATGACGCCTTTTACCCGGTGTCCCGAATAATTGACGGAATAAGGATCTTTCAAACCGTACTCTTTCATAAATGTTTCATTGACCAGGGCACGATAGGAAGTGGTGTCCTTAAAACCTTCCCCTTCTTTCATTCGGATTCCCCAAAAAGAAAGGAAATTGGGAGCGACGAATTCCATCCGTACCGTCAGCCAGGTCTCGTTTCCATCGATCCAAGCCGTAGAATTCCAAGAATCCATAGAACTTTCTTCCCCAAAACGGCTCGAAGCATAAGTAATATCCCGGATGTAAGGAGATCTCCGTAATTCGGTGAAAAAAGCAGAACGCTGTCCGGAAAGTTCCTTATTCGTTTCCAAATAGACGACATGTTCCTTATCAATCCCCCATACCCGCATTTTCATCGTGTTCAATTGTTTATAAATGAATAGGACAGCTATCAGCAATCCCAGTGAAACGACGAACTGGAATACCATAAGCGTTTTCCTCAAATACGCCCCATGCGGAGATAAGGCCCGGGACCCTTTCAGTACCAGCGCAGGAGAAAAAGCCGTCATATAAAAGGCCGGATACATGCCGGCCAACCCTCCGGACAATATACTGATGACCGCTACGAGGGAACAGATCCCGATATGTTCAGTCGGATATACGGAAACTTTTATCAAATCGGATAAACCGATTCTACCCAGCAGATAGCAATAAAAAAGTCCGGTCACAAAAGCGAGAAACGAAAACAACACGGCTTCCGAAACCAGGCAAAGTCTCAAAAAAGCCCGCGATGCTCCGAAAGTCCGCTGCGTGTTCAATGCCCGCATCCTCACCGGAGACAAGGCGATCGAAAAATTGACAAAATTTACCAGGGCCACGGATAAAATCAAACCGCCGACCACCCACAGCAATAAAGTAAACGCCCGGTTTCCTCCGTCCGTATTTCCTCCTTCTTCGGTAAAATATATCTCTTTCAAAGACCGGAATTGTATCAATTCTTTACCTGCTTTCTCAGCCTCATCGTATTCCCGTTGGAATTCCTCCTTAAATTCGGGCACTGTCAAAATTTTCCGTCCCAATCCCTGCACATCCGTCCCCGGCGATAGCTCATAAAACTGCACATAATTCCAATGATTCATCCGTAAACCGGAATTAAAATCATAGGAATACACCTTGTTTTTTATGGAGGAATTTTCCGGTAAATCCCGATATACGGCTGCCACTGTCATTTCCACATCCCTACAACTTACCTGTCTTCCGATGGCGTTTTCACTGCCGAACCACTTCCGGGCAATACGCTCAGGCAATAAAAGCCGGTGCTTTTCCGTCAATGCGGCATGGGCGTCTCCCGCCACGATCTGGATATCGAAGATCTCTATAATACCCGTATCGGCATACGCTACTTCTTCTTTATAAAACTGCCTTCCCCCGCCTGTTCCCTGCAAGATAAATTCCGCTTCACTCCCGTAATACTGGATGACCCCTACTTTACTCAACTCCGGTACGGACCGGCTGATCATTCCCGCCATCGGTATGGGGACCCCGGCATCATATTCCTCATACCAAAACTCCAACCGATATATCCGGTCTGCATTCCGGAAACAAGTATTGTAAGAATATTCCTGACTTACCCGTATGAGAATCACCGTAAACACAGCAAAAGCTACGGACAAGCCGGCCATATTCAGTAAAGCCGCACTCCGGGAACGCCGCACTACATCTACAAAATTCCGAATAATCAATTTCAGATATTCTTTCATTATCTTATCTATCTCCGGAAATCCGGCTGAAAAATGAGGACCTCAGGTATACACCTGGCTATAGGTAAAACAGACCGATTTTTAAACTTTACGATACAGAATAAAACTCCTAAAATACCCTATGCCGCCGATCATTCGCTCTTCAGCGAATTCACCGGATTTTCGGTAGCAGCCTTTATGCTCTGCCAGCCGACCATCAGAGCCGCTACGGCGAAAGCCGCTATACCGGCACTTCCAAACAGCCACCAACTGAGATCCGTATGATAAGGAAAATCCTGCATCCACCGCCACATTACAAACCAAGCCAACGGACAAGCCACCAAAAACGCCAGCAAGATCCATCTCATAAAATGGTTCATCAACATGTAAAGTATGCTTTCGATCGTGGCTCCGTTTACCCGGCGGATGCCGATTTCCTTCACCCGCTGCTGGATAAAATAAGTAGCCATGGCCAGGATACCCATCATACTCAATACAATAGCCAGCACGGAAAAATAACCGATTAACCGCGCCGTACGGGCATTGCCCTCGTACCAGGCATCGATCGTCTGATCCATAAAACCCGATCCGAAAGGCTCGCCTTGGATAAAGCGACCGTAAACTTCCCGGATTCGCTCATATGTACCGGCCGGGTCCTGAGAAGAAACCTTTACCAAAATCTTAGAAAAACCGAGATCCGGTTGCAAAGTAAAAACGATTAACGGACTCATCCTTGCCGTCAGGGACCGGATGTGAAAATCCCGAATCACTCCTAAAACAGGAAGTTTCTGATCGAAAAACTGCAGCTCTTCCGGCAATCCTTTCGCTTCTATCGCTTTCACAGCCGTTTCATTCAGCCATACTCCTTTGGAATCGTAAGCGACTCCCGTCGGTATAACCTGAAGATTCAACATCTTGAAAAAATTGGAATCCACCTCGAATCGCTGAAAACTGATCTGTTTGCCCGTTCCGCTATAATTCGTTATGGTATTGTTGTCTCCTCCATCCAAAGGCGTGCCGTAAGCATAGGAAATCAGTTCCACCCCCGCTATCTGCCGGAGTTCGTTATCCAAGGCGTTTTTTTGATCGGCCCCGATTCTGCTTTCCAGCCAGACGACATTTTCTTTATCGTATCCCAGATTGTAATTCCGCATAAAATCCGTTTGTTTCCAGATCACCAGCGTACAAATGATCAACGTAATCGCCATACAAAACTGAAAAGAAATTAACAGTTTACTATATCCCCCTTTGGTCCTTTTCCGAAAAACTCCCTTTACCACTTCCACCGGATTGAAACGCGTCAGCAACCAAGCCGGAACCAAGCCGGCTATGATACCGATTATCCCTACCGCCAAGAAAGCTGCCAGTAAAGTAAAAAACGTAATATGATCCTGTAAAACAACAGTGGTATTCAACAAACCGTTGAACCAGGGCAAGACGGCAAATGCCAGAAAGCAGGCGATAATGAAAGCGATATAACACAAAGTCACCGATTCAGCTATAAATTGCCGGAATAAAGCTCCGTTACTACTGCCCAATAATCTCTTTACCGCCGATTCTTTCGAACGGAATCCCGCCCGGGCTACCGAAAGATTATTATAATTCACCAAAGCCAAAACTAAAATCACCGCCACAATGGCCATTAAAACCGTGATCAGCGTACGGCTGTTCCGGTGGATACCCGGACTCCAGACCGGACTCCAATACACGCTCTCCAAAGGTTCCAGAATCAATTGCTTCCGGTAATTATCCTTAAACATCCAGAAGTCTTTTTTCATCTGTTCCGTCATCAACGGAATTTTCGCCTGCAAATCAGCCCCGGCCTTCTCCAAAAGATAAGTACCGAAAGTAGCACTGTTATTGGCAGAAATCCAGCCCGCATCCAACGTATTGAAATTAAAAAAAACATCACAATAGTCAAAATGAGTACGGTCCGTAAAATCATCCGCCACCCCGACAATCGTCCAGCCGGAGGTCCCGTTTATATTCAAATCCTTTCCTACGGGGGATTCATTACCGAACATCTTCCGGGCAAAAGAAAGACTGAGTACGACTTCGTTTTTTCCCTGAAATCCCCGCCCTTCCCGCAAAGGAAACGTAAACATATCCCAAAAAGCAGTATCGACATAGAGAGCAGAAAACGGTAATTTCGCACCATCGGACCTTAGACCGAATAACCTGTTATTCTGATAAATACGTGTATAAGCTTCTATATCCGGAAAAGTTTCCTTCAGTTGTCCCCCTACTAAAGCTCCCCAATAGGCCCCGTCTTCTCCGGCCATGCGGAAAATCCGGTCCTTCCGGGTATGAAATTTATCGATCGACAATTCCTGCCGGATGTAAACACTCAATAGAACGATAAACGTCAGGGAAACTGCAAATCCCATTACCGTAATCCCGGAATACAGTTTATTACGACGTAAACTTCTGATAAATACTTTAAAATCGGAAAAATTCATAATCTTTTCTTTTTTAAATAGGGTATACTGACAGACAGGCTACAATTTATATGCCAATACAAATAAATGTTTAAATATCAATATATTAACGCTAATCAAAAAAAGGAAATGTGTCTGTTTTTTTGACAGGATTGTCTAATTTTTTTACCGGATGACACGTAAAAAGAGGCTCCCCCATCCTTTCCGCCTATAAAAATAGCTTCCCGGATTGCCGTCCGGGAAGCCAACTGTACACTTAAAAATTAACTGAAGGATTACGCCACGGTCCCCAAAAAGGAGATTTCCAAACAGGCGCTCCGCATATCTTATTCCGATTTCAAGGCATTTACCGGATTTTCCGAAGCAGCCTTCACGCTTTGCCAACCCACCATCAAAGCCGCCACCGCAAACGCAATCAATCCCGCGCCCGCAAACAGCCACGCATTGAGATCGACACGGTAAGGAAAATCCTGCAACCATTTACTCATGACATACCAGGCCAACGGGCAAGCGGCCACAAAAGCCAGCAAAATCCATTTCATAAAACTATTCATTAGCATACTCAATATTTCGCCTACCGTGGCCCCGTTCACCCGGCGGATCCCGATTTCCTTAATACGCTGCTGGATAAAATAAGTAGCCATAGCCAATATTCCCATCATACACAAGATAATAGCCAACGTAGAAAAATAACCGATCAACCGCGCCGTGCGGGCATTGTCCTCATACCAGGCATTGATCGTCTGGTCCATAAAACCAGCTTCGAAAGGCTGTTCATGAATAAAACGGCTGTAAGTACGTTTAATTTCGTCGAAAGTAGTCGCCGGATTTTGAGGAGAAACCTTAATCAATATCTTCCAAGGGTATTCATCCGGTTGCAAAGCGGAAATAAACACCGGACACATCTGCGAAGTAAGAGCCCGGATATGAAAATCTTTTACAATTCCCAGTACGGGCAGTTTTTCCTCGTAATGCATAAATGTTTCCGGTACTCCCTGGGCCTCGATCGATTTCACCGCCGTTTCATTCAGCCAGACCCCTTTCGGATCGTAAGCGACTCCGGTGGGAGTGATCCGGATATCAAGCATATGGAAAAAGTTGGAATCTACTTTGAGCTGCTGAAAGCTAATTTGTTTTCCCGTTCCCGCATAGTTCGTCATCGTCTGGTTATTCCCACCGTCCATAGGCGTACCCTGGACATAAGAGACGATTTTCACCCCGGGAATCTGCGTCAATTCACTCCGTAAAGCATCTTTCTGCTCAGCGGAAATTTTATTTTTAAGCCATACCACATTTTCTTTATCGAAGCCCAATTTGTAATTCCGCATAAAATCCGTTTGTTTCCAGATCACCAGGGTACAGATGATCAAAGTAATCGCCACCCCATACTGAAAAGAAATCAAAACCTTGCTGTACACCCCTTTCGTCTTTTTCCGGAAAGCCCCTTTCACCACTTCCACCGGATTGAAACGGGTAATGACAAAGGCAGGAACCAAACCGGCAATCACTCCGATTAAAGCAATGGCAAGGATGATTCCCAGCAAAGTGTAAGGCGTCAGGTGTTGGGATAAAACCAAATGCGTCTCCAACAAATTATTAAACCACGGAAGCACCAGGGCCGATATGATACAGGCCAGGATAAAAGCGGCAAAACAGAGGGTTACCGACTCGCTAACAAACTGCACGAATAAAGTCCGGTTGTTGCTCCCCAATAACTTCTTTACCGCCGATTCTTTGGCCCGGAAACTCGCACGTGCCACCGAAAGGTTGTTGTAATTGATTAAAGATAAGATGAGGATGACGCCCACTATCGCCATTAAAACCGTCACAAAGATCCGGCTGTTGTGATGTGTTGCGGAAGAGGACCACTTATCGCTCCAATACACCTCTTTTAAAGGCTCCAGCAAAAATTCCTTCCGGTAATTGTCCCGGTACATCCAGAAATCCTTCTTTAAGTAGTCGAGCATCTGCGACTGTTTGGCCTGCAGATCGCCTCCCGCCCGTTCCAGCAAATAGGTTCCGAAAGCCGAACTGTTGTTGTTTCCGATCCAGTCGGGATTCATAGTTGCAAAATTGAGCAGAACATCGCACGCATTGAAATGCGTATTCTCCGGAAAATCCTTTACGACTCCGACGATCGTCCAGCCGGCATCTCCATTCAGATTCAAATCCTTTCCCACGGGGGATTCATTACCGAACATCTTCCGGGCAAAAGAAAGACTGAGTACAACTTCGTTTTTTCCCTGAAACGGCCTTCCCTCCAGCAGCGGGAAAGAAAACATATCGAAAAAAGAAGTATCTACGAATAAGCCGTCAAAAGCGACTTTGCTTCCTGCCAGACTGACCGCATAATTATTACGTCCGCTATATATCCGGGTATAGGCTTCTATATCCGGAAAAGCATCCTTCAATGACCCTCCCACCAAAGCTCCCCAGGTAGTTGCATCCTCCGACGCCATCCGGTAAATCCGGTCTTGATTTACCTGAAAAGCATCTACCGATAATTCCTGCCGGATGTAAACACTCAATAGAATTACAAACGTCAGGGAAACTGCAAATCCCATTACCGTAATCCCGGAATACAGTTTATTACGACGTAAACTTCTGATAAATACTTTAAAATCGGAAAAATTCATAATCTTTTCTTTTTTAAATAGGGTATACTGACAGACAGGCTACAATTTATATGCCAATACAAATAAATGTTTAAATATCAATATATTAACGCTAATCAAAAAAAGGAAATGTGTCTGTTTTTTTGACAGGATTGTCTAATTTTTTTACCGGATGACACGTAAAAAGAGGCTCCCCCATCCTTTCCGCCTATAAAAATAGCTTCCCGGATTGCCGTCCGGGAAGCCAACTGTACACTTAAAAATTAACTGAAGGATTACGCCACGGTCCCCAAAAAGGAGATTTCCAAACAGGCGCTCCGCATATCTTATTCCGATTTCAAGGCATTTACCGGATTTTCCGAAGCAGCCTTCACGCTTTGCCAACCCACCATCAAAGCCGCCACCGCAAACGCAATCAATCCCGCGCCCGCAAACAGCCACGCATTGAGATCGACACGGTAAGGAAAATCCTGCAACCATTTACTCATGACATACCAGGCCAACGGGCAAGCGGCCACAAAAGCCAGCAAAATCCATTTCATAAAACTATTCATTAGCATACTCAATATTTCGCCTACCGTGGCCCCGTTCACCCGGCGGATCCCGATTTCCTTAATACGCTGCTGGATAAAATAAGTAGCCATAGCCAATATTCCCATCATACACAAGATAATAGCCAACGTAGAAAAATAACCGATCAACCGCGCCGTGCGGGCATTGTCCTCATACCAGGCATTGATCGTCTGGTCCATAAAACCAGCTTCGAAAGGCTGTTCATGAATAAAACGGCTGTAAGTACGTTTAATTTCGTCGAAAGTAGTCGCCGGATTTTGAGGAGAAACCTTAATCAATATCTTCCAAGGGTATTCATCCGGTTGCAAAGCGGAAATAAACACCGGACACATCTGCGAAGTAAGAGCCCGGATATGAAAATCTTTTACAATTCCCAGTACGGGCAGTTTTTCCTCGTAATGCATAAATGTTTCCGGTACTCCCTGGGCCTCGATCGATTTCACCGCCGTTTCATTCAGCCAGACCCCTTTCGGATCGTAAGCGACTCCGGTGGGAGTGATCCGGATATCAAGCATATGGAAAAAGTTGGAATCTACTTTGAGCTGCTGAAAGCTAATTTGTTTTCCCGTTCCCGCATAGTTCGTCATCGTCTGGTTATTCCCACCGTCCATAGGCGTACCCTGGACATAAGAGACGATTTTCACCCCGGGAATCTGCGTCAATTCACTCCGTAAAGCATCTTTCTGCTCAGCGGAAATTTTATTTTTAAGCCATACCACATTTTCTTTATCGAAGCCCAATTTGTAATTCCGCATAAAATCCGTTTGTTTCCAGATCACCAGGGTACAGATGATCAAAGTAATCGCCACCCCATACTGAAAAGAAATCAAAACCTTGCTGTACACCCCTTTCGTCTTTTTCCGGAAAGCCCCTTTCACCACTTCCACCGGATTGAAACGGGTAATGACAAAGGCAGGAACCAAACCGGCAATCACTCCGATTAAAGCAATGGCAAGGATGATTCCCAGCAAAGTGTAAGGCGTCAGGTGTTGGGATAAAACCAAATGCGTCTCCAACAAATTATTAAACCACGGAAGCACCAGGGCCGATATGATACAGGCCAGGATAAAAGCGGCAAAACAGAGGGTTACCGACTCGCTAACAAACTGCACGAATAAAGTCCGGTTGTTGCTCCCCAATAACTTCTTTACCGCCGATTCTTTGGCCCGGAAACTCGCACGTGCCACCGAAAGGTTGTTGTAATTGATTAAAGATAAGATGAGGATGACGCCCACTATCGCCATTAAAACCGTCACAAAGATCCGGCTGTTGTGATGTGTTGCGGAAGAGGACCACTTATCGCTCCAATACACCTCTTTTAAAGGCTCCAGCAAAAATTCCTTCCGGTAATTGTCCCGGTACATCCAGAAATCCTTCTTTAAGTAGTCGAGCATCTGCGACTGTTTGGCCTGCAGATCGCCTCCCGCCCGTTCCAGCAAATAGGTTCCGAAAGCCGAACTGTTGTTGTTTCCGATCCAGTCGGGATTCATAGTTGCAAAATTGAGCAGAACATCGCACGCATTGAAATGCGTATTCTCCGGAAAATCCTTTACGACTCCGACGATCGTCCAGCCGGCATTTCCGTTCAGATTTAAATCTTTCCCCAAAGGCGATTCTTCCCCGAACATTTTCCGGCCGAACGAAACACTTACCACCGCTTCATTTTTCGCCTGAAACGGCCTTCCCTCCAGCAGCGGAAAAGAAAACATATCGAAAAAAGAAGTATCTACGAATAAGCCGTCAAAAACGATTTTACTTCCTGCCGGACTGACCGCATAACTGTCGCTTCCGCTGTACACCCGGGTATACGCTTCAATGTCCGGAAAAGCCGCCTCCAACGACCCTCCCACCAAAGCTCCCCAGGTAGCCGCATCCTCCCCCACCATCCGGTAAATCCGGTCTCGATTTACCTGGAAAGCATCCACCGATAATTCCTGCCGGATGTAAATACTCAGTAAAATTACAAAGGTCAGCGAAATAGCAAAACCTCCTACCGTAATACCCGTATACAATTTATTCCGCAACAAATTCCGCAAGAAAAGTTTTAAATGGTTCATAGTTCAAAATAAAGTTTTTGTTTTACATTTTTGACAATTTTCGTGCCAAATCATATATCACACTCACTATCACTAAAATAACCCATTCAATTTTCAAATACTATGTATAATTTCTAGACACTTTTGTCTAATTTTTTAACCTTATCTTTAGTCCTTTCCCTCCATTTCCCCGAGCTATTCATCCTTTAGCGCATCTACCGGATTGACGGTAGCCGCCCGCCAAGTCTGCCAGCTAGCGATGGATACCACTAAAGCGATGCTGACACCTACGTCGGCTATAAATACCCACCCATCCACCGTAGTCCGGTAAGCAAAACCCTGTAGCCAGGAAAGCATGGCATAATAGGCGAGGGGTATACCGATCAGACAGGCCGCCGTCATTTTCAATACAAAATTCCGGTTGAGCAAACTAACCACTTGCATTTCCGTCGCCCCACTGATTTTACGCATAGCGATTTCCTTGGTCCGGCTTTCGGCCACGAACATGGAAAAGGCAAAAATTCCCATTCCGGAAATAAGGATAGCCACGAGGGTCAGGATGTTGATCATTTTTACCAAGGCTATATCCCGTACATATAAATCGGAATAGCTATACTCTGTATATTGGAACATCATGCCCGGATAATTCTTCTTGAAGTAGTTTCGGAGGTAATCGATGACCGCCTGACGTTCTCCCTCCCGGTAACGAATACTTAAATTAGAGTCGAAACCCACCAGATCGGCACCGATCATCACCGGTTTCACCGGCTGATACAAAGACTGATAGTGAAAATCATCCACCACTCCCACCACCGACAGGACGGAGGGGCCGTAATGGAGAATTGTACCGACCGGATTTTTCAATCCCAGTTCCTGAACCATTTTCCGGTTAATGACCACCTCTCCCAGCTCTACGGATCCGGAGAAAACACCCCTCGTTTTTTTCTGCCGGTAATTCCGCCCTTCCAGCAAACGCATCCGGTAAGTTCGCAAATAAGAAGTATCCCCCAGCAAAGCCGAAGATCTTATTCGGTGATTCGGCTTTTCCACCTCGTATACATCGTACATCACCCAGTTTCCGATAGGCAGGGGACGACCGTTACTGACGGCAACCACAGCCGGATTCTTCAACAACTCCTCTTTTACCGGCCCGGCCCCCACCCCAGTAAGGGGCCATTCTACACACAATACATTCCGGTTATCGAAGCCCATCGGTTTCTCTCGGATATAATGCATCTGCTTCACCAACACGACCGAGGCAAACAACAACCCGCAAAAAATACACATTTGTCCGATCAACAGCCATTGCTTCAGGTCGAAAAAACCGGAAGGCGAATCTATGGTGCGTTTAATTCCCGACCGGTCTAAACGTCTCAACATCCAGCCGGATAAAAAATACCCCACTCCGGCTACAAAACCGACCATCAAGATTCCGAATACAACCCATTCTCCCGTGGTCACACTTAAAGCATAAATATACCGGGGAGAAATAATCTCCACGAAATGAGGGTACAACATAAAAAAGAGCGTGACCGCCACGCCTAAAGCCAGGACGGCATGTACGGCAATTTCCGTGAGAATTTGACGCCTCATACTAGGGTTTCCGGCTCCGAAACAACGCTGAATCGCAAACACGGCCGCACTTTTGTGCAATTGTGCCATTTTAATCATCAGGTAATTGCAAGAAGCCAGAAACAGAATCAACAAAGCAATACCTCCCAATATATAATTAAAACGGGAAGAACCGTAACGGAAGACGTCTTCGTAGTCCCGTATATGTCCCGACTTCAAATACATTTCCCGCAACGGCTGTAAGCGAACGACTTTTTTCCGTTTCTTTTCATATTCGGAATACCGCCCCTCCATAACCGGTATTTCTTTCTCCACGGCGGAGACATCCGCTTGCGGTTCCAACTCCAGCAAAGCGGTAAGAGCATTTCCGGCACCATATACATACGTAGACTCGATTTGTCTGAAATCCAGCAAAATGTCCGCCTGAAGGGAAGAACGGGCCGGGAAGTCTTTCATGAGAGCAACCACCTGATAATTCATATCCTCGGGTTCATCCGGGTAGCGAAGCGTGAGTATCTTGCCTACCGCCGGTTCGTCTCCGAAATATTTTCGGGCGACCCGTTCCGATACAACCGCCCAGGCCGGGCTCGTTTCCGAATTGACCTCTCCTGCGATCAGGGGAAAACTCAACACTTTAAAAAACTGCGGATCGGTATAAATACATTGTTCTTCGGGAAAAAACTCTCCGGTCTCTTCATTTTTTACCAAAAAGGTCTGGGGAGCTACCAAGCGCACGTAATCCTTTACTCCGGGAATTTCCTTTTTGGCATTTTCTGCCATAGGGCTACAAAAGTCGGTAGCCCAATAATCGTATCCCCCACTTTGATGGGTAATCCGGTAAATGTGTTCTCCTCCGGTATGAAAACGGTCGGTCCTCCATTCCCCAACGACATAGCTGTATATCAACAAAATCACTGTAAAAGCGATAGCTAAACCGCCCATGTTAATAAACGTATAAATCCGGCTTCTGTAAAATTTCCGGACAACCCATTTCAAATCCTCCTTGTACATCATTCATCAGTTAAAGCATTCCACATTTTTTCTATTTTTTATATCGAAAGAGTCGCCGAACAAAGCTCACTCTCCCCGCAGCACATCCACCGGATTGACGGTAGCCGCTTTCCAGACCTGCCAGGTGATGATAGCCGATACCAAGATAACGGAAACCGCCAAGACAAAAACATATACTCCTATATCCGGTTCTGCTTTATAAGCAAAACCTTCCAACCATTTCTTCATCATATAACCGGCTATCGGCAGCCCGATTCCTCCGGCCAATAAAACCCGCCTTATAAAATCCCGGTTCAGCAAGCCGATAATCTGCCATTCCCCCGCCCCGTTTACTTTCCGTAAAGCGACCTCTTTTTTCCGGCTTTCGGCCATAAACATGGAAAAAGCCAAAATACCCATTCCGCTGATTAAAACAGCGATCAGCGTAAACCCGTGAATCAGTTTTGCCAAAGCGAGATCTTTTTCGTAAATCCGGGAATAATCGTATTCCTGGTAAGAAAAAACTGCCTGCTGAAATTTTTCTTTATAACACTTTTCCAGGTATTTCGTAACCTCAGCCCGCTTTCCCTCCCGGTAACGCAACACCACCGAAGCGCTTATAAAAGGCATGTCGTAAACGATATACATCGGTTTTACCGATTCGTATAAAGGTAAAAAATGAAAGTCGTCCACAATACCGACAATGCGAAACCGGAAATGCCCGTTTTTCTGGCGTAAGACCGCGCCCAACGGATTCTTCAAACCCAACTGCCCGACAAATTTGCGGTTTACCAGAATTTCGGGACATTTTCCCGAACGGACTTCGAAAAATTTCTCCAAATCTGCCGGATAACTCGCCGGATCGATGTTCCTTCCTTCCGTGATGCGGATGCGGTAAGCATCTGCAAAAAAAGCATCTCCATGAATCATATAAGCCTCTATGCCGTTCTCCGGATCTTGTACGGACGACAGGATTTCCGGATCCTCTCCCATCAACGGAAGTTCCGCACCGTTACTCACGGACAAAATATCGGCATGCCGCATCAATTCCGTACGAAGCACCTCCATATTCAAATGCCGGTCATACCAACCGAACCTCAGGATATGCTCCGTATCAAATCCCAACTGTTTTTTTCTGACAAAATCCATCTGCCGGATCAACACGACCGAACAACAGAGGAGGCTACAAAAAATACAAATTTGTACAACCGATAGCACGTTACGGATATCCCAGCCTTTAGCGGGAGGACGAAGGGCGGTCAGAATACCGCTGTGATTCAGCCGTTTCCTCATGTAAAAAGACAGCAAAACGGCCATGCCTCCGACAAAAAAGAACAACAGCAACAGGAAACAAAGGGCTTCGCCCAGCGAAAAAGCAAGGGCATAAGGAAACCGGGGAGAAATGATACGGATAAAATAGGGATGCAGAAAAGAAGTCAGCACCCCTGTCAAAAGAAGTGCGATCCCTACGTGTAAGCCGGTTTCCAGAAACATCTGCCAGCGTAAATCACCATTCCCCGCCCCGAAACAGCGTTGGACGGCTAAACCCGTAACGTTGCGGCTCAAACGGGCGATTTTGATCAGAAGATAGTTACAGGAAGCCAGTATGAGAATCAATAAAGTAATACCGCATAAAAGGACATTCCACCGCCTGGACCCATGAGGCATATCTTCCCGGACATGTCCGGAATAAAAATAGATATCCTGTAAGGGCTGTAAAGCCGCTTTTCGTTCGGAAGCCTTGATCCAGGAATAATTTTTTTCGACAATGCGGGGAATCCCGGCCTCTATCTGAGATACATCCGCCCCAGGTTCCAACTGAAAATACGTATAAACCCCATGCATGCCCCAACTGTCGAATCTCGTCCGTTCGGCATAGGAAAAATCGGCAATCACATCTGCCTGCAAAGTCGAAGCGGCCGGAAAATCCCGCACAATGCCGACCACATGAAATTCCCGGCCTTTATCTTCCTCCTGCAACGAACTTTTCAATACCAGAATCTCTCCCACCGGATCTTTTCCACCGAAATAACGGGAGGCCGCCTTTTCGGTCAGCACAACCCAATCGGGAGCTTCATTTTCTTCCAGCTTCCCGCTTACAAAAGGAAAAGAAAATACCTGAAAAAAAGACTTATCGGTATACAGACAACGGATTTTTCCGGAGGAAGCCGGATCCCCCACTTTTTTCAGGAGCCAGCTCTCCGGCTGATACACCCGGACATAGTTCTTTATCGCCGGAAATTCTGCCTGAGTATAAGGAGCGGTAGGAGCGGAAGTCCAGGAACTCCATTCGGTGGAATAGTCCGGTTTCATTATCAAACGGTATATATGCTTTCCATTTCGGTGAAACCGATCCGTCTTCCATTCTTTAACTACATGGGTGTAGATCAGCAATACCGCAGTCAGGGCTATAGCCAAACCGGCGATATTGATGACGGTATAGATCCGGTTCCGTACCAACCGCCGAAAAATCGGTTTGATATACTTTCGATACATTTCTCTCCCCATTTGGTAAATTCGCCGTTTTAGTCTGCGGTCCTCGGTTTGTTCTATTCACTCTTTAAAGCATTTACCGGATTGACGGTGGCCGCTTTCCAGGTTTGATAACTGACCGTAACCAGAGCTACGGTGACCACCATCAGTCCGACCAGCCCGAACACCCACCAACTGATCTCGGTACGAGCCCGGAAACCCTCCAACCAACGGACAACAAAGAAGTAGGCGATGGGGCAGGCAAGCAGAAATGAAATCAGTACCCAAGCCAGAAAATCCCGGTTTAAAATGACCAATATCTGACCTACGGTAGCCCCGTTCACTTTGCGTACGCCGATTTCCTTGATGCGCCGTTGAGTCGAATAAAAAGCTATGGCGAACAAGCCTACCACACTGATGAGAAAAGTGACGAACATAGCCGAAGAAAGTATTTTTCCCGCATTCGTTTCGGCCTTGTACAAATTTTCATAAGCCTGATCCAGAAAACCGTATTCAAAAGGAACGTTAGGTACCAGTTCTTTCCATTTCGCTTCCACCGCTTTAATCGCCAACTGAGGATCGCCCTGGATTTTAAACAGATAGTAATGCGTCCATTCCGGAGTCAGTTTCCAATATACCTGAGCATCCACTCCCTGGTGGAAGGATTTGGTTTGAGCATCTTTCACCACACCTTTTATCGGACAATAGCGTCCGTAGATTTTCAGGTTTTCCCCCACAGGATGTTCCATTTCCAACAAACGGGCGGCCCGCTCGTTGATAATACAATAGAAAAGAGAATCGGGAGCATAGGCAAAAGGATTTTCGCCCTCTACAAGTTGCATGCCCATCACATCGAAATAATTATCGTCCACCCGGCATATCTCCATCAAATAATCCTCTTCCACCCCGGGCTTCCCCACCGTCCACCCCTGCACCCAATCGGTCGGCAGGCTGTTTTTACGGGTCACATCTACAATGGAAGGACATTGTTTCCATTCGGTCCGCAAAGCCTCATAATGTTGTTTGAAAGCACCCCGGCTCTGTACATACATGATATTTTCCTTATCGAACCCCAAATCGGACCTAACCATAAAATGCACCTGCTTGTCGATAAAGAATACGGAAATCAGAAAAACTACCGAAGCCGTAAACTGTACGATAATCAACCCTTTCTGCAAGGCCGATAATTTTTTCCCCTTGAATTGTCCCCGCATCGTTTCTACAATTCCGAAACGGGTCATATAGAAGGCCGGAAATACCCCGGCGACAAAAACCGTAAACACCGTTAAACCCGCCACAAACAACCACAATAAAGGAGAAGCAGGGTCGATACGTATTTCACTATTTGCCAACTGGTTGAAGAAAGGGGTACTCACCCACGCCAAGACCAGCCCCCCCGCTACCGCCAAGAGCACGTAATAAAAAGTTTCCAGAAAAAATTCCCGCCTGAGCGAACCCTTGTCGGCTCCGTGCGTTTTTCTCACACCGATCGATTTCGCCCGCAAAAAAGAGGTAGAAACAAATAAATTGATAAAATTAATACAGGCGATCAAAAGCACCACCAGAGCCGTCAGCAAAAACACCATTACCAGGGACTTATTGCCTTTCACAATCGGGATGTTGAATCCCTCTTCAGAAAAATGAACATCCCGAAGAGGTTCCAGGTATATACTGGGCTTTTGGTTCCGGAACGATTCCATATTCGACGTCAATATCCCGAGCAAACCGTCTTCCACGCGGGAAATATCCGACTTCCGGTCCAGTTTCATATAAGTAATGTAAACATCCGACCCTCCCCAAACGTCCCGGCTGTACCAGCCGAAGAAAGGCAGGACGAAGTGAGCCTGCAAATGGGAATTGACAGGCATATCCTGCATAATTCCTACAACGGTAAAAGGAATACCGTTGTAAATAACGATTTTACCGATGGGATCCTCTCCGGGAAAATACTTTCGGGCAGCCGTTTCGTCTATCACCATATGATCCGGAGCACTCAATATTTTCTTCGGATCCCCCACCTTCAGGGGAAAAGTAAAAAAAGTAAAAAAATTCGTATCGGTTACCAGGATTTTATTTTCCTTATATACCACATTATCGATCCAAATTTCTCCTTCTCCCCAAGGCACCACACGGCATACGTCCCCGATCTCCGGGAACTGGGCCTTGGCCTGCTCCCCAAAAGGTTTGAACGTGGAACCGAAACGGGAAAACTCATTATTCTTCAGGCTAGTGACCATTAAGCGGTAAATCTTATCTCCCTCCTTGTGAAAATTATCGAAACTCAACTCGTTCATGGCCCACAGTCCGATCAATACTGCTACTGCAATACTCAGCGCCAGGCAACCGATACTTAAAACTCCTACGGTTTTCTGTTTCCGGAAATTCCGGATAAAAAACTTCAAACTATTGAAAATCATAATCTTATCGAATTAATAGCATAACATCCCCCTCCCCGGGTGCTATTCGCTTTTTAACACTTTTACCGGATTGACATTGGCTGCTTTCCAGGTCTGATAGCTCACCGTTAGTAAAGTTACGAGAAAGGTGATGAGGCCTACCAGAGCGAAAACCCACCAATTCAGGGAGGTCCGGTCTATAAAATTTCTCAGCCAGTTGGATACAAAAAGGTAAGCCAACGGACAAGCGATTACAAAGGAAATCCCCACCCACACAAAAAAATCGCGGTTCAGAATCAGCAGCAATTCCTTTACCGAAGCTCCGTTTACCTTCCGTACGCCCACTTCTTTCAGACGCCGTTGGGTGGTATAATAGGCCATAGCAAACAAGCCCGCCACACTGATAATCAGAGTAATCAACATAGCAGCTCCCAGGATCTGGCCGGCATTGGTTTCCGATCTATACAATTCGGCGTACCGGTCGTCCAGAAAACGGTATTCGAAAGGAATTCCCGGATTCAAATCGTTCCACTTGGCTCGGATCAGACGGATAGCCTCTTGGGGGTTACCCTGCACTTTAAAAAGCAGGGCCGGAGTCTCGACTCCCGACTTCCTATCGAAAGGGAAATAAATCTGCGGATCCACTTGCCGATGCAGCGACTTCGTCTGAGCATCCTTTACGACTCCCCGGACCGTGTAACCGATCCCTTCGTCAGCAAAAATCTTCTCCCCCACCGGCTTCAGTAAACCCAACATCCGGACGGCCGTTTCGTTAAGAATACAATAGTGCAGCGAATCGCCCGACATTTCAGCAAATTCTTGTCCCTCTGTCAGCTTCATGCCCATCATACGAAAGTAATTGGGCTCGACCTGGCAAAACTCCATAATATGTTCCTGATCCTCTCCGGATCTGTGAACCGAACTCCCCCGGTACCATCCTGCCGGGTCCGTATCTTTTAAAGTAACATCGACAATAAAAGGATGGGCTTTCATTTCTTCCCGGAACGAAGGGTAATTTTTCATAAAACCGCCCCGGTCATATACATAAATCACGTTTTCCTTATCAAATCCCAGATCCTTATGAATCATATAATCCACCTGCTTATTGATAAAGAATACGGAAATCAGGATTACGATGGCAGCCGTAAACTGAGCGATGATCAGCCCTTTTTGTAGAAAAGACAAATTTTTCCCCTTAAATTGCCCTCTCAGCGTCTCCACTGTATTGAACTTCGTCATATACAGGGCCGGAAAGGTACCTGCCGTCAGCACAACGATACCAGTAATCGCCGCTAAGAAAAGATAGAGCCACGGATTGCTGAAATCGATAAACAGGTGGGAATCCGCCAGGCGGTTGAATAGCGGCAAAGCTATTACAGCCAACACCGTACCCAAGGTCACGGCTAAGATCACATAATAAAATGTCTCGCGGTAGAACTCCCGGATCAGCATCCTCTTGTCGGCCCCATGGGTTTTCTTGACCCCGATCGACTTCGCCCGCAGGAAAGAAGTTGAGACGAACAGGTTGATAAAATTGATACAAGCGATCAGCAGAATGACAAAAGCTGTCAATACAAATACCGCCACCAAACCTTTGTTACCATGAATAACATTATCGAATTTGAAAGAATTGTTGAAATAAATATCCTCCAACGGTTGCAGCTTATAAACGAAACCTACATCCTCTAACAAAGGTTGGGCTTTCCAAGCAATATCGGTTATTCCTTTTTCGATTTTAGACAGGGCTGACGGATCAGAAATTTTCAAATAAGTAATAAAATTATCGTTTGAACCGTATTCTTGTTTTTTCGCCCAATATCCAAAAAACGGAGCTATCACATGTGCCTGCAAATGGGAATTCTCCGGCATATTCTTCATCACACCCACCACAGTATGATCCTTATTTTTGATCCGAAGCGTTTTTCCCATCGGATCCTGGCCCGGAAAATAGCGGTTGGCCGAATACTCGTCGATAACCAAGCCGTCGGGTGCCGACAGACAGGTCCGGGGATTCCCCGCTTTCAAAACAAAATTGAAAAAAGTAAAGAAATTGGTATCGACCAGAAAAAATTCATTATCGGAATAAGTTATATTTTCGACCTGGATTTCCAAATTCTCAGGAAAGACCCGGCACATCGTCTCGACTTCAGGGAAATTCCGAATCGCATCTTCTCCCGCCGGCTGATAGGTGGACCCCATTTTCATAAGTTCATTGTTGAGCATCAACTGTCCGTTGACCCGGTACATTTTATCCTTATCCGGATGAAAATTGTCGAAAGTCATTTCCTTAGCCGACCATAGTCCGATCAATATGACCACAGCAATAGCGATAGCCAAACTACCGATACTGAATATTCCTACCGTTTTCTGTTTTGTCAGATTCCGCCAGAAAACTTTCCATTCATTTAATTTCATCTCGCCAAAAATTAGAATTTTTCCGATTTCATTTCTTTCAAAATCACATACTTAGCTTATAAATTACTAAATTTCAATATTTTATCGAACAACTACTAAAAGGTAGTGACTAAAAAATAAATAATATGAGCCACCTATTAAACATTTTTTAAGACGGTATCGAGGAGGAGAAACCCCTATTCGCTTTTTAACACTTTTACCGGATTGACATTGGCTGCTTTCCAGGTCTGATAGCTCACCGTTAGTAAAGTTACGAGAAAGGTGATGAGGCCTACCAGAGCGAAAACCCACCAATTCAGGGAGGTCCGGTCTATAAAATTTCTCAGCCAGTTGGATACAAAAAGGTAAGCCAACGGACAAGCGATTACAAAGGAAATCCCCACCCACACAAAAAAATCGCGGTTCAGAATCAGCAGCAATTCCTTTACCGAAGCTCCGTTTACCTTCCGTACGCCCACTTCTTTCAGACGCCGTTGGGTGGTATAATAGGCCATAGCAAACAAGCCCGCCACACTGATAATCAGAGTAATCAACATAGCAGCTCCCAGGATCTGGCCGGCATTGGTTTCCGATCTATACAATTCGGCGTACCGGTCGTCCAGAAAACGGTATTCGAAAGAGGTACCCGGATTCAGTTCATTCCATTTGGACTGTATCACCCGGATCGCTTCCTGCGGATTTCCCTGTACTTTGAATAAAACGGTAGGTACACCGGTATACCGGTTCGTATAGACAAAATAAATCTGAGGATCTACTTGCTGGTGCAAGGATTTAGTTTGGGCATCTTTCACCACGCCTCGGACAATATAATCCTGCTCATCGGTACGTAATCTTTCCCCCACCGGATTTTTAAACCCCAACATGCGGGCTGCGGTTTGATTCAGAATACAATAATGCAAAGAATCCCCCATATTTTCTTCGAACTTTCGTCCGGTATCCATCTCCATTCCCATCACCTCGAAATAATTCGGTTCGATCTGACAAAATTCCATCAGGTATTCCTGGTCGTTTCCGGGAACTCTTACCGAATTTCCTCGGCACCAGCCCGCCGGATCCACATCCTTCATCGTTAAATTGGCAATACAGGGATAATTCCGCATTTCGTCGCTAAAAGCCCTGTAGTTTTTAGCAAAACCACCCCGGTCGTGTACATACAGCACATTGTGTTTATCGAATCCCAAATCCTTCGTAATCATATAATTCACCTGCTTATTGATAAAGAATACGGAAATCAGAATCACGATGGCAGCTGTAAACTGAGCGATGATCAGCCCCTTTTGCAGGAAGGAAAGATTTTTACCTTTGAACTGACCTTTTAAAGTGGCAACCGTATTGAATTTCGTCATATACAAAGCCGGGAATGTTCCAGCTGTCAGCATCACGAAAAAAGCCACTCCTAACAAAAAGATATACAGCCAGGGACTCATAAAATCGATCGTGAGGTGGTAATCCGCCAGCCGGTTGAAGATCGGTAAAGCCAGCACCGACAACATCAAACCGACCACAACAGCTATAATCACATAGTAAAAGGTCTCCCGATAAAATTCCCGGATCAGCATTCCCTTCTCCGCCCCATGCGTCTTCTTTACGCCGATGGACTTCGCCCTCAGGAAGGAAGTGGAAATAAAGAGGTTGATGAAATTAATACAGGCAATCAGTAAAATCACAAAAGCCGTCAGCAAAAACACCATCACCAGGTTTTTGTTCCCGTGAACCACATTGTCGAATTTAAACGAATTATTGAAATGAATATCGTACAAAGGCTGCAACTTGTATTTAAAATCAATTTGCTGAAACAGGGAATTCGACGAACGGATCAGTTCCGTCATACCTTGTTCGAGCTGGGGAAGCGAAGCCGGATTAGCGATCTTAAAGTAAGTGATAAAAGAATCGGTCGAACCGTATCCCAGGTCTTTCGCCCAATAGCCCAGAAAAGGAGCTACGATATGCGCTTTCAAATGGGAATTTTCAGGCATATTTTTCATCACAGCCGTAACCGTATAATCTTTTCCCATTATATTCAGGGATTTTCCCAGGGGATTTTCACCCGGGAAATATCTGTTGGCGGAATATTCGTCTATCACCAGTCCGTCGGGAGCCGCCAGACACGTACGGGGGTCCCCCGTTTTCAGGGAAAAAGTAAAGAACAGGAAAAAATTAGAGTCCACCAGAAAAAACTCGTTATCCGGATACAACACTTCTCCTACCTTAAGTTCCAGATTTTGCGGACTCACCCTGCACATATCCGCTAATTCCGGAAACTTCCGGGCGGCATCCTCACCCAATTGTTTATAGGTAGCCCCTATCGTCGTCGGGGTATTATTCATCATAATGCTGCCGTATATGCGGTAGATCTTCTCCCCATCTTTCTGAAAACGATCGAAACTGAACTCATTGGCCGCCCACAGACCGATCAGAATTACCACACAAATAGCCACCGCCAAGCTTCCGATACTTAAAATACCTACGGTTTTTTGTTTTGCCAGATTCCTTACAAATACCTTCCATCCATTTAATTTCATATCAACAAAAATTAGAGTTTTTCTGGTTTTATCTTTTATCAAATTACGTGCCTGTTTTTCAATATACTAAATTTCAGCAATTTACCACACAAGCATAAAACGACACTGTCTAAAAAATAGACAACCTTGTCTAAGTATTTGACAGGTTTTAGAAGAATACCGGCCGGAAAGGATCTCTATTCGCTCTTTAACACTTTTATCGGATTGAGAGTAGCCGTTTTCCAGGTCTGATAGCTAACCGTCAACAAAGTCACCGTCAATAGGATGAGTCCTACCAAAGCGAACACCCACCAGCTCAAAGAAACCCGTGCCGTAAAATTCTCCAGCCATCGAAGGACCAAATAGTAAGCTACCGGACAGGCCATCGGAAAAGAAATTCCGACCCAGACCACGAAATCCCGGTTCAGCATCAACCACAATTCCCCGGACGATATATTTTTACTGCCCTCAGCCCGCACCTCTTCCCCCACAGGTTCGGCAAATCCCAATACTCAAAATTCCCACTGTTTTTTGTTTGATCAAATTCCTCCAAAAAAATTTAAATTCACTCATATGCATGTTCTCGTTTATGTAAGAGTTAATAAATACGCGAATACAGAGTTTTTAACATAACAAATGGCATGCCATTCCCAATAACATTCTCACTACAAGGGTTTTCATATAATATCATACCGAATATCAGTGTATGAAAAATGGACAGGAATGTCTAATCTTTTAACAGTATCTTAACGTATGCAAAAAAAATCGGTTTACTGGAAACCCATAAAAGGGTAGCGTTCGGGATGAGAGATCACAGAGACATCCAGACGGACGGGAAGATAGGGGGAAGTTCCTCCTTCTTCCAAAGGAAAAAGAAAAAAGCTGCAGCGATAAAAGGTGTTCTGGCAAGCAACCCAAATATCTACAAACGGAAATTCATCCGGAGTCTCGAAAAAAGAACATTGTAAGACCCGGAAGTCGGACAGCGAACGGATATCGAATACGATTTGGCGAAACCGGTCGCATGTGAGCAATTTGCCGGCTGCCGCCCAAGCTGCCGCCTTTTGGGTAGCAGACCGAAAAAGCTTCAGCATCGCTTTCTGCTCCAACGTATAACCGGATATTTTTTCTCGCTCCATCTTCACACTCATTCATTATCACTATGATCGGGGCCGATCACCATTTATGTAAACAAATTTATATATTTTTTCAGACAATCCTGCGCGTTTTGGATGAAAAATACGAGAAATAATGGAATAAAATAATGAAATATTTTATTATTTAGCGTAAAAAATGATATAAAGTATCAACTACATTTGCCAGTTGCAAACCTTGCTCCGGGGCGACAGGCGGTCGGCCCCCTGTTCCTTTTCGGGTGGATTCGGATATCCGGCCCGGGGCGGTTCCTTTCCGGTTAGTCCCCTATTCGCTTTTCAACGACTTCACCGGGTTTTCCGTAGCGGCTTTCCAGCTTTGCCAACTGATGGTCAGTAAAGTAATTGCCAGGGTAATTAAACCCGCCAACAGGAAAATCCACCAATGCATAGGCGTCCGGTAGGTAAAACTTTCGAGCCAGCGGCTAACTGCGTACCAGGCTAGGGGACAAGCAATCACAAAGGACAGCGTCAGCAAACGGAAAAAACCCCGGTTCAGTAGTAACATAATCTGACTTTCCGTCGCTCCGTTCACTTTCCGGATACCGATCTCTTTCCGCTTGTATTGAGCGTTGAAAATAATCAACCCATATACTCCGACCAGAGCCAGAACGATGGCAATACCTCCCATCAGCGAAAGGACCTGCATCAACCGTTTTTCCCCCTCATAACTCTGTTGCAAAGATTCGTCCAAAAATTGAAAAGTAAAGATTCCTTCCGGTGCCAACTTCTCATACACTTGGCGGATCTTTTCCACAGTAGCGGGCAGATTACCCCCGGCCAGTTTAAGAAACATATAATTGAACGGAGCATCCGTACTGCAAATAAAGGCCAAAGGAGCGATCGGCTTACGTAAGGAGAGGTAGTGTATGTCATGGGTTACGCCGATAAGACGACCGTTCATCAATCCGCCATTCGGGATGGTGCGTCCGAAATAATTTTCGATAACCGGCTGTTTTTTCAAAGCCGTCTCATTTATAATCAATTGGGGTTCCGACAAATCCGACTTAGAAAAACCGTCTCCTTTCACCAGCGGAATACCGAAGAAATCCAGAAAATTTTTATAGACCATCCATCTGTCGAACTGTACCGCTTCCCCGTCGATCTCGGTTCCCGAACCGGATATCAAATCTTCCCCGGGCACATAATCCGAGAAGGTATAATCCACCACTCCCGGTATACCCGCTATTTCCGAAACCAGGGCTTCCCGGCTATTCGCCAGGGAATTGCCGAGTTGCATCCATCCGATATTTTCCGTTTGGTACCCCAGCGAATAATTTTGCATATAACGATACTGACTCCCCATCAGTAAGGTACAGATGATCAAAACGATCGAGATAACGAACTGAAAAGCCATCAAGCCGTTCCGTAAACGGATTCCCTTCGGCGTCATAACAAAACTCCCCTTCAGCACCAACGCCGGTTCGAAAGAAGTGACATAAAAAGCCGGATACAATCCCGCCACGATTCCCAGCACTACGGAGAGAAGAGCAATGCCTCCCAACAATTTTATATGGCCCAAAGGAGCCAGCGACATCGGAAACAAAGCGGCTAATCCGGTCATGGAAAACAATTGCAACAATCCGATTGACAGCAGAAAAGCCAAAACCGTATACGCGATCGCTTCCCCCACCAAATGTACCCGTAATTCCCGGGCCGTAGCACCCAACACCTTTTGCGTATTAATGCTTTTCATCCGGGTGGGAGCCAGTGACATCGAAAAATTGAGGAAATTAATGCCGGCGATCAGAATGATCAGAATCCCTACGGCGAACAGCACGGCTACACTTTTTCGGTTTCCCTTGTCCATCGTATCGTAAATGACCGTATTGTCATAGAAAATATCCGTAAGGGGAGAAACCCGCAAATAGGATTTTCCTTCTTTCTCCACCTCCCCTTTTTTATGCAAACCTTCAAAAATCTGATCGAGGACTTCGATCTTTAACGCATTTACCTGTTGCTGCAAAGCTTCCCGGTCCGGTTTCGAAGCCAATACATATATTTGTCCGCTCCAGTCTCCCCAGCTTTCCGTCTCCTCCTGACGGGTATAACAGTCGTTTTTAAAGATGGAATTTTTCGGCATATCCCGGTACACGGCTGCCACGGTATAGGTTTTCTGATCGCCGGTGTTTACCTGTTTCCCCAAAGCCGATTGGTTTCCGAACCATTTGCGGGCCGTACTTTGAGGGATCAGCAGCATATCCGGTTCCGTCAAAGCTTGCCTGGCGTCTCCTTCCAGGGTTTCGATTCCTAACATGTCGGAAAAAGAAGCCGTTGCCGGACAGACGGACTCCCGGTATTTATCCGTCGTTCCGTTTTCCTTCTTCAGTAAAAGGGTTTCCCGTTGGGCATTCCGGATGACAAAATAATCCTCTACCAAAGGACTCTGGTCTTTCAGCAAACCTCCCACCGGTTCCGGACCGAAAGCACTGTATTGTAAATTCATCGGGAAAAGCAGTTCCACCCGGTAAATCCGGTCGGCTTTCGGCCGAAAACGATCATACCCTTCCTGAAAAACCAACTGAATGAGAATTACCGCAAAAGCGGCAAAAGCTACGGATAAACCGATAATATTCAATACACCCGCCGTTTTAAACTTTTTAAAATTAGCGATAAATTCCCTGATTCTTTTCATATAGTTCCTATCTAATTGATCACTACTTTATGTCTTGTTTCCTCTCACCCCTTTTTTTAAGACCGGTTCCGCTTTTCCCGATTCCCCAATCCTCTTCCCATTTTCCTTAAATTTTTTATCTATCAAATAACATGCCACATCGAATAATTTATTGATAAACAGCATCCTACATACGATTATTTCGTCTCACCCCGTCCAAAAATTTTACACCTTCGTCTATTTTTTTTACAAGGAAAAAACGAAATGCGGTTACAAAGATAATTTCAACTCCTTCGGTCTGTTTCCCAATGTATATAATACCGCTCAACTGAGAGCCGCAAAGTTCGGTACATGCTCTTTAAAAGCGGAAGGAGGACAGCTTACTTCAGAGGGAATATCCCCTCCGGCAAAAAATTCCTCTTTAAAAACCGAAGGAGAATTTCCGGGGAAAAACAAAAAATGTCCGACACAGGCCGAACATTCTTGATAAAAACCCAGGCTTCAAAAACAGCCTTTTTTCTTGCGCTATCCTTCTCTGGTTATGCGCGAGTCTCCTTTATTCGCTCTTCAGTGAATTCACCGGATTCTCGGTCGCAGCCCGTAAGCTCCTCCACAACAAAGTCACAACCGCGATCATAGCCGTAAGACAACCTGCTAAAACAAAAATCCACCAGCTCAGTTCCGTACGTTGCAAATAAGATTCCAGCCAACCGCTCATCAAATAATAAGCAAGGGGACAAGCGATCAGAAAACTCACCACCACGGGACGTAAGAAATTTACGTTCAGCAACCACACGATTTCCCCGATACGTGCTCCGTTGACCCGACGAATTCCGATTTCTTTTCTTTTTTGTTCCATCATAAAAGTAGCCAACCCGAACAGACCCAGACAGGAGATTACAATAGCCAGCACGGAAAAGAAAGATACCATACGGGTGGTCTGCTTTTCCGCATACAGCATATTTTCCACATTTTCGTCCAGGAAATAGACCTCGGCCGGTTCTCCTCCGTTCAATTTCCGAGCCTTTTTCTGAACCAGATCGTAAATAGCCGTCAGATTTTCCCCTTTCGCCCGAACCATGATACAGCCTCCGACCCGGGAAATATCCGTATCCTTTAAAGGGAAAATAACCAGGGGAGCGCTTTCCTGTTTAAAATTATTATACATAAAATTATCCAGCACGCCGACGATCTTTATGTTTTCTCCCCGGTTGATATACCGGTCTACCCAGGAAGTTCCTCCCATCATTTCCGCCAGTTTCTGATTAATGACCACTCCTTCTCCGTCTTTTGTAAAAAAGGTGCCTTCTTTAAACCGGATTCCTAACACCTTAGCCCAATCTTCATCGACAAAGGCAAAAGTAATCAAAGGCACAAAA
The DNA here is from genome assembly GCA_905216195.1 of uncultured bacterium. Classification (GTDB taxonomy): domain Bacteria; phylum Bacteroidota; class Bacteroidia; order Bacteroidales; family Marinifilaceae; genus Culturomica. Next base: position 40,329 of record CAJMSX010000028.1, read on the forward strand.
GCCGGATCTTTTCCTTCCCATCCCCATCCCGTACCGTTCCAATTGATCTGAGCGGGAACATTTTGAGCGATACAGGCGGCCGTTACCGCGGGTTCTTCCTGTAACTCTTCTTTCAACACCCGGGCTTTCTTTACCAACTCGTTCCGCAAATTCACGTAAACTACCTCTTCGTGATTGTATCCGAGATCCATTTGCTGAAACATGCGGATCTGCTTGGAAATAACGACGGTGCAAATGATAAGCGTAATGGCTATGGTAAACTGAGCGATTACCAGAAAATTCCGGAACCAGGTTCCTTTTCCTCCCACCGCATGAGGCCCTTTCAATACCTTTACCGGATTAAAAGAAGAAACATAAACGGAAGGATAAAGACCGGCCAGCAAAGTCGTAATACCGATAATGGCTACACTGATCCAGACAATCGCAGGAGAAAGGAAATCCGAAGATACGAAATGTCTGCCGATCATCAGATTAAAGGCAGGCAACAAGGCTAGGGCCAACAAAACCGCTATAAAAAAAGAAAGGCCTACCAACAAGAACGTATTCGCGAAATTCGTAAGAAGGAGACTCCGGCGGGTAGCTCCGATCACCTTACGTATACCGGTTTGGAAAGAAGTCCGCGTAAATCCCGCTGTAGCCAGATTCACAAAATTGATACAGGCAATCACCAACACAAACAAAGCGATCATTCCCATCAGACGTACGTTCTTCAAATTCCCGTACTGAATTAAATAACGGTCCTTCAAGGGAAAGGAAGTCAAATACAGCTTATTCCCCGGAGCCGCTTTCATCGCCCGGTCCTTGATCTTATCCGGAAAACCGGTAATCTGGGAGGCATCCTTCAGCAACACATACGTATAAAAAGAATTATTATACCAAAAATTCAAACTTTCTCCTTGCCGGCGAATGGGCAAAAAAACATGTACACTCACGGTAGTATTCTTCGGCAAGTCCCGGGTCACTCCGCATACCACAAATTTTTCGTCTTCGAACTGCAGAAATTTACCCAAGGCGGATTCCTTTCCAAAAATCGCTTTGGCGATTTTTTCCGAAATGACGCATTTGTCATATTCCTCATCGGTAAAGGGGATTCCTTCCTGAAAAGTGAAATCGAAAATACCGAAAATATCGGCGTCCACATTGTAGGAGATAAAATTATATTTATCCGTATTATACTGGATTTTATCATAGGCATAAGCCATCCGGGCAGCGGCCTCCACTTCCGGCAATTCCTGCTTCAGGGTAGGCCCCACAGCGGGCGGAGCTCCCGCAAAAGGGACCAAACCTTCATGATACCCGTTTACGGTAACGATGCGGTCGATTTTCGGAAAATTACGGTCGGTTTGCACTTCAAATACCACCCACAACAAAATCAGCAGACAGCAGGCCAAGCCCGGAATCAAACTCAGCATATTGATGATACAGGTCTGACGGTTAGCCGAAAAATTACGAACAAAAGTTTTTAAAATATTCATACGTTTCTTCTTAAACTCTATGACTACAGTTCCTCCCCTCCGGAGATAATTTTTTCTCTAAAGTTTCAGCCCCCCTTCGATACTCGCTACTCCTTCTTTCAGATAACCGTCCATAATATGGACAATCCGGGTCCCATACCGGGCATTTTGTTCGGAATGAGTTACCTGTATGATGGTCATTCCTTCTTCTTCGTTCAACTTTTTGAGCAATTCCATAATCTGACGGCCTTGTTCCGAATGTAAATTTCCGGTAGGTTCGTCGGCCAGTAACAACTTCGGTTTCGCCACAATCGCCCGGGCTATGCCCACCAATTGCTGTTGTCCCCCCGACAATTGTTCCGGAAACAAATCCTGTTTCGCCACAATGTTAAACCGGTCCAGAATATCCGCCACAATGGCTTTTCGTTCCTTCCCTTTTACCCCTTTATAAACGAGAGGCATCTCGATATTTTCGTACACATTCATGTCTTCAAGCAAATGATAAGCCTGAAAAATAAAACCGATATAATTGCGGTGACAGAGATTCTTATCCTTTTCCGACATTTTATGGACCGGATTTCCCATGAAGAAATATTCCCCTTCCGAGGGTTCGTCCAACATACCGATAATATTCAGCAAAGTAGACTTTCCCGCCCCACTGGGTCCCATAATACTTACAAATTCCCCTTCATTTACCGTAAAATTCACATTTTTCAGTATAAATGTCCGTTGAAACCGGGATTTATAATACTTATCTACATTTTTTAATTCAATCATAGTGATATATTTTAATCCGTAACTTATTTTAAATATCTTTTATCAAAACACATGCCACTTTAGTAATAAACACATTCAGAACGATTTATTCTATGATCTTATAAAAACACTGTCTAATTATTAGACGATTTTGTCTAATTCTTGGACAGTATTTCCGCCGAACGTACTGAGAATTCATTCATTCGGTTTTCAACACCTCCACCGGATTGCGTACCGCAGCCTTCCACGACTGCCAAATCACGGTAAGCAAGCCGATTGAAAAAATAAATCCGCCGGCGATCAGGTAAGTCCAGAGGCTGAAATTCACCCGATACAAAAAGCGGTCCATCCATTCTCCGGTAAAGTAAAAAGCCACCGGCAAAGCGATCAGAAAAGCGACGGCAATCCACACCATAAATCTTTTACAAATCAATACCAGCACCTGTTGTTCGCTCGCTCCGTTGATTTTACGGAGGCCGATTTCTTTTTTCCGGTTTTCCACCGTATACCAGGCCAGGCCGAACAATCCCAATCCGGTGAGTAACAAACTGATCCACATAAAAATCCATACGGTTTCCATCAACCTCAATTCGTCCCGGTGAAATCCCTGATAAAGGTCTGCCATCGTCAGGCAAGATAAACGCGAACTTTCCGGGGCGATGTCCCGCCACAAGGCGTTGAGCTTGGTTTTCATCCCGGCAAAAGAAACGTTTTCTCCGATTTTGACGACCAAATGCCCCGCTCCTTTCGGATCGGGATGCAGCACTACCGGAGGAATTTTCCGGGAAAAACGATCCAACGGAAAATCATTCACTACCCCGACAACCGTTTTCCGGCTCCCGTCCCAATAATCGAAAGTATGACCTAAAATCGCCTCTTCTCCGATCAGAGAGGCAAAAGTTTCATTCACCAATACCTGATTCATTCCGGCAGAAACCGAGGAAAAACCGTTCCCCCGTAAAATCTTCACGCCGTATACATCGAAATAGGAGGCATCGCAATCGAAAACACAATAATCGATATCTCCGGATCTCCCGCTCATATTCTGGGTAATTTTAGTCGTGGTCACCGCTTCGATGTCCGGTAAAGTCCTCAACTGCTCCCGGAAGACCTCCCAATCCTTCTCATCGAAATTTCCCAGGGTCGGATTTACCGCAACAATGCGGTCGGAATCCGGACGGCTATGGGCGATATACTCCATCTGCCGGTGGATATTCAATACGACGATCGTTAAAACCGTCGCCACCACGAACTGAGCCACCACCAGGCCCTTGATCAACTCCGGTTTACGCCCTCCTTCATTTTTCAACACAGCACTCAGCCGGATTTTTCCCAAACGGGAAAAAATATAAAAAGAAGGAAGTAGGGACAGAATCCCGATCAGGAGTAAAAATACCAGCGGAGCCGGACCGTAAAATAAGTCGGAGAGAGACAAATCGGCACCCAGAAAAGCATTGAACATCGGTAAAATTTCGTAAATCAACCCCAACGCGACAGCCAAAGAGAAGAGCACCTGCATAAAAGTCTCGGCCACTAACTGCAACCGCATACTTCCCACGGCAGCCCCGCACACCATCTGCTGGCCCGTATTCCGCAACCGCTGCAGGTTACGTGTCATAGATATATTGATGTAATTGAAACAAGCGATAAGCAGTATGGCCAAAGCTATACTGAGGCGGATGTACAATAACGATCTATCCCGTCCTCTCAGCAACGAACAATATTCGACCGGGTTAAAATAAATCTCATCCGCCGGCAACAGTGTCACTTGGCTATCCGCCAGTTTCATCAAACCGGCATGCTGACCGATTTTCTCTTCCAAAACAGCAGGTTCGGCCGCCGGGTTAAGTATCACAAAAGCATAAAATTCCAAGCCCAGCGACTCCTGCTCGGTTAAAACCT
>CAJMSX010000029.1 GCA_905216195.1 uncultured bacterium
TAGAGCGTTGGCTTCCCAAGCCGAAGGTCGCGGGTTCGAGTCCCGTTTATCGCTCGACCGAAAATCAAAGAGTTACTCCTATGTAGCTCTTTTTTGTTTTATTTGCCTAAAGCGTCCTCCTTTTTGATTGATTCTTGCCCTTTTTAAGTATATTTGTTTGCGCACTTTTCAAATAAGACCGTTTGCTAATCTTAATTGTGAAGGGGTGGGCCGGAGTTTGCCGTCAGATTGTATTACATACTTGAATAAAAAATAGGCCATGAAAAATGTTTTGGTAATAGTGTACGTCCTGCTCAGTTTTGCGGGGTTGACTCCCGACTCTGTTTGCCGGATAGCGGGTCCGCAAAGAAACGGGATAATAACGGGATCGCTGGAGTTTCTCAAGGGGGAAAAGGAATTGGAAATTAATTTCGATTATTCGAATGTCGTTATAAAAAACATGAAGGAGAAAGATTTTCTGGAAATGAAAGCGATGGAGAGAGGAGAAAAGTGGGTAAAATACTGGAATGAAGAGGTGAAAAATACGTTGAAAGTAAAGTTCATTAAGCATTTTAATGAAAAAGGAATTTTGTATGCCGGATTTAAAGACAATCCCCAAGCGGAGTATGTGGCAACGATATATCTCTTTCAGGTTAACGAAAAAGGAAGTATTCAGTCGGAAGTCGTTTTCACCAAAAGGGGGGCGTCCCAGGAACTGGCCCGGTTAAGATTGAATAGCAGGGGAGGGAAATTCGGTACCCTGGAAAATCTGATGGGGGATGCTTATAAAAGGGCGGGGGAAGAACTGGCCCGGTTAATACAGAGAGAGCTCAAATAAAGATGCGGTACACCCCAAACTCCCTGAATTTTCCAGGAGAGGCCCACGAATGATTCGTTTTCACGGTTTGTAGTGTTCTTGATTTTTTCCAGGCCTTGTTTTAAGAGGTAAAAAACAAAAAATGCCCCCTCAGCCGTGAGCCGGTATTTTGACTGTTCCCTCAGGTGTAGCAAAGATTTGGTAATCTGATCGAAAAAAGGGTTATTTTAATTTCTTTTCCAGCCGGAACATTTCGTCCCTCAGGCGGGCCGCTTCCATAAAATCCAGTTCTTTCGCCGCTTTTTGCATGGCTGCTTTTGTTTTTTGCAGCATTTTTTCTAATTCGGGCCGGCTCATATATTCGGTAACGGGATCGGCGACCAGGTTGAGATGTTCTTCCTCGATATAAGGACGGGTGGTCCGAATGAGTACGGAATCTGTCGTTTTTCGAATCTGCTGGGGCACGATATGATGGTCTTCGTTGTATTTCAATTGCTTGGCCCGGCGGTAATTGGTTTCGTCTATGGTTTCCTGCATAGACCGCGTTATTTGATCGGCATACATGATGACTTTACCTTCGACGTGACGGGCGGCTCGTCCGGCTGTTTGAACCAGAGAGCGGGTAGAACGCAAAAAGCCTTCTTTGTCGGCATCGAGTATAGCGACCAGGGAAACTTCCGGAAGGTCCAGTCCTTCCCTCAGCAGGTTGACGCCGACGAGGACGTCGATAACCCCTTTTCGTAAATTTTCCAGTATCTTTACCCGTTCCAGCGTGTCGATGTCGGAATGAATATATTGGCATTTAATGCCGATGCGATCCAGGTATTTACTGAGCTCTTCGGCCATTTTCTTGGTCAGGGTGGTTACCAATGTCCGTTCTCCGGCCGGAGAACGTTTTTGAATTTCGTTTACCAGATGGTCGATCTGATTGAGAGTGGGTACCACCTCGATCACCGGATCGGGTATGCCGGTTGGGCGAATGATTTGTTCGACCACAACCCCCTGGCTTCTTTCCAGTTCATAATCGGCCGGTGTGGCGCTGATGTATATGGTTTGATCGGTTTTACCCTCGAATTCCTCAAACGTAAGGGGACGATTGTCGAAAGCTGCCGGTAACCGGAATCCGTATTCTACCAAAGTTTGTTTCCGGGCATGGTCGCCTCCGTACATGGCTCGGATCTGAGGAATCGTTACGTGAGATTCGTCGATAACCATCAGAAAATCAGAAGGGAAATAATCGAGCAGACAAAAAGGACGTACCCCGGCGGGGCGTCCGTCGAAATAACGGGAGTAGTTTTCAATCCCCGGACAGTATCCCAATTCCTTTATCATCTCGAGGTCATAACGGACTCTTTCCTCCAGTCTTTTCGCTTCCAGATGTTTCCCGATTTGTTTCAGATAGCCGATTTGCAGATGCATATCTTTTTCGATTTCAACGACGGCATGAGCGATGGTGGCTTTGTCCGTTACAAACAGGTTAGCCGGATAAATATCCAGTTCCTCGAAGGTCTCGATGCTTTTTCCGGATTCCGGACTGAAAGAAGTAATGCGGTCGATTTCGTCATCCCAAAACTCGATCCGGTAGGCGACTCCTTCAAAAGTTTCTATGGACGGAAAAATATCTACGGTTTCTCCTTTGGCACGAAAACTGCCCCGTTTGAATTCCAGATCGTTGTTGGAGTACAAAGCGTCGACCAGACGGCGCAATAACTGATTCCGTCCGATCTTCATCCCCTTTTTCAAATGAGTGACATTGGATCCGAATGCCGTCGGATCGGCCATTCCGTACAAACAGGAAACCGAAGATACGACGATGATGTCTTTACGGCCCGACAGTAAAGAAGCTGTCGTTTTGAGCCGCAGTTTGTCTATTTCATCGTTGATCGCCAGATCTTTTTCAATATAGGTATCGGTAGTGGGTAAATAAGCTTCCGGCTGGTAATAGTCGTAATAGGAAACAAAATATTCCACGGCATTTTCCGGAAAAAAAGATTTGAACTCCCCGTATAATTGAGCGGCTAAAGTTTTGTTGTGACTTAATATGAGCGTAGGCCGGTTTACAGCATTGATAACATTGGCTACCGTAAACGTTTTGCCGGAACCGGTTACTCCCAGCAGTACCTGCGCTTTAGTCTGAGCGAGTATACCCCGGGTCAGTTGGTCTATGGCTTCCGGCTGATCGCCGGTAGGCTTAAATTCCGAAGTCAGTTTAAATTGCATATCCGAGTAAATATTTTATATCCTTCCGCCGGGATAAGGAAGACCTCTTCCGGGAATCAGCCGACGGTGTAAAATTTACGACCGGATTTTGCTCATAAATTTATGAGGATCAATTATAAACCGATCGTGAGTGGCTTGTCCGATTTTACCGGCTTCATCCCAGGCTTCTATGTCGAAACCGATTTTACGGCCTTCTACCCGGACGACGGTAGCTTTACAGGAAACGGTTTTACCCACTGCCGTCGCCTTGATGTGCTGAATGTTAATTTCGATTCCTACGGTATCCGTGCCGGCGTCCAGCAGGCCCTCCAGGCATTTAACGGCAGTATTTTCCATAAAAGCGGCCAGAGCCGGAGTGGCGAATACTTCCAGTTTCCCTGAACCGTATACGAATGCGGTGTCTTTAAGTTCTACCACTTTGCTTTGGGTGTAATTTGTTCCGGTTTCTATCATATCGGTTAAAATTCAGAAGTGAAATGAAAAATTAATTTTTTATAATTGTTCTGGGCCATTTGCAGCATGTATTGAGAATCGGCTAAAAATACATCTCTTCCGTGTTTATCTTTAGCCATATATTGTGCTTTATGTTTTTTAAAATCCAGCAATTCGTCGGCATCCAGAGCTTCTATCCAACAGGCTTTGTGAAGATTGATCGCTTCCCAGCGACAGGAAGCCCCGTATTCGTGCAGTAATCTGTATTCTATCACTTCGAATTGCAAAGCCCCTACTGTACCTATGATTTTTCTTCCGTTGAACTGGTTGATAAAAAGCTGGGCGACTCCTTCGTCCATCAGTTGGTCTATGCCTTTGGCCAGTTGCTTGGATTTCAGAGGGTCCGCGTTTTCGATGTATTTGAATAATTCGGGGGAGAAACTCGGAATTCCCTTGTAGTGGAGTTTTTCTCCTTCCGTCAGCGTATCTCCGATTTTAAATGTGCCTGTATCGTGCAAACCGACTATATCTCCGGGATAGGCTTCGTCGATGATGGATTTTTTGGAGGCCATAAAAGCGGTAGGGGTGGAAAACTTCAGCATTTTACCGTTACGGACATGGAGATAATTGGTATTGCGTTTGAAGACGCCCGAACAGATTTTGACAAAGGCAATCCGGTCCCGGTGATTCGGATCCATATTAGCATGGATCTTAAAGACAAATCCCGAAAACTTTTCTTCTTCCGGTTGTACGAAACGTTCCTCCGTTTCCCGTGCCAGCGGAGAGGGGGCCAGTTCGATAAAGCCGTCGAGTAATTCTTTAATCCCGAAATTATTTAAAGCCGAGCCGAAAAAGACGGGAGCGACTTCGGCATTCAGGTAGTCCTGACGGTCCAATGGCGGGTAAACGCCCTGAATCAGCTCCAGATTTTCACACAAAGATTCCGCTTCCCGTTCTCCGATATGTTTGATCAATACTTCGGAATGCAAGTCGTTGATTTCGATTCCTTCGGGCAGGGTCTGAACGCTGGGATTGTATAACAGCAGATTTTTCTGGTAAATATTGTATACGCCCCTGAAAGTTTCTCCGCTTCCGATAGGCCAACTGAGCGGGTTTACCTTGATCTGCAATTCTTTTTCGATTTCGTCCAACAGATCGAAAGGATCGTGGGCGGGTCGGTCCAGTTTATTGATAAAAACAATGACGGGGGTTTTGCGCATGCGGCAGACTTGCATCAATTTCCGGGTTTGGGTTTCTACTCCTTTAGCGGCATCGATGACGATGATAACGCTGTCACAAGCGGTGAGGGTCCGGAAAGTATCCTCTGCGAAATCCTGGTGGCCCGGAGTATCCAGAATATTGATTTTTATTCCGTTGTAATCAAAACCCATGACGGAAGTGGCAACCGATATACCCCGTTGGCGTTCGATTTCCATAAAATCCGAAGTAGCGGTTTTTTTTATTTTATTGGACTTTACGGCTCCGGCAATGTGGATAGCTCCTCCGAATAATAATAGCTTTTCCGTCAGTGTTGTTTTTCCGGCATCCGGATGACTGACAATCCCGAAAGTTCGTCTTCTTTGTATTTCTTCTTTGAATCCCATGTACAAATTCTCCTTTTGGCGGGCGTTTTTCAGCCAGCGTTTTAAATGGGTGCAAAGATAATAAATTCGGTTCATAAATCCTGTGCTTGACGCAGAGGGGAGATAAAAATAATTTCACCGGAGGGCGAAAGCGAATGCTTATTTAATTTCAAAAAAATGTACCTTTGTCCGAAGATAACCGTTGAAATGAAAAATAGAATCGCATGAAATACGTAGGAGCTCATGTATATATTGGTGGAGGAGTGGAAAATGCCCCTTTGAATGCCTCTCAACTCGGAGCGAAGGCGTTTGCGCTTTTTACCAAGAATCAGCGGCAATGGAATGCAGCTCCTTTGACAGCGGAAAATATTCAAGTGTTTAAACAACGTTGTCAGGAATACGGTTATGAGGCGAAACATATTCTGCCTCATGACAGTTATCTGATTAATTTGGGACATCCCGATCCGGAAGGATTGAAAAAGTCCCGGGAGGCTTTTTTGAATGAGATGAAACGATGTGAACAACTGGGATTGTGTTTATTGAATTTTCATCCGGGAAGTAGCCTGAAGAAAATCAGCGAGGAAGAAGGCCTGTCTCTGATTGCCGGATCGATAAATCTTGCTTTACAACAAACCCAGGGCGTATGCGCCGTACTGGAAAATACGGCTGGGCAGGGTTCGAACCTGGGGTATACGTTTGAACAATTGGCCCGTATTATAGAGCAGGTAGAGGATAAAAGCCGGGTAGGCGTATGTATAGATACGTGTCACGCTTTTGCTGCGGGTTACGACCTGAGCACCGCTTCCGGATTTCAGGAAACCTTTGAACGTTTTGACGAAGTGATCGGATTCAACTATTTAAAGGGCATGCACCTGAATGATGCTAAGAAAGGATTAGGTTCCCGGGTTGACCGGCATGAAAACATCGGTAAAGGAGAATTGGGATGGGCTGCTTTTAAACGGATTATGGACGATGAGCGTTTCGATGATATCCCTCTTATTTTGGAGACCCCGGACGAAACCCTCTGGCCCGAAGAAATAAATAGGCTGTATCATTTATGAAAATCGGATTGTTATCAGATACGCACGGCTGGCTGGACCCACAGATCCTCGAATTTTTTGAGGAATGTGAGGAAGTATGGCATTGCGGAGATATCGGCACGATGGATGTGGCGGACGAATTAAGCCGTCGTTTTATTTTCCGGGCCGTATACGGTAATATAGACGGAGGGATGATTCGGCATACTTATCCCGAAACGGAACTGTTCTGTTGTGAGGAGGTCAAAGTGCTGATGACTCATATCGGAGGGTACCCCGGGCATTACGATCCCCGGATAAAGCCCCTCTTATTGCGGGAACGGCCCCGCTTATTCCTATGCGGTCATTCCCATATTGCCAAAGTGATGTTCGATAAAAAACTGAACTGCTTGCATATCAATCCCGGAGCAGCCGGAAAATATGGCTTTCACAAAGTACGGACTGCCGTACGTTTTATCCTCGAAAAGGAAAATATAAAAGACCTGGAATTGGCAGAGTATGCACGCCCCACACGGGTAACGGACTAAAAGATGGAATTCAATAAATTAGAGCAGATGAAAAGAAGTATTATTTTAGGATTGATGTTGTGCCTGGTCGCTTTTGCGGTAAAAGCTCAACAGAACAACAATCAGGTTCGGGAACAGAGTATCAAGTATCAGCGTCTGATGGCACTTATCGACGCCTTTTATGTGGATACCGTAAATTTACAGCAACTGACGGAGGATGCTATTGTAAAAGTCTTATCGGATCTGGACCCTCATTCGGTTTATATCTCTAAGGATGAAGTAGAAGAAATGAATGAACCGTTGGAAGGGGAGTTTTTCGGTATAGGTATTCAGTTTACGGTCTTTAAAGATACTCTGATGGTCGTTTCGGTTGTGCCCGGAGGACCTTCGGAAAAAGTCGGATTGAGACCCGGAGACCGGATCGTAACCGTGGACGGAGAGAATATAGCGGGGGTAAAACTGACCAATACGGGCGTACGGAAGCGCTTGAAGGGAGAGAAGGGAACACTGGTGAAGATTAAAGTGTTGCGGGGGAATGAACCCATGGATTTCGACATTATCCGCGACCGTATTCCTTTATACAGTGTGGATGCCGCTTATATGCTGGATAAAACCACCGGCTATATCAAACTTTCACGTTTTGCCGCCAATACGGTAGAAGAATTCGAAAAAGCCGTGGGGAAAATGAAGCTGGAAGGAATGAAAGACCTGATTCTGGATTTACAGGGAAATGGAGGAGGATATATGGGTGCAGCAATCGGTATAAGCGACAACTTTTTAGATGCCGGGAAAATGATCGTTTATACTCAGGGAATTTCTTCCGGAAAACGGGATGAATTTGCTACCTCCAGGGGATTGATGGAAAACGGAAGAGTGGTTATACTGGTGGACGAGAATTCGGCTTCCGCCAGTGAAATTGTTGCCGGAGCCGTGCAGGATTGGGACCGGGGGTTGATTGTCGGACGCCGGTCTTTCGGAAAAGGATTGGTGCAGCGTCCCTTCCCCTTAACGGACGGCTCTATTATTCGTTTAACCACTGCTCACTATTATACACCTTCGGGTAAATGTATCCAAAAACCCTATACTAACGAAGATTACAGAGGTGAGTTGTATCACCGGTATATGAATGGAGAAATGGTGAGCGCAGACAGTATCCATATTACCGATTCCACGAAATATTATACCCAAACCAAACACCGGGTTGTATACGGCGGGGGCGGTATCATTCCCGATTTGTTTGTACCTATAGACACCGGCATCAATTATTTATACCTGAACCGGCTGATCGCCAAAAATGTCATCGGAGAATACGAGGTGGATTTCCTCGATAAAAACCGGGCAAAACTGGAAAAAGAATATCCTACTTTTGAAAAATTTCTGAAAGAATTCGTGGTAACGGATGAAATGATAGAAGAAATCGTCCGGTTGGGAGAAAAAGCCGGTATTCCCCGGGACGATAAGTCGCTGCAAAAAGTATTACCGGATATGAAACGCCAGATAAAAGCCCTGATTGCACGCGACAAATGGGAGATGAACGAATTGTATCGGGTACTCAACGAAGACAATAAGATTTTGGATGCCGGCCTGAAAGCCTTAAAAGACGGCACCTATGAAGCAAAATTAAAATAAAGAATTTTTCGGAAAGAGTGAAAAAGACCGGAGCTACAGAAGTTTAAAATCGTCGGTAGCTCCGTTTTTTTATTGTCTGAATTCTCCTGTGGTTAAGGTTGTGGTCTCTCCTAACAAGGGAGGCAGAAACTCCTTTTCATTGGCCCGAACGGGACAAATATCGATACCTCCTCTACGGGTATACAGACAGGCGACCATCAATATCTCCGGCTGATAAAAATCCATCAGTCTTTTGTATATCATTTCGCAGATCTCTTCGTGAAAATGGTTTTCGTTCCGAAGAGAGACCAGGTATTGCAACAGGCCCATTTCATCGGGAAGTACTTTACTTTTTATGCGGATATAGACACTGCCCCAATCGGGTTGACGGGTAATTTTACAATTGCTCTTCAGCAAATGGCTTCCTATTTTAAGCTCCACTCCGGAAAACGGGTGGTTTTGCTGAAGTAGACCGGGCCGTTCCTGATAAACGGAAAAAACCGTCTCTTCCGCCCGGGGATCGTTCTCTAAAATGGAATAGTCGTGAAAGTCGGACATTTCCCTCCGAACCGGGTGCGGGAAAAAACAAGCTTTTACTTCCGCTTGGAGTAAATGACTTAAATCCTTTTGTATTCGATCGGTATAGAGAGAAATACCTTCTGCCGTCCCTTTACCCAAAGGAGTCATTTGAAAAGAGCCCAGATACAATTTGAGGGATTTACTCTCGACCAGATATTCACTGGAGGCGGGATATACCAGCTTCAGGATGCCTGCGACAGGCATACCGTTTCCGTTCAGGAATCCGGCTTCGTATGCATGCCAGGCGTCGTAACCGCAAAATAAGGAAGCGGGAGAATCGATCTGATAAATTTCCCGGTTAAGCCGGCGGGGAACGGCCACTAAAATTTCAGGGCAATAGACGACAGGATAGCCGACGTTTTTTCCCAGTAACTGGTCTTCTTTCATAGGAGGGATCAGAAATTCTGCATACTGTATAGTTTGGTATAAATGCCGTTTTGTTTCAACAGTTCTTCATGCGTTCCCCGTTCTACAATTTTCCCTTCGTGGAAAACGCAGATCAGATCGGCGTTTCGGATCGTGGAAAGACGGTGGGCAATGACGACGGAAGTCCGGTTTTTCATTAAATTGTCCAAAGCCTGCTGTACCAGTTTTTCCGATTCGGTGTCCAGCGCGGAAGTCGCTTCGTCCAGAATCATAATGGGGGGGTTTTTAAGTACGGCCCGGGCTATGCTCAGCCGCTGACGCTGTCCTCCGCTTAATTTTCCTCCCCGATCTCCGATTACCGTTTGGTAGCCCTGCTCCGATTGCATAATAAAATCGTGGGCATTGGCTATCTTCGCGGCATTTTCCACCTGTTCCTGAGTAGCATTTTCCACTCCGAAAGCGATATTGTTGAAAATAGTATCGTTAAATAAGATGGGATCCTGATTTACATTTCCCATAAATTCCCGAAGATTAAAAAGAGAGAAATCTTTTATATTGATTCCGTCCAGGGTGATTTCTCCCTGCTGGATATCGTAAAAACGGGGTAAAAGGTCTACAAATGTGCTTTTCCCTGAACCGGATTGTCCTACCAGAGCGATTGTTTTCCCTTTCGGTATAACCAGGGAAATGTCTTTTAATACCGTCTGACTGTCATTATAGGAGAAAGTGACGTTTTTGTATTCGATGGCTTGTGTGAATTCCGAATGTACAAGGGGATGTTCCGGCTCTTTAATGGTTGATTCGGCTTGAAGGATATCGTCGATGCGGTCCATAGCCGCCAGTCCTTTCTGTATGCTGTAAAAAGCGTTCGTCAGGTTCTTGGCCGGGTTAATGATGGAATAAAAGAGGGCGATATAGGCGATAAATTCCGGAGCGGTCAGGGAACCCGTATGATTGAGAATCAAGGTTCCTCCGAACCACAGCACGATGATGATAACGATGGTTCCCAGAAATTCGCTCATGGGATGCGCCAGCGAGCGTCTTCTCATCAGACGGTTTTGGATCAACCGGTAAGATTCGTTCTCTTTGGCAAATTTGTCGTTGATTTTATCTTCCGCATTGAAAGCTTTGACAATCCGCAAACCGGATAGAGTTTCTTCCATCAACGAGAGTAATTCTCCCATTTTATTTTGGCCCTCCCGGGAACGTCTTTTCAGGTTTTTACCTACCCGCCCAATCAATCCCCCCATGACGGGTAGCAGGACAAAAACGAACAGGGTCAATTCCCAGCTCATAAAAAACATGGCGGTAAGATAAACGATAATCAATATGGGGCTTTGGAAAAACATATCCAGAGAACTCATGATAGAAGCTTCTACTTCCTGTACATCCCCTGTCATTCGCGAAATGATGTCTCCTTTACGTTCTTCGGAAAAAAAAGGAAGAGGAAGACGTAATATTTTCAGGAAGATTTTTCGGCGAATATCCCGGACGACTCCGTTCCGGATATAAATGGTTTCGAAAGTCGCCAAATAAGAAAATCCGGTTTTCAGTCCGGTAGCAATTACAGCGATCAGACCTACGAATATGAGCGTACTGGCCGGACCGTAAGCAATTTTAACGGATGTAATATAGTAATAAAAAAGATGAGTCAGTGTTTTGGCGTCGAAACTGAAAGGAACTTTGTCCGTAATATCGGGTTGATCGCCGAACAGTATTCTCAGCACAGGAATCAGCATCGTCACGGAGAGGGTTCCGAAAACGGCATGCAAAACATTGTACAGTATACTTTTTATCAGCCGGAACCGATAGGGAGGGATAAATCTTTTTAAAATAATGATGAAATCGCGCATATCATAAGGTATAGAGGGCCGGAGCCGGAAAATCGGAGAGCTTGTCTTTCCGATTCCGGCTCAGGTCCTGAATTTAAATTCCGGTATAGTTCGAAGGGGTAATTTGTTTTAATTTTTGCTTCAAAGAAACGGGGATTTCCAGCGTATCGATAAATTCGGCGATGGATTCCTGGGTTACTTTATTATTGGTGCGGGTGAGGGCTTTCAAGGCCTCGTAAGGATGAGAGTAACCTTCCCGTCTTAAAACCGTTTGAATGGCTTCGGCCACAACCGCCCAATTTTTTTCCAAATCCCGATCGATGGCCTCTCTGTTGATAATGAGTTTATTCAATCCTTTCAAAGTAGATTTAAAGGCAATAACCGTATGGGCCAAAGGAACTCCGATATTTCTCAGTACCGTAGAATCCGTCAAATCACGTTGCAAACGGGAAATAGGCAATTTATTGCTCAGGTGGTCGAAAATGGCATTCGCCAAGCCCAGATTGCCTTCCGAATTTTCGAAATCGATCGGATTTACCTTGTGCGGCATGGCGGAAGAACCCACTTCTCCCGCTTTGATTTTTTGCTTGAAATAGGTCATTGAAATATAGGTCCAGAAATCCCGGTCGAGGTCAATCACAATAGTGTTGATCCGGCGGAGGTTGTCGAACAAAGCGGCGAAATTATCGTAATTGGAGATTTGGGTCGTGTAACTTTCCCGCTCGATTTTCAGTTTTTGGGTCAGGAAACGGTTCCCGAACTCTGCCCAGTCGTATTCCGGATAGGCCAGGTGATGAGCATTAAAGTTTCCGGTAGCTCCGCCGAATTTGCCGGAAATCGCTACCTTTTTCAATAATTCCAGTTGACGGCTTAAGCGGTAAATAAAAACTTTAATTTCTTTTCCTAAACGGGTGGGTGAAGCCGGTTGCCCATGTGTTTTGGCCAACATGGGAACGTCTTTCCATTCTTCCGCTAATTCTTCCAGCTTGGCTATCAGTTCATCGATCAGCGGATAATACACATGATGCACGGCATCCCGGAAAGAACAGGGAACGGCGGTGTTGTTGATATCCTGAGAGGTAAGACCGAAATGAATAAATTCTTTGTAGGCCTGCAACTGAAGAGCGTCGAATTTTTCCTTGATAAAATATTCGACGGCTTTTACGTCGTGATTGGTTATTTTTTCGATATCTTTTACCTGTTGTGCATCTTCCGGCGTAAAATCCAGATAAATGTCACGCAATTTGGAAAATACCTCCGTATCGAATTCCCGGAGCTGGGGAAGGGGCAACTCGCAAAGTGAAATAAAATACTCGATTTCCACCATAACCCGGTAACGAATGAGTGCACTTTCCGAAAAATAATTAGCCAGGCTTTCGACTTTGTCTCTGTAACGACCGTCTACCGGCGATATTGCAGTTAAGGCTTGCATAGTTATTTCTATTTTTTGAATTCCACGACTATCATTGCTCCCGGCAATGATTAAAACCCTACAAAGGTATAAAAAAAAAGTAAGCTGGAAACGAAAATCGAAAATCGAAAAATTGTGTGATCCGGTAAGGAATCCTATCTTTGCTGCCGCACCATACAATAAAAAGGCCCATGAGTATATTACAAGGTTTTTTTACAGGAATCGGGTTTTACGGTCCGGCCGTAACCCTTCTTTTCAGTCGTAAGTTTATCGGTTTCCTCATCTTTCCCTTTCTCCTGCTGGTATTACTTTTTTGGGGAGGAGAGTGGTTGGTATCTATAGCCGGCGACAATTTATCCGATTTGGTAAAAGTAAAAGTAGCTTCTTGGGTAGAAGGAATTTCCTGGCTCGAGTGGCTTACGCAGCTCTCTGGCTTTCTCATCCGGATTTTGTTGAAAATCCTGTACTTTTTTCTATTTATTACCTTCGGTGCTTATCTCATACTGATAGTGATGTCTCCCATCTATTCCTGGTTATCCGAGCGTACGGAAGCTCATATTACGGGAAAGTCCTATCCTTTCAGTATCCGGCAATTGTTATGGGAAGTGCTCAGAGGAATAGGTATTGCCGTACGGAATATGTTTTTCCAACTTCTGATCACCCTGTTGCTACTGATATTTTCGTTTATTCCGGTAATCGGCTTGCTTTCTCCTTTTGCGATGTTTTTCGTTTCTTCCTATTTTTACGGTTTTTCTTTTGTGGATTATGCCATAGAACGTAAGCGTTTCAACATCAGGCAAAGTGTAAAATACATCAATAAAAATGCCGGGGTGGTCACCGGCATCGGATCTGTATTTGCCCTTTCCTTACTGGTACCCTGTCTGAGTATTTTTCTTTGCAGTCTGGTATCTCTTCTCTCGGTGATGGCCGGAGCTTTGGCCGTAAATAAATTGTCGGAGGGAGAGGAAAACAGACCGGTCCGGCTTAAAAAACCGGAATTTGGTAAATAAGACCGGCGGATATTCTCTGGGGATTGGTGTTGGACATACCGAAAGCTTTGGCGCAACGGGTATAGTCGTACGAACGTCCCACGTAGGTGATGAAAAAATGCAGGTTCTCTTTCATGGGATAGTATTCGATGCCTCCCAGATAGCCCCAGGAATCGCTGTATTTTCCTTTGGCGTATTCCTGATTGCCTTTCGATACGGATGCTCTATCGTACATGCCCTTGAGAAAGAGGTTGAAATGATTGTGAATGCGGTGACTGAAGTGCAGCACCAGGGCCATGTAGCGGGTATGAAAAGCCCGGTTGGTATACCCGGCCTGGTAAGCCATATCGGAAATAATTCCTTTCCGGTCCAATTGTTCGTCCGAATACATGAAGTCGAAAAACATCCGGTATTTTCTCAGATTAAGCTCAGTGCCTAACGCGTAATAAAACATATTTTTATGAGACGCATCGTGAAAAATAGAAGCGGACCAACGGGTCCTGATGGTGTTTTCGAAAAAACTGCCGTTCCAGTTCAACGTATATCCCAGCGGAGTTTTTGCCGGCTTTACCCCTTCGACTTTGCCGTACATTTCTTTAAAAGAGCCGTTGCGGGCGTCTACGATCTGAAACTGAATTTCGTGATTATCAGAGATCCAATAAGAAAAATCGATTCCGGTCAAAAAGCTGTGGGTATGATCTAATAAATCACAGTATTCGTATACTTCGATCGGATTGAGGTCGTAATCTATACCGCCGTAGGCTACGGATTGTTTCCCGGCGAATAAGGAAAATTTGTCCGTTACCTGAAATCCAACCGCCGCATAATCGATAGAGGTAGGCAAATTATCCAAGGCTTCGGGTGCATTGCTGTTATTGAGGCGCTGGCGGTAACGATAAAAAATCCATTTATTGATGTTTCCCTTGATTTCCAGGCGAAGTTGATTCATTTTAAAAGCGGCTTGTTCCGAATCATTTCCGTGTATGTACACGTTGAAACTTCCCTGTGTATTTAAATAGATGTTTAATTTATCCGTCCTCTTTTCAATTTTGGTGATACGTTCGAACAAAGTTTTGGCATCCAGGGAATCGATTTTGGAAGACTGAAAACTTAAATGCTGGGCGAATAACCCCGTAACCTGCCAGCAGAACAGCAGGATCAGAATTAGTTGTTTCATGATTATACGCGTTTAGTTAGTTTAGTGGTTCTTGTTATATCGGCTTTAACCATCCATAAGTTTGTAGATTAAGGTTAAAATAAAATACGGCTTAATAAAATTCCGGTTACGACTGCCACTCCCGTGGCGATCAGGCCCGGTAACATAAAAGAATGATTTAACACGAACTTCCCGATCCGGGTGGTTCCGGTACGGTCGAAGTTGATGGCGGCTACTACGGTAGGGTAGTTGGGAATAAAAAAATATCCGTTGACGGCAGGGAACATGGCGATTAAAAGGTAAGGAGAAATGCCGAGAGCAATTCCCAACGGCATGAGCGCTCTTACGGTAGCGGCTTGACTGTATAATAAGATGGACATGACAAAAAGCGCGATACCGAACAACCAGGGCATTTGAGTGACGATTTCTTCGATGGAGGATTTCAGTTCCGTCATATTGCCTTGAAGAAAGGTATCACCCATCCAGGCGATACCGAAAATGGCTACGACCGCTTGCATGCCGGCAGAAAAGACGCTTCCTTGAGCCGCTTTGATGCCATTGGCGCGGGTAAGAAGTAAAATCAAGGCAGCAGCCGATAACATCAGAATTTCGATAATTACCGGCATACCGGTTACAACGATTTCACCGTTAATCCTATGGGCCGGACGCAGATTATCAAAGGAGCCGAAGATGACGATACATATGGTGGCAAGGAGAAATATCGCTACGGACAAGCCGGCTTGGCGCGTATGCGTCAGGGTAACGCTGGTATAGGTTTCTTTTCCCAGCAATCCCTCCTGCAGCCGCTTCTGATATTCCGGATCTTTTTCCAAATCTTTCCCGACTCTTAAGGAGTAAAGCGAACCGATAAAAACCCCCAGCAAAGTAGCCGGAATGGTTACGAGGAGTATATCGAGTAAAGAAATCTGGAATCCGGTCAACAGGCTGAGTAAAGCTACCGTGGCGGCCGATATGGGACTGGCCGTTATAGCTTGCTGAGAGGCAATGACGGCTATCCCCAACGGACGTTCCGGACGGATTTTGGTTTCCCGCGCCACTTCCGCAATGACCGGCAATACGGAATAAGCCACATGTCCCGTGCCCGCGACGAACGTAAATAGATAGGTAACGATCGGGCTCAACAAGGTGATGCGGGAGGGATGTTTTCGCAGCAAATGCTCGGCCCATTTGACCATCAGATCCAATCCTCCTGCAGCTTGCATGCAGGCTGCCGCCGTGATCACGGCTACAATCATCAACATGACATCTATAGGCGGAGAAGTGGGTTGTAAACCGAAGCAAAAAGTTAAAATACCCAGACCGATGCCTCCCATAACACCCAGGCCGATACCGCCGATGCGGGCGCCGATAATAATGGCCGTCAGAACAAAAGCAAATTGTAAAAGCATGTAATTTTTTTTGACTTACTAATTGTACACAAAAATAGGTAAAAAGTTACAGAAATACGTTTTTTTCTTGCCTCTCTGAAAAAAAATACGGATATTCGCAAACTAATTAAAACGTGGGATTATTTCAAATTAAAAAACAATTAAGAATGAAAACTTTAATGAATCTAAAACGGGCATTTCTTTTTGCCGCTTTACCTTTCGTTGTCGGGGGGTGTGTGAAATCCAGCGATCCTGATTTTTCAGTGAATTGCAGCGGGTATATTCTTCAGGAAAATACAGTCATCGGCGAGGGACAGGTAGAATCCCGTTTTGCTCCTTATGTGGCCGTAACTTCCGCTTACTACGGAGACGTCATTAATAAGGTGACTTTTGGGAAGGATGGAAATACGTATAAAATGAGAAAAATAAACGATTATCTGTTTGAAAGCGGACTTCGTTTTTCAGAAACCATACCTAACGGAACTTATTCCATTACCGCTCAGAGTTCAGAAGGCGAAGTGTATTCCACAGCCGTGAACCTGAAAGGAGAAAAAAAATTGGGTGTGTTGAATGTAAAAGAATTTAAATATCAGTTGGGAACCGGGGTGACTGCCTCCTGGGATCCGGTAGAAGGGGAGAACGTGCAGTACGGACTGATGTTTTCCGTGAAAGTAACCGATCCCTACGGAGTAGCTACTTTTTACCGGGCGAATAATCAATATGTAAGATGGCAGAATGATATGGGGGGCGGTAGCCTGACCGAGGGGAACTTCAATTTTATGGGACAATTCTCTATTCCGGACGGAACGGAAGTACAAGTGGCCGTTATCGCTTTAAGTCAAAACATTATTCTGGAAGGACCTGTCAAAGTGATAAAAATTGGAACCAGCGGTTTCGTGGGAGAAATGCCACAACCCCCTTCCGTTCAATAAATTAAAATACTTTTATTATCGAAAACTGTACGCTTCAGCGTACAGTTTTTTTATTCTGTAAAACCTTATTATAATATACTCAAGGGAGTTTTTCGCATGTATATTCTATATATTATTGTATGTATATGTAAATATTTTTATATTTGCACTTTAAATTAAGTAAAAATAAATATAATGTTTGAGAAGCATACCGGTTCGGACTAAAATCGGATTTATTTGATTATCAGACATTATAAAAAATATTTACCATGAATAGTAAAGTAGAATCTTTTTTAAAGAGTATAGGATTGGTCAAAACCGCCGTCCCGGGGGAAATCGGCTTGAAGTTACGGGCGGAGAAGGGAAAAAAAGTTCGTTTTTGGGTAAACGGGGATAGTATGGAGGTGAATTGGGGAGACGGAAGCCGGAGCGGTATTAAACGCTGTTCGGAATATTTCGAGCATACCTATACTCTTTCTCAACTATACGAAGTGCATATTTCAGGGAAGGGGATTGTAGACCTGGACATTAAAAGATGCGGTTTAACGGAATTGGAAGTAAACGGTTGCCCTTCACTGGAATTTCTGGATTGTTCCGAAAACGACCTGACAGAGCTGGATGTGCGGAATTGTCGTCATTTATACGAGTTGTATTGCGGTCATAACCGGATTCGGGATTTGAAATTGAAAAAATATCACAAACTCTGCTTTCTTTCCTGTCCTTGTAACGAACTGGAAGAAATTAAACTGGACGGTTGCCGGAAGCTGTACAACCTGATTTGTAAATCGAATCGGCTGGAGCGCCTCGATGTCAGTAAGTGCCGTCAACTGGCGACCGTAAACGTCGAAAAAAACTGGATGGATTCGGAAGCTTTGAATCAGTTTCTGTCGACCCTGACCGTACATCCGCTCAATAATAAAGGTCTCGTCATCTTACGGCACAATCGGGGATCTAATTACGATTCGGAAATTTATAAAGCCAAAGGATGGTGGGAAATGTAAAGCGGGCTAAGGGTTAAAAAGAGAGGTGCCCCCGAGGTTCCAGACCTCTAAAAACGGCACCCTCTTCTTTTTATTTATTGAATCAGATTCAGGGTATCGGTGGCAATCACCAGTTCTTCATCTGTCGTAATCGTCATGACCAGGGTTTTAGATTTTTCCGTGGACAGAATTTGGTCTTTGCCTCTGGTTGTCCGGTTTACTTTTTCGTCGAAATCTACTCCCAGATACTCTAAACCTTCGCAAACGCCTCTACGCACCACATAATCGTTTTCCCCGATTCCGCCGGTGAAGACGATCAGATCCACACCGTTCAACACGGCTGCGTAAGCCCCGATGTATTTTTTTACGTTATAGTTGAATACATCTATTGCTAAGCGTGCTCTTTCGTTTCCGGCATCCATCGCATCGTTCAGCTCCCTGAAATCGGAAGATACTCCGGATATACCGTATACTCCGGATTCTTTATTGGTCAGTTTCACTGCATCGGCCGGGGAGAAGCCTTTTTTCTCGCAAATATAGATGAGGGCGCCTGTATCCAGATCTCCCGAACGGGTGCCCATTACCAAACCGGCAACCGGTGTAAATCCCATAGAAGTATCTACGGATTTACCCTTGTCGATTGCTGTAATGGAAGATCCGTTTCCCAGGTGACAGGTAATAATTTTCTTTTCCTCGATATTCCATCCCAGGATTTTGCAAGCTTTTTCGGCTACGAATTTGTGAGAAGTGCCGTGAAAACCGTATTTGCGGACACTGTAATTTTCATAATATTCGTAGGGTATGCCGTATATAAAAGCTTTGGGAGGCAAAGTCTGGTGGAAAGAAGTATCGAAAACGGCTACTTCCGGTACGGACGGCAACAGGCGTTCCATGGTTTCGATTCCTTTCAGGTGAGCCGGATTGTGTAAAGGAGCGATTTCGCTGCATGCCTGTATCTTAGCCTTTACGTCGGCATCGATTAGTACACTGCTGGAGAAATATTCCCCCCCGTGAGCGATTCGGTGGCCGACGGCATTGATTTCTTCCAGCGAAGAGATAACGCCGAATTTTTTATCAACCAGAGCTCTGAGGATCAAATCCATACCAGCTACATGGTCGGGAATGGGTTGTTCCAAAATCAACTTCTCTTTCCCTTCGGGTTTATGGGTAAAAATCCCCAAAGGAAGTCCTATTTTTTCGACCAGTCCTTTGGCTAAAACGGTGGGTTCGGCCGTCATATCCAAAAGTTGATATTTGATGGACGAACTGCCGCAGTTCAAAACTAAAATGTTCATGATAATTATTTTTATTTGTTTCTATTTGGTTAATCCTGCAGCTTGATTGACCGTAATGGCGATCATATTGACGATATCGCTGATGGAACATCCCCGGGACAGGTCGTTGATCGGAGCGGCCATCCCCTGAAGTACCGGACCTACCGCCTCGATACCGGCAATGCGCTGAACCAATTTATAGCTGATATTGCCTACTTCCAACGTGGGGAAAATCAAGACATTGGCTTTGCCCGCAACCGGACTTCCCGGAGCTTTGAGGTTGCCTACGGAGGGAACCAAAGCAGCGTCTGCCTGCAATTCTCCGTCGATCATTACGTCGGGAGCCATCTGTTGGGCCAATTCGGTAGCTTTTACCACCTTATCCACCAATTCATTTTTAGCGGAGCCTTTGGTCGAAAAACTCAACATAGCGACTCTCGGTTCGATTTTGGCGATACTCCGGGCGGTACGGGCAGTCACTACGGCGATTTGTGCCAGTTCTTCGGCAGTAGGATTCGGATGAACCGCACAATCGGCAACGACCAGCAAACCGTTTTCCCCGAATTCGGGTTTATTGGTCAGTAAAAGAAAAGCTCCGGAAACTACGGAAATCCCCGGTTCCGTCTTCACAATCTGGAAAGCGGGCCGTAAAACGTCACCGGTCGCATTGATCGCTCCTCCCACTTCTCCGTCAGCATCTCCGCTTTTAATCATCAAAGTAGCCAGATACAACGGGTCTACCACTAATTTTAACGCCTGCTCTTTCGTCATCCCCTTACTTTTACGCAAGTCTACCAGTAAATCGGCATATGCTTCTTTTTTCGGGTGAGATTCGGGATCGATAACGGTAGCCCTGTCTATGTTTTTCAAATCGTACTTTTCTGCCAAAGCCTTGATTTCAGCAGGCTTCCCAATCAGAATAATATCTGCAAAATCTTCGCCCAATACTTCATCAGCGGCTTTGAGCGTACGTTCTTCTGTACCTTCCGGAAGCACGATTCTTCTTTTGTTCTTCCTGGCGTTTTCCTTGATTTTTTCTAAAAGCTCCATAAAATATAAATTTAAAGTTTTAATCCTTATTTTTCGTTCAAAAGAAAAAGTTGTTCCCTTACCTATGGAACAACTCTGAAAATAGGCCCGATTCGCTTTTATCCGGCCCGGTTAATTATTTTCTTCGCATAGGTAACCCCTACATTCCGGTTATAGCCGGATTTCTGACCGGTAATTCCAAGAAGGGAAGAGATGTAAAATTCCAGCATCTGGCAGTCGATTTAACAAATTAGGGCCCTTTTGCAGAGACGAAACAAATTTATGCAATTTTTTTTAATATATCATGTTTTCGGATGAACTCGTTAAAAGTTATTTTTCCAGCAATTTAAAGCGTATCCGAAGTCTGTTGTTTTCATAATCGGTTGAAATAATTTTAAAGATTCCGATTTCCGAAGTGTGGGTCACATGTTGTCCGATGCAGGCGCAAAGGTCATAATCTCCGATCCTGACCAAACGCAAGGTCTCTCCGGCTTTATCGGGTAATTTATTCAGATCCACACCGGCGGGAACCCGCTCGCGGGAAACAAATTCGACAGTGACCGGCAAATCCCGGCTAATAATTTCGTTTACTTTATTTTCTATTTCCTCGATTTGGCCGGAGGACGGACAAGTATCCAGCAGGTAATCGCATTTACTTTTTTTCCGTTCGATGTGAGTGTTGCGCGAGCGTTCGCATCCGTAGAGCCTCACCATGGTCTGGTTGAGGATATGTTCTGCCGTATGCATGGGCGGATATTCCTGTTTGTTGTGATCGTTCAATGAGGGTTGCTGTTCCATATGGTTTTCTGATTTTTGTTCATGCTCTCGGTATTTTCTCCATTTCTCTTTCCGAAACCAACTTTTACTTTCGCTTTTCAGTGGGAATCAAGAAATAAAGGTCGGTAAGCCGGTAATTTTCTGTGGGTACGATTCTGAATTTATCGCAATAGCCGAAATCCGTCTTTTTGCTTACCGGTTTCGACACCTGATTCAGGTCTATATCCAAACAATTACGCATAAATAAATATTCGTCCTGTCTGCATACTACCTGAAAAGCCGTTTCCGGACCGTTTCCGTTTCCGGATAAATGAATGGTTTGCAGCAATTGCGTCAGCTTGAAAATACAGGAATCAATTTCTTGAGGCGTCAATTTGACGACGTCCGATACATTTAAGATCGTTTGTAAAGGAAAGAGAGAAACCGGATTTTCCTTCAGGATTTCCAGACATAAGGTGTAAGCTTCTTCCGCTTTGTCTTCCGATACCAGTTTTTGCAGTTGTTCTTCCCGGAGCTGGTTGTTCTGGTGAAAGTGAGGACGACACAATTGTCCGTAATACAAAAGCATGTAATCGGAATAAGTAAGCGAAGTGTCTGTGGAGGTATAACGCCTCAATAGCTGAATGTAACCGAGGGAATCGGAAAAAATTTTCTTCCTGATCCCATCCAGCCGGAAAGACGAAACATTTTGAGCTTCGGAGTCCGGAAGAACCAGAAGCGCAAAGAAAACGACAAAGATGCTTTTCATACTACTCAAGCTTATAAATCCGAGACCTTTAGAAAATATCTCCCTTGCGGGAGGGGTTTTTTCCCGGGTTGAACGGATAGTTACAAAATTATAATTTTTCGCTTTAAATCAAAAAAAACAAAGGTATATCCTGGAATGGAAAGCAGGGAAATTTTTAAACTCTGTTTTGTAGTTACCGGAGGTGAGGAAAAAATAAAGCTGTTCCTTCTCTTACAAACGCAGAGCCCGGTTCTACATTTTACTGTTCACCCTATACTCACTTTCCTCCCTGCGGTGTAGCAGCAAAGGCTTCATAGGAAGTCTTTTTTTAATTTTCCGGCAATCTGTTGATTTTAAGTGAATTGTATAAATATAGATCAAGGATAGGGGACGCTTAGAAATAATAAATATTTACTTTATTTATCCAAATCCTGTCGCTTTTACACGAGTTCTTGTTATCTTTGGCCGTTGAAACAAAAAATAACCGTGTAACGGTGGAATAATGATTCATTTAGTAGAAATAAAATGGTAACTATGAAATTATTAGAAGGAAAGACAGCTTTGATTACCGGTGCTTCGAGAGGTATCGGTAAAGCCGTGGCATTAGCATTTGCGAAACAAGGTGCGGATATCGCTTTTACCGACTTGAGGTATGACGAAGGAGCTCAGGCTACCGAAAAAGAGATTGCTGCATACGGCGTAAAAGCAAAAATGTATGCTTCAAATGCTGCGGATTTCGCTGCTACTTCTGCCACAGTAGAAGAAATAGCTAAAGAGTTCGGAAGAATAGATATTCTGGTGAATAATGCCGGTATTACAAAAGATACTTTGTTGATGAGGATGAGTGAAGAACAATGGGATGCTGTTATTAATGTAAACCTGAAATCCGTTTTCAATTTTACGAAAACCGTTTCGGCGGTTATGTTGAAACAGAAGAGCGGTTCTATTATCAGCATGAGTTCGGTCGTGGGGGTCAGCGGAAATGCAGGACAGGCCAATTATGCTGCTTCTAAAGCGGGAATTATCGGATTTACGAAAAGTGTAGCGAAAGAATTAGGTTCCCGTAATATACGCGCAAACGCCGTAGCTCCCGGTTTTATTATTACCGATATGACAGCTCAATTGTCGGAAGACGTGCGAAAAGAATGGGCAGCGAAAATTCCTTTGAAAAGAGGCGGAACGCCGGAAGATATTGCAGACGTATGTTTATTCCTGGCATCCGATTTTTCCAGATATGTTACCGGCCAGGTTATTCATGTCTGCGGCGGAATGAATATGTAGATGAATTTTGAATTACAGGTTATTTATAATAATCTGTAATTCATTTATTTATAATTTCTTCTCATCCCTCTTCACTCCCGGTTTCGAATTCTTTTCCGTTCGGGAAAAATAGCTTATCTCCGCTTTGTTTCTGAAGTATTTGAGGATCGTATCTGAGGTAAAATATAACCCTATACTTTCCCGGAAAGGAGAGAGGTAACTTTTAAAAACACGCAAAAGTTCTTCCGGAAACGTGGTCCGTTTTATTCGGGCCAGGGAATCGATGAAAAAAAACCTTATAATTTAAATTTCCGGGAAGAGAATGAAATTAATTAAGTAACTTAGACCGGAATTTTGGCCTAAGAATTGCAGGTAAAGATATGGGAAATAGGAAAACCGAACCGGCGGGAAGTAGACGATACGAAAAAGATGCGGCAAACCCGTTTGCCTGTTTCCGATAGGGAAGAGAGCACGTCGGTAACATGTCCAATGACAAAACTAATTTAATATGATGCATAAAACAGCTTATACGCAGCTATTTGATCGGCTTCCGGCAGGGATTATTCTGCTGTTAGGATGCTTGTTTGTGTCCTGTTCCTCCTATCGTTCTTTCCCGGTAGATGTATTGAAACCCGCTCCGATTACCCTGGGCAAAGGAGCTTATATCGGATATTGGGACCGGAATATTCGTTGTACGGCAGATTCTTCTTTTATTCTTTACCACCAAGAGGGAGTGACTCCTCCCGAGTTATCTTTTTTATTTTACCAGGGTGTGAATGCCGTCTGGAATCAAAACAGAGAGGGGGATTCCTTGATGGCCCTATCGGGGCGCTATGTTTCTTATGTAGACCGGGACACTTTTCCCCGGCCCGCTCCCCCTTCCGAGATCAAACGGCTGTGTTATACTTTCGGTGTGGATTATCTGGTTACTTTGGAGATGTTCGATTATCATCTGGATATGGATCTTCAAAAAATATACAGCAATTATTATGTCCGCTTGTATTCCCGGTTTTCGGGATTACCGATCGATTCCGTAATTTTCCGGGAAGATTTGTATCCTTATCTTACGGAAGAATACGAATATATCGATTATATTGCGGATCAGGCGTGGAGAAACGGTACGCTGTATGCCGAACGTTTTACGCCTTCCTGGAAGGAAGTGAGGCGAAGGGTCTACAATCGTCAGAAAGTGTTGCGGATGGGAGATATCTTTTTTCTCAATAATAATGTGGAACAAGCAGAAAATTTATGGAAATCCGCTACCAAATTGTCTCCGCGCGTTGCCTTACAGGCATACGTCAATCTGGCCTGGATGTATGAGAACGAAGGGGATTTCGAACAATCCCGGCAGATGTTGCAACAGGCTCTGGAACTGGCCCGTAAGCATCGTATAGATAATGCGGTGGTTACCTATATCGGAGAGTATCTCACAACCATAGAGGAACGTATTAAAGAAATAGACTTGATTGATCAACAATTGAATGAAAGCGGAAGCCCGGAAAAAGGGTGAAGGGAAAACGGGCCTCTACCGGCCTGTCCGTTAAGCAGAACCATATGTCACAACTAAAAATATATAGAGCATCTGCGGGTTCGGGCAAGACTTTTACCCTGACCTTGGAATATTTCAGAATTATTTTTTCTTTTCCTTCCGACTATAAAAACATTCTGGCAGTCACCTTTACCAATAAAGCGACAGAGGAAATGAAGTCGCGGATTATCAATGAATTGCATAAATTGGCAGAGGGAGAGTACAGTGTGTACGGACGTATTCTCAAACAAGAATTGAAGTTGACCGACGAAACGCTGAAAAATCGGGCGGAAGTGTTGAGAACTCAATTGTTGCACGATTACGGACGGATAGCTGTGACCACTATCGATCGTTTTTTTCAGCGTATTATCAAATCCTTTACAAAAGAATTGGGTATTTTCCCGGCTTATAATGTAGAACTGGACAGTGAATTTGTATTGACGAAAGCGGTAGATAAAGTGATGGAACAGCTAAAAGTCAATGCAGAATTGCGAAGATGGGTAGGAGAACTGATGGAGGTTAGCGTGGATGAAGGGAAATCCTGGAGTGTGAAAGCGAAAATGGCCGAGTTGGGAAAAGAACTGTTTAAAGAGAATTATATGCTTTTCGATAAACAGATTCTTTATAAATTCGGCGATAAAAATTTTTTGCAAGATTACCGTTCTTTCCTCAAAGGCATCATCCGGGAGTATGAAGAGGAATTGGAAAAACTCAGTAAAGAGGCTGTAGGCCTGATCGAGGCTTCCGGTCTCCAAATAAACCATTTCAAAAAGAATTGTCCCGCTTTTCATTTTTATAAACTTCAGGACGGGAAATTGGATGAAGTGACTAAAACGACAAGAGAAGGAGTAAAGCTGGTAGAGGGATGGGTAACCAAAAGCTGCGATCCAGTTATCCGATCGAAAATTGAACATATTTTCCCGGTGCTCAGTTCTTTACTGGAAAAATGCATACAGAAATACGACACTCAATTTTACCGTTATTTGTCGGCAAAACAACTTTCCGATAACCTTTATCAATTGGGAATACTCAACGATCTGTATCGTAAAGTAAGGGAGTATTGCGAAGAAAAAGGCCTGATGCTTTTAAGTGATACTACCCATATTCTCAATGTTTTAATAGAAGGGAACGATACCTCTTTTTTGTTTGAGAAAACCGGAAACTATTTTAAACACATTATGATCGACGAATTTCAGGATACTTCTTCCCTGCAATGGAAGAATTTCCGGCCGTTGATCACCAACAGTCTGGGGGAAGGAAACAGGGCTCTGATCGTAGGGGATGTCAAACAAAGTATATATCGCTGGAGAAACGGAGATTGGGGACTGCTGGCAGAAGGAGTAGAACGTGAATTTAGCCGGTTGGGAACTAAAAAAGTGGTTTTGCCTGATAATTGGAGAAGCGGGCGGGAAATCGTCGATTTCAACAATGTCTTTTTTGAAAGATCCGCCCGGGAGTTAAAAAAATTGTACGATGAAGAGGCTGGGAGCCCGAATGCCTGGTCCTATGCGATTGAAAAGGCTTACGATACGCCTTATCAAAAAGTGCGTTCTACCTATTCCGGTTACGTGGATATCGAATTCGGCCCTGAAAAAAAAGAGGAAAAAAGCGATGAAACGATTATGGACGGTCTCCTCTCACTTATCGGTGACATTCTGGATAGAGGAGGGAAGCTGGGCAATATCGTCATCCTCGTCAGAAATAGCAAGGAAGGGGCTTTCGTGGCTGATTATCTGATGAAATACAATCAGTCCGCTCTGCGGGAAATCCATTTTATTTCCAACGATTCTTTATATGTATGGTCTTCTCCTTATGTGAAATTCATCCTGTCCGTCCTTCGCTATTTAACCGAACCTTATGATTCGGTGAACAGGGCGACGCTTCTCTTTCTTTATCACACTTTCCTCGGTCCCGATAAAAATCCGGAATTGGACGGTGTTTTCCAGGCGGTAAAGGAAACGGATCTGTTTCAATTTCTGAAGACCGATTTCGGTAGGGCTTCGGGGAAAATTATGTCGTATTCTCTATTCGAGACCATAGAAACGATTATTGAAACGTTTTCTTTAAGAAACAGGAGAGAAGAAGTACCTTATCTGATTGCCTTCCAGGATATCGTGTTCGAATATGAAGCGGTAAATTCCAATAGCATCCCCTTGTTTCTGGAATGGTGGGAGAAGGAGCGGGAAAAGAAAGTGTTGTCCACTTCCGAAGAAGTAGATGCTGTGCGAATACTTACCATCCATAAATCCAAGGGACTGGAATTCGATTACGTCATACTGCCTTTTTGCAGCTGGGAATTGGATAGTGTTATACCGGTAAGACGCATTTGGTGTAGCAACCGGGAAGACCGTTTCAATGCTTTGGAGGTCGCTCCCCTGAATTATTCCTCCCGTTTATCCGAAACCATTTTTAAAGAAGCTTACTATGAGGAACATCTCAAAGCATATGTCGATAATCTGAATTTATTGTATGTAGCTTTTACCCGGGCCAGGAAGGAATTGTATCTCCGGCCTTACGGACCCAAGTTCCGCAAAGACGGGAGTGCAGCTTTATCGGATATGGGAGCTTTTATTTATCGGATCCTCTCTTTGTTGAAAACGGAAGCCGACTGTCCCTTTAAACCGGAAGAGGGAATGCAACTTCATTACGGACAAAAATACCGGAGAAAAAATACCCGCCAACCTGAGGAGATGCTTCATCTGGCCGATTATCCGGTAGGGAATCTGGAAGACCGTATCAGTATTAAGTTTCAGTTTAAAGAATATATGGAGGGAGAGGAAAAAGGGTTGTCCGCCCTGGATGAAGGAAAATTGCTGCATGAAATGTTCAGATCGGTAGTGTATGCAGACGATGTGGAGAACGCAGTACGAAAGGCTTATTTGGCGGGTTTAATTTCCGGAAAGGAAAAGCAGGTGTATGGTGCTAAAATTCAGGCTTATCTTTCTCAATCTCAGGCAGCCGAATGGTTTAGCCCCGCTTGTCAGGTGATTAATGAAAGGGAAATTCTTTTACCGTTTTCAGCCCACATCCGGCCCGACCGAATTATTCTCCGCAACGGAATTCTGGAAGTAATCGATTATAAATTCGGTTTAAGAGAAGAAGTCCGATATCTGAAACAGGTTCGGTTGTATTGTCAGGCTTTCCGGGAAATGGGATATCCCGATGTGAAAGGATATATCTGGTATGTTAAGCTGAATAAAATCGTGGAGGTAAACTAAAAAAGGGTGGCAGAACCACCCTTTATTCTCCGGATCAATATCTTCTTTCTGAATGGTATCCCCGGTTGTTGTTATAACCGCCGCGGTTGTAGCCACCGGATCTCGGTTTGTCCGTTCTGGGCTTAGCTACATTTACGTTGATCACTTTTCCGTCGTATTCCACCTGATTCAACTCGTCTATAGCTTTTTGTCCTTCCGTATCGCTCGGCATTTCTACAAATCCGAACCCTCTGGACCTGCCTGTTTCCCTGTCCATAATCACTTTAGCTGAAGAAATCTCTCCGTATTCTCCAAATAACTCTTTTAAATCGTTGTCATTGACAGCGTAACTTAAATTTGAAACATAAATGTTCATCCAAAAAAAAATTTTAATTAATAACTGATATAGATGAGTTTGAAAACAAGAAGGAAAGTTCTGCTTAGTGACGAATCAAAGCGCTTAAATACTAATCGTATCCATTCTCAAATATGGTCCAAAGGTAATACATTAAAAATGAAATCGAAAGGATTTTCCTTTCTTTTATTGTAAAATAAGAAAATTTGAAGTCTTTTACCGGTTAGAGAAGAGAAGGAAAAAAGTATTCCCCAGCAATTACCGGAACAAGCGCTTCGGCAGATAAAAATACCGGCAAAGTCTGTACCTCTTTGCCGGCAATCGGTTTTTAATTTTACTAAAAACAGCCAAATTAGTAATAAAGCCGACGGACCGATATCCGTCCTGGCTTATCTCTTAGTATGCTTTCACTTTTTGTTCTCCCCGGAGCACCATCAGCCCGTTTAAAGCCAGAGCCCTCATTTCGTCTTCTCCCGGATAGACTTTGACAGGGGCGATAAAACTAACCCTCTCCGAAATGAAGTCGGTAACCGGCTTGCCGTAAGCAATTCCCCCGGTCAGTAATATAGCGTCTACTTGTCCTTTCAATACAGTTGCCATGGCGCCGATTTCTTTAGCCACCTGATAACTCATAGCGTTCATTATGCCGGCCCATTCCGGATCTTCTTCCGCTCTCTTTTCTATTTCCAGCATATTATTGCTTCCCAGATAGGCCACCATACCTCCTGCACCACACAACATCTTTCTGATTTCAGCTTTGGTTTTTTCTCCGCTGAAACACAGGTCTACCAACGCTCCTGCAGGAAGAGTACCGGAGCGTTCGGGAGAGAAGGGACCGTCGCCGTCCAGCGCGTTGTTGGTATCGATGACACGACCATAGTGATGGGCACTTACGGATATCCCTCCTCCCAAATGCGCAATAATTAAATTCAACTCCTCATATTTTTTCCCGATTTCCCTGGCATAAGTTCTTCCGATGGTTTTTTGGTTAAGGGCATGAAAGATGGAAACCCGCGGTAAAGCCGGATGTCCGCTGAAACGGGCTATCGGTTCCAGTTCATCTACAACAACGGGATCGGCAATGTAAGCTTTGGCTCCGTTATGAATGTCTTGGGCAATATCATAAGCGATTAACCCTCCTAAGTTAGAAGCGTGTTCTCCCATAACCGGATGTTTCAGATCCTGTAACATGGTAGCATTTACTTCATAAATCCCGGATTCGATCGGTTTTATCAATCCTCCTCTTCCTACAATGGCATTCAAAGTGGAGAGATCGATGCCGGCCTGCTGTAATTCGGAAAGAATTAATTTTTTCCGGTAGGAAAATTGAGAAGCAACATCGGGGAATTTACTGATCTCTTCTGCTGAATGACGAATCGTTTTTATAAAAATTTGATTTTCATCTTCGAAAATAGCAATTTTGGTTGATGTGGAACCGGGATTGATCGCAAGAATATTAAATGCCATAGTATACGCTTTAAATTTGATAATAGAACTTATTACAATGCAAAAGTTGTAAATTGTAAGCAAATATCAAAGAAAATTGTATAAATTATTATATAATTTATGAATACTCGCCGTTTTTTCCCCTTAAATCCCTTCCAGAAGGTATTTTTTTAAATCCCGGCATAAGCATTTCAGATAAAAATCCGGGTGAAGAATGGATTCCTGAAGGGAAGGGGCGTAGTCGGCGAGTTGAAAAATGCGGTCGAATCCTTTTATACCCGGTTCCGCGCTTCCGGTGACTGCAATGATTTTAGCGTTTTTTTGCCGGCATAAGGAAGCCAGAGTACCGGGAATTTTTCCGCATAAGGACTGACTGTCTAGTTTTCCTTCTCCCGTAATTACAACGGTAGAAGAAGTAACAAGCCGGTCGAAGGGTGACAAGGAAATACAATATTCCGCCCCTTTTAACAGACGGGCATTCAATAAAGCGAAAAAGGACGCCGTGATGCCTCCGGCAGCTCCTCCATGTGGAATTTCCGCAACAGAAATCCCTGTACGCCGGTATAATACCTGACTCAGTTGTTCCAAAGCGTGATTCAAAAACCCTACCTGTTCCGGTGAAGCTCCCTTCTGTGGAGCAAATATGCTGGCGGCACCTTGTGGACCGTACAACGGATTTTCTACATCACACAGAATCGTAAACTGAATATTCTTAAATTTTCGATAGAGTTGATCAGTGCTAATATCCAATAAATCAAGGACAGGATTCTTGTATCGGTTTCCGGAATGCCTGGTTTCCAAACCCATTACTTCCAAAGCTCCCAATCCTCCGTCCACACTGGCGCTTCCCCCCACGCATAATAAAATGTGAGTGATGCCGTGACCTACCGCCGTGTCAATCACCCGGCCTAATCCTCCTGTATGGGCATTCAGTACATCGTATTCTTCCGGCTTTATTCCTTTTAACCCGCAGATTTCCGCCAATTCAACAATGGCGGTATTGCCGCTTCTGTAATAGAAAGATTCCTTCCATCGCCCCAAAGCGTCACAGGCCGGCACGCGTACAGCTATAGCATTCATATAAGAGGCGAGAATGGCAGCGGTACCGTCTCCTCCGTCTCCCAAAGGGAGGGAGGCAACGGATTCGGCAATGCCGTTTATTTCCGCTGAAAGAATCCGGCAGAGATGAAACGCATCGATACTGCCTTTGAACGCATTCGGAGCTATAACGACTTTAATCATGCAGGTTGCTGGATTACAAATAAATTCCCGGGATGGAAAAGCTGAAGTTCGAAAAGATCTTTTTCGGGCCAGTCCGGAACTGTCCGTAAGGCCCGGGTGATGGCCGCATTGATATAACTGGGAAATTTGGGGCCTTTCCAGGAACTGGTATTACTGATAAATACCCAGGAATAGCCGTTGTGCTGCTTTTTCATAAGTACGCTGGTGCCCGAAAGAGTACCGGTACGCAACCAATCCCCCTGGGGAGTGACGTGCATCCAGCCGATGGGAAGATTCTCTACGGAAAATCGGGTCATTTGTTCGATAGTCTCTGGTTTCAGTATATCGGGAATCCCCGGATCCCCGTCGATGGAAGCTAAAAAACGAAGCAATTCGGTGGAAGAGGCGACCCAGCCCCCTGCTCCGTAAAGTGCTTCGATATTGTTGCCTCCGTAATACCGGGGAACGGCTTTATGACTTCCGTCACAGGCCGGAATCAGTTCCGGAGCTCCGCCTTCGTAATAACGGACTTCGTTCGGAAACCGGTCTTCGTATAAATTACGCCCCAAGTGCATGTCAAAACAACCGGCTGGCCGGAGGACCTCCCTGCGTATGTATTCTTCATACCCGTTTCCGGTGACTTTTTCGATTACCCGGGTCAGTATGCCGTATCCGATATTCGAATAGATCGTACTGCTGCCCGGTGCAAAACTGAGCCGGCGTGAAAGTACGAAACGGATGATGGTATTCAGATCGGCGGGGGGAGTTACTTTCATCTTACGGGCAATAGATACCGAATTGAACATCGGATCCCCGTAAGCCGTAGAAAAGCCTCCCTGATGCCTCAGCAAGTGTTCGACCGTTATTTTCTTGGCCCGGGAATCCTTTATTTTTAAAAAAATAGAATCGTTTAATACCCCTTCCGGCCCAAAGACTTTATCACTGAGTTTCAGTTCTCCCTCTTCCACCAGTTTCATGATTGCGACGGCCGTAATCAATTTAGACACCGAAGCAATCCGGAAAATATGTTTTACGTCCGTTTCCTCGGCGTTTTCTTTATCCGCAAAACCATAACCTTTGGTATAGAGCAATTTATTGTCTTTCATTAAAGCAAAAGATGCACCTCGGATGTGCCAGGTTTTCATAAATTTTTCAATGCTCCGGTCCAGTTTCTCAGTTTCAGGTAAATCGGAATCCGAGTTGCTGATCACCAGACCCGCTGGAAACAGAGGAAGGGGAGTCTTGGAAAAGGCCGAAGAAGAAAGAAGCAGGCTGTCCTGTATGGGAGGCAGACCTCCCGCAAAACTGATTTCCCAGGGTTTTGTAAAAAGAATCGTAAGCGAGACGAACAATAAAATCAGATACTTCATTTTTATATATGCTTTGCTTGTCCTGATAAGGAATCGCAAATTCTCAACAATCAATACATTAACGTTGCAATATTAAAAAAAAGAAGTATTTAAAAAAAATATTTATTGCCAAAAGTTACTAAAAAACGTTTTCTACCAGTGAAAAATAAATTTCCATCAATTGTTTCAATAAGGGATGATGTACGTTGAAACAGAAATCGTCTAACCTTCGGATCGGAAGCACCAGAGGAGAGGTGCCGCTGATAAAAGCCGCTTCGTAATTTCCCAGTTCGCCGTAAGCCACTCTTTCTTCAATCAGGTCAAGATGATGCTGTTTACAAATGTCAATAATTCTTTTTCGGCAGGTTCCGGGCAATACATAACGGGTCGGAGCCGTATAAAAAGTATGGTTGCGGATAAAAAAAATATTGGAGCGTGAACCTTCCGTCACATATCCCTCCTTATCGACAAGCACAATTTCATATACATTTTTCTCCCGGATCAGTCGATTGGTCGCTTCGCGTAAAACCGGATTGATGTATTTTACTTCCGGATTTTCCCGTATGGCACGAAAACTGACGGTGCACACGCCTTGGTTATAATCCTCTTCCGTGGGGTAAGAATGAGGAATTTGATAGATATACTCGTGAATATCTTCTCCGGTAAAGTGGA
The DNA here is from genome assembly GCA_905216195.1 of uncultured bacterium. Lineage (GTDB taxonomy): Bacteria > Bacteroidota > Bacteroidia > Bacteroidales > Marinifilaceae > Culturomica. Next base: position 32,630 of record CAJMSX010000029.1, read on the forward strand.
GGACGTATTTTATATTGCCTTCTTCGATATGTTCCAGCCGTATCAGATTTTTCAGCTTTTCCGGGATACGGAGGTTTTCTACGTCCATATCTATATTTGATTTTTTAATAGAATTACTAAGTCTCAATAGATTGTCATTCAGAAAAATAGGATGTCCTTCAAAAACCCGTATAACTTCATAGATGCTGAAGCCCTTTTCTAAGATTTTTTCCGAAAAGCAATCTGAATCGCATACGATATTGTCGGTTAACATCATCTTTTAATTTTTTTGCAAAAGTATAAAAAACCGCTGAGATTGCCCGAATTTATTAGTAAAGTTTACGGACGGAGGAGATTAAAACAGCTTTTTATCTCCGGGTATTCCCGAATATCGATAATTTGAATTAATTTTGGCTCATATATGGAAAACAGCACTCAAATCGAAAAAATCGAACATTTCCTTTACCAGGTTGTACTGGAAGAACTGGAGAAATTGCAGCAGGCCGGACTAACCTATGTGCCGTTCGTTATTATGGGACAGACGGTAGAAGTTCTGGGCGGCTTTCTGGATCAGAAACCCATGAAAGCCCGGGGACAATCTGCCCGTCGGTTTGCTGCCGGAGTTAAATATCTGTTCGGGGGAAGATACAGGGCTTTGAATGAAAATAATTTTCTGTATGACAAACTGCGGAATCAGATGACCCATGCTTTTATACCGAGCCGGAGTTTGATTTTATTGCCGGGAAAAAAAGAGGGTTGGGAGCATTTGCAACTGCAAGGAGGACAATTGGTATTGATTGCCGAAGTTTTTTATCAGGATATCCGGCAAGCCTGCGAGCGATTAATTGCGCTGTTGAAATCAGGCCGTGTAAAGCCCAAAATGATTGCTTTTGAAGATGAAGAATAAAAAAATAGTTCTGATCGGTGCCGGTAACGTGGCTCATCATTTGGCTCCGGCTCTTCTTAAGGCCGGAATGAATCTGTGTCAGATATACAGCCGCACCCTCGAGTCGGCCCGGGAATTGGGAAGGAAAACAGGCATAACCTATACTTCGGATCTGTTTGCCGTCTATCCGGATTGCGATATCTATATCTTTTGTGTAAGTGATGATGCCCTTCTTCCCCTCTACAAAGGAATCCGGATGCATAAAGAGGCTTTGATCGTACATACTTCCGGAAGCATTCCGATGGAAATTTTCAGTACGATGGCCATGCATTACGGGGTGTTGTATCCTTTACAAACTTTCTCTAAAAAGAGAAGCCTGGATTTTAAAGAAGTTCCTCTCTGCCTGGAAGCTTCTGATCCGGCGGCCCGAAAGGAATTGTACGAATTGGCCCGGGCCTTGTCGGGACATGTGCGGGAAATCTCTTCGGCTACACGTAAAAAATTACATTTAGCGGCTGTGTTTGCTAATAATTTCACCAATCAGCTCTACACGATTGCCCGGGGGTTATTGGAAGAAGAGGAATTGGATTTCGATATGCTGAGGCCCCTGATCTTCGAAACGGCTCATAAAGTGATGCTGATGCCGCCGGAAGAAGCGCAAACGGGCCCGGCTAAAAGGGGAGATGAAAGCATAGTAAATATGCATAAGGGAATGTTGAAACACAGAAAAAAACTGTTGAACCTGTATACTATGATGACGGAATCGATCCGGGAAAAATATGCCAAACCCGAACCGGGAAGCGCTCCGGCAGATTCCCAAATGTCTTTGAATTTATGGTAATGTAATATAAATCGATTGAAGGGATTATGGCTTTTTTTAAAGAAGAACTGAAAAAAATCAGAGCATTTGTGTTCGATGTGGATGGGGTATTGTCACACCACGATATGAGTTTATCACCGGAAGGAGAGTTGATCCGGACTTCTTGTGCCAAAGACGGTTATGCTCTCATGTATAGCGGCAAGAAAGGGTATAGGATAGCCGTGATATCGGGAGGGGGAGCCCCGGGTTTGAGAGAAAGACTGGAAAAACTGGGGATACGGGATATTTATTTGAAAGTGGCCAATAAGGTGGAAGTCCTGGAAGAATGGATGCATAAATACGATCTGAAAAAAGAAGAAATCCTGTATATGGGGGACGATATACCCGATTATGAGGCTATGTTGAGGGTCGGATTACCGGTATGTCCCGCTGATGCCTGTGAAGAAATCAAGTCGATTTCCCGTTATATTTCGGATGTAAGCGGAGGTATGGGGTGTGTAAGGGATGTTATTTCTCAGGTGTTAAAAGTAAGAGGGGATTGGATGGATACAAGTTGCTATGTAAGAAGTATGTAACCTTTTATGATGAAAGTAATAATTTAAAAAATAACGGTGGTGTGTTGTTTTTTAATTAAACGCTAAGATTATAGGGAATTATATGCTGATTATTACTGGATTACAATAATATAGAAGCTTATGTTCAGAATTTTGACTTTAGTGCGTTGGAGGAGTATATTGTACGCTGCTTTTATGATGTATGCGATGCGGTATCTGGTCATCGGACCTTTGCTGAAGGTGCATGGCGGGACGCTCCTGACCCGGAACGGAGATTTTACTCTCCTGATTCTGTCGGTATGCTGTCTGATTGCCGCTGCCCATGTGATCAATGATTATTTCGATACGAAAGCGGATCGTATTTCCGGTATCAAAAACGTGGTAGTGGGACGAGTCATCAGCCGGAGGTGCGCCATTTTTTTGCATACGGTTTTAAACACCGTTGCCATCGGAACGGCTTTTTATCTCGGTATAAAAGTAGGAGTGTGGGAAATCGGAATACTTTTCCTGTTGATTTCCGGTATGCTGTGGTTTTATTCCTCCCGGTATAAACGGTATTTTCTCGTAGGCAATTTGCTGGTGGCTCTATTGGCTGCCGCCATTCCTTTGGGTGTACTTTTGTTTGAACTATTGGTTGCCAAAGAAAACGGTATGGACGCTGCTTCTTTTGACCGGCTGGATTTTCCGTATATTTTAAGATGGGTAGGCGGTTTTTCTTTTTTTGTATTTCTCAATACGCTGATGTATGAAGTCAACAAAGACATTTATACGGCGAAGGGAGATGCGGAAGACGGCAACCGGACAATACCCGTAAAAAAGGGGACAAAAAGTGCAGTCTGTCTCATCGGCTCGCTGGGATTGCTGGGGATGGCGGTTCTGCTCGGCTTGTATTTTACCCTGTTTTCTTCTTTCCTTTTGCTTTCTTTGTATTTGGGAATAGGACTTTTCATTCCTTATTTAATATATACCGTTTCGGTATGGTCCGGCCGGAGAAACCGTAAATTTCAGTTAGGACTGATCCGGCTCATTATGGTGTTGTGTATGGCGTTCGGCTTCGGATTGCCGGAGTTTTTCCGGTAGACCGTCCTTTTTTAAGTGCAGTAAAAATAAACAGAAAAAATATGGATTATAAACTCATATTGGCTTCCACTTCACCGAGAAGGCAATTACTGATGAAAGAAGCGGGATTCCGCTTTGAAATCCGCACAAAAGAAATAGAGGAAGTCTATCCGTCCGGTTTGGCCGTTCCTCAAATCCCCGAATTTTTATCTGTATTGAAAGCGAAGGCTTTCCGGGCAGAACTCCGTGCTGACGAATTGTTGATAACGGCGGACACCATCGTATGTATTCACGGAAAAGCAATCGGCAAACCTGCTGACCGACAGGGGGCGATAAATATGCTCAAAGAATTATCCGGGAACAAGCATACGGTGGTAACCGGTTTATGCCTGACTACCCGGGAAAAGCAAACAAGTTATTCGGTCCGGACCGACGTTTATTTCCGCACACTGGAAGAGGAGGAGATCGTTTATTACGTGGATCGCTTTCGTCCTTTCGATAAAGCGGGCGCTTACGGTATTCAGGAATGGATCGGGTATGTGGGGATCGAAAAAATTGACGGATCGTTTTACAATGTAATGGGGTTACCTCTGCAAACCTTATATATGGGTTTAAAAGAATTCGGTATAAGTTGGAAAAATGAATATAATATCTGAATATAAAACTTTAATTATGAACATGAACAGAAAAATATCGGTATTGCTGGTGCTTCTTCTGCTGGGATTTTCTTTTTGCCGGGCGGACGAAGGGATGTGGATTCCGATGTTATTAAAGAAGTATAACATCGAGGATATGCAGAAAAAGGGGTTTAAACTGTCTGCGGAGGATATTTACGACATTAACCGGGCCTCTTTGAAGGATGCCGTTATCGGATTGGGGAATGCCGGAAATCCTTTTCATCATTTTTGCACGGCCGAGTTGATCAGCGGAGAAGGATTGATCGTGACGAATCATCATTGTGCTTTCAGCATGATTCAATCGCATTCCTCCCTGGAAAACAATTATCTGAGAGACGGTTTTTGGGCGAGAGAAAAAGCTCAGGAATTGACGAATCCCGGGATCACGGCTTCTATTCTGGTTCGCATGGAAGATGTGACCGATCAGATCTTGTCGGAAGTGGACGAAACCCTGACGGAGACCGAAAGAAATAAAGTCATCGGCCGTATTTCCAGAGAATTGGAAAAGAAAGCGGTAGAAGGAACCGACCTGGCTGCCAGTGTCAAACCTTATTTTAATGGCAATCAGTTTTTTTTGTCCGTATTTCGTATCTTTAAGGACGTGCGCCTGGTAGGAGCACCTCCTTCTGCTATCGGGAAATTCGGGGGAGATACGGACAACTGGATGTGGCCCAGACATACCGGCGATTTTTCTTTGCTGAGGATATATGCGGGAGAAAATAACGAACCGGCAGAATTTTCGTTGAAAAACAAGCCTTATCGTCCGGCTGCTTTTTTTAAGATTTCTGCGAAAAAGAGACAGGAAGGAGATTTTACCATGGTCTTCGGTTATCCCGGAACTACAAAAGAATACCTGCCTTCTTTCGCTATAAAACAAATCGCTGAAATTGAGAATCCGAACAAAATAGCCATTCGGACGGCCAAACTGAATATCCTCAACGCCGCTATGGACTCGGATGAATTGTTACGCATCAAATATGCGGCAAAAGCGGCAGGAGTGGCCAATTCCTGGAAAAAATGGCAGGGAGAATGTAAAGGTTTGGAACGTTTCCACACGGTAAAAAACAAACAACGCCTGGAAGCGGATTTCCGGCAGTGGGCAGCCGGAAATGAGAAATACAAAGACATTCTCGGTCGGTATGAAGAATTGTATAAGGAAAGAAAAGACCTTATCCTGGCTTCGGCTTATGCCAATGAAGCGGGAATGAGAGGAGCCGAAATTATCGGCTTAGCCTACGCTCTGGAAAACGGGCTGCAGCAGTATCCCCAAGTACAAGAAAAAGAGGCATATAAAGAAAACCTGATCGCTTACCTCGGGAGTTTTTACAAAGATTACGATCTGGCTACCGATACCCGTATCTTGACGGAAATGCTGGCTTTATACCGGGCAAACCTGCCGCAGGAATGGATGCCGGCAGAAATTTATGCACTCGGCGACAAGGAGAAAATCGAGAAATATGTCCGGCAAATCATTCGAAAATCCCTGCTTGCTTCCCCGGAAGGCCTGGAAACTTTTCTGCGAAAGATGGACGAAAAATCGGAAAAGAGATTGGAGAAAGACCCAGTCTATCGTTTAGCTCAGGCTATCCGGGGCTTTTACCAAAAAAACATCCGGCCCGGTTTAAACCGGATAGAAAAAGAAATCCGGGAATTGGACCGGAGGTGGTTGGCAGGACTGATGGAGATGAATCCGGAAAAAATATTTTATGCCGATGCCAATTCGACTTTACGGGTAGCTTATGGACAAGTGGGAGGTTATACGCCTGAAGATGCCGTGTACTATACGCACTATACCACCCTCCAAGGTATTATGGAAAAAGATAATCCGGCCATTTACGATTACAACGTTCCCCAAAAATTGAGAGAGTTATACCAGAAACGGGATTTCGGTCCGTATGCCCAAGACGGAGAAATTCCGGTGTGTTTCATTGCTAATAACCATACTACCGGGGGAAATTCCGGTAGTCCCGTGCTGGATGCCGAAGGACAATTGATCGGCATCAATTTCGACCGGGCCTGGGACGGTGTTATGTCGGATATGCAATATGATCCGGGAATATGCAGAAATATTGCCGTAGACATAAGGTATGTCCTGTTTATAATCGACAAACTGGCGGGAGCGGGATATTTGTTGGATGAAATGGATATCAGCTATTAAACTGGGGAAATAGCCTGCCGGCTTAGTATTCCCGCCTACAAAGTTCCCGGTTTTTGGGAGCCGGGACTCCTAAATTAAGAACGGTCGGAAAGAAATATTTCCGGCCGTTCTGTTTCGGGTCTGCTTCTTTTTATCGTTTGCCTATTGGCATTTCATTCTTTTTTCTACTTTTTCCCAATCCACGATATGCCAAAAATTTTCTACATATTTTGCCCGGGCATTTTGCACATCCAGGTAATAGGCATGTTCCCATACGTCCAGGTTCAAAATGGGTTTTTCTCCTTCCGTAAGCGGATTCTGCGCATTGCTGGTCTGAAGAATATTCATTTTTCCATCGTGTTCGGTCAACCAGACATAGCCCGAACCGAACAGACCGACGGCCGACTCGGAAAATTTCTTCTGGAATTCTTCGAGAGTGCCGAAATTTCTCTCCAGACTTCTTCTCACTTCGCCTTTCGGTTCCCAGTCTTCTTTATCCGCCGGACGAAGAGCCTCGAATTGGAAATAATGATTGAACACCTGCGCGGCGTTATTGAATAATTTTCCGGAAGATTTCAACAGGATTTCTTCGATATCCAGGGAATCGAATTCGGTATCCTTTTTTAATTTGTTGGTATTTTCAATGTAAGCGGCCAGGTGTTTCCCGTAATGAAACTGAACCGTCTTTCTACTGATATAAGGTTCCAGAGCGTCTTCCGCATAAAGCGGCGGAAGCAGCCGGAAGTTATTGTTCTCGTCTTTTTGATTTACTTCTTTGGAGAGAAGTAAAACACAGGAAGCCTGTGAAGCTAATCTGGATTTGTCTGTATTCATACCGTTTTATTTAAATGTGTGTAAATATTACTCTTTCTGATAAAATATATTCCTGTAAATTTATACGGGATAAAAAAAAATTGGTTTGGAACGAAATAGCGAAGTAAAATTTAATAGGTCCGGTACCGGTAGGAAACCGATACCGGGAAAGGAAATCTGCCTTTTCAGCCTTCTCTGCTTGACTTTCTTTGCTTAAAGATAAAGATTTATCACACGCGTTTCTTCAACGGCAACTTTCGTCTATCGTTTCAGGTTGATTCCGATTTCCAGGGTCCGGGTCTGTTCCAAAATCTGGTTTACCTGAGTTTTAAAAGAAGCAGCGATGGCAGATTGAGCTATTTCCGGCAAATGAGGATAGGCGGGAATCAGAGACGGTAACACCATATCCAGGATCTGATCCAGCATCATGGATGCCATCGCCGTCACATAGATTTTGTCGAAACAAAGCATGAGATTCCCTTTGTCGTCGGAAATATACCGGAAACTGATTTTAGGAATATTCAGTTTTTTTCCGGTGAGTCTTTCCAAATCGCCGGCATCCAAAGAAACTTCCAGAAAATGATCTTTTAACCGGTAATCCGCTTTCAGGTTTTCTTTGCGTCCTTCGGCAAATTGCATCTTAATGTTCATTTGACCCTCTGAAAGAAAATCGATTCCTTCGAAATAGGCTTTCATTTTTTCATCGGCCAGCAAAGGAAAACTCCGTTTAATACCTTCCACAGCCCAGGATTTTGTATTAGCCGGGCTTCCCATATTGATCCGGATATAGTCGGAAGAATAATCGAAGACGAAATGAGGACTTTCGTAATACCAGCTTCCCGTACCGATATCTGCCGTTCCATTTTCGTTGTCGTCCTGACAGGAATAGGTCATGCATACCAGGGAAAAAAGAGAAAGGAGTGAAAATAATGTATTCTTCATAGGTTCGGTTGTTGAATTGATTTTTAAAAATGAATCCCGATAGAAGCTCCGAAACGGGCCGGAGCACCGGATTGTCCCATGTTATAATATTCCGGCAGCTTTTCTCCTACGGGATTATTCAACATGTAAGCAAAAAAATGTTTGTCCAGGATATTTTTTCCCCAGAGGTGAAAATCGATGTATTTTCCGGAAATGGAAAAATCCATATTCCATTGGAAATAAGGAGATTGTTTCAATAAATTAGCTTCGTCGAAATACTGGGTGCCCAAACCGATCACCGAAGTGGAGGCCGTAAACAACCGGGCCCAGGAAGTCTTTAAAGGCTGATAAAACGACAATCCCGTATTTACGGTAAAATCCGGAGCCATTACAATCCGGTTTCCTTCATGGGATTTTTCCTCATTGTAATAATATGCCGAATGATTGTATCCGGCAGCAACAAAATAGGTCAGACCCTCTACCAATTCCCAGCGAAGGTCGAATTCTCCTCCGTAACTTCGGGCATCTCCGGCGTTTTTAATACCGGGCCCCATCATACCCATCACGAAAATTTGCTGATTTTTCCAATCAATGTAAAATAAGGCGGCGTTGAGGTTGAATTTTTTATTCCCGCTGAAATATTTTAATCCGATTTCATAGTTCCATAGGGTTTCTTTTCCATATTCGAGATTGACCATCATAGAACTCATTTCGTTAGCGATAATGTTGTATCCGCCGGCTTTATATCCTTTGGCAATATTCAGGTAAACCGACAATTGGTCGTTCCACCGCTGTAAAAAAGAAAATTTAGGTAACCAGTCTTTGAATGCTTCACTTTCCCGGGAGGCATGATAAGGCAGATAATGGGAAAATCCCGTCAGTAGCAGGCTGTCTTTGTAATTTAACTTTACGTGTTCATAGTCGTAACGGATTCCGGCAGTTACCGACATGCCGGGCCACAATTCCTTCAGGGTCAGTTGTCCGTATCCGGCAATTCCGTAAGTCAGCGTATTATTGAAATATCCGGCTTTATCCAAATCCATCGGCAACAGGTATTTTTTGTCCTTCCCGAAGGTAGCCAGGTAATTGTTATTCAAGTCTTTGTAAAAGCCGAAAACACCCCCCGTCCAATCCAGGTGCCGGGCATGCACGGACCGGAAATTCAATTCCTGAGTCACCAGATTTTGCTCGGATTCTTTTCGGTTGTCGAACACATCTTTGGAAGTGAAATCCGCATCCAGAAGTTGTTTGTCCTGGGACCAGGAATAAGAGGTGATCCAATTGAACCCCATTTTACGTCCCTGTTTCTTTAAATTAAAATAGGCGGACAACAAATCCCGGTCGTAAGATGCAGGGGAGTTGTAATTTACCGTATAAGGATGTACTTTCAGCGAATCTATGGCCTGGTAGGCATAGCCGCCGTCGTAAGAATTATTATAATTTATTCCCAATGCGATTTTTAAATCATTGGCAGCATAAATATTTCCCTGATAGCGGAAATCATAAGATTCGGAAGGATTGGACTTCCGGTTGCGGTCGTAACGGTTGCGGAAATATCCTTCCGATTTGTTGTACGCAAAAGACAATTTATTATAAAATATTTTGCCTAAAGGAATGTCTGTCACCAACTGATAGTGTTGAGATTGATGGCTGGAATATCCCGCCCGGGCCCGGACGCCGAAGCGACGCGCCGGAGGATTGGTCAGAATATGGATCAATCCGTTAATGCTGTTTCGGCCGTAAAGCGTAGTCTGAGGCCCTCTCAACACTTCTATTTGACGAATATCGTATAAATCGAAAACAAAGGCATTTTTATCGAAAACCGGTACTCCGTCCACGTAAAGCCCTACGGGAGGTGTCCCGGAAACGGTTCCTATCCCTCTTACATAGATAGGGGTCGACAATTTTAATCCTCCTTCCTGCATGTAAAAATTCGGTACTATTCCCGATAAATTCCTTAAGTCCGGGTTGTTTTCCTGAGGCAAATTCCGGTTTGTCACTACAGTCAATGCGGCAGGAATTTCTCCCGGTGATAATTCCCTTTTTTCCGCCGTGACCACGATTTCCTGTAATTGACGTACCATCCGGTAAATCGTGTCCTCACCGCCCTGAACCTTTTCCTGACCGGAACAAGGAATAGCTGCAACACACCCTAGTATAAAATAAATAACACTTCGCATAAAATTCTTATTTAAAATGAATATCGAAATTTTTTGCGTCATACACACAAAAATACACCTTGAATTATATAATCGGCAAGGAGGGAGGAGCGCGAAGTGAAAAATCGTCTCTGTAAAAAAGAGAAAAAAGCGGAGGAACATAAGGCGAAACCCGGAAAACCAGCTTTAAATCCGGGGGACCGGCTGTTTCCGGTTCGGTTTTCGTTTCTATTCTACTGTAAAAATGGATAGAAGCATCGGCTGGGGAAGAGGCAACGGTTTCGTACCGGATCATCAAAGGCATAAAATTTCCTCTCTCTTTTTCCTGTCCTTTGCAACACAGACAGGAAATAAAAAAGGCAGAAACCAGAATATAAGCCAATATGTTTGCCGAAGCACCCAGAAAAAACATATTGCAAAGCTAAAAAATAAATGGTATTACCCTCTCTAAAGGAAGAAAAATATTTTTTATAAAAAAAGCGTTGGAATTTTGTGATTTTAAAAAAATAATGTAAATTTGCAATCAGATTAAAATTGTAATCAATACAAATTAGTAATGGATTCAATTACAAATGTACGGGATTATTTATTAAAATATAAGATCAATCCTTCCTATCAGCGATTGGTTATTATGGATTATCTTATCCATTATCGTACCCATCCCACGGCAGAGGAAATATACGGTGCGTTGTTCGAGAAAATTCCCACATTGTCCCGGACTACAGTATATAATACTTTAAAATTGTTTGCGGAACGGGGTGCTCTTTTAACCTTAGGTATTGACGAAAAAAACGTGAGATTCGATATCAATACTTCCGACCATGCTCACTTCCGCTGTCTGCGTTGCGGGAAAGTGGAAGATATTGAATCGGAAGTGCCGGGCGGAAGGGTTTTACAACATGAAGAAGGATTGCGAATTACAGAGAAACATGTATATTACAAAGGCTATTGTAAAACGTGTGTTCCATTTATAGATAAAGAATAAAGCTAAAATTAAAATCAATTGGTTATGAAAAAATTTATTTGTACCGTGTGCGGTTATGTACACGAAGGTGAGGAAGCTCCGGAATTTTGTCCTCAGTGTAAAGCTCCGAAAAGTAAATTCAAGGAAATGGAAGCAACTGAAGGGGCGTTGTCGTTTGCCGATGAACATGTCATCGGAGTAGCTCAGGGTGTGGATGCTGAAGTATGGGAAGGGTTGAAGGCGCATTTCAACGGAGAATGTACCGAAGTGGGTATGTACCTGGCGATGAGTCGTCAGGCAGACCGGGAAGGATATCCCGAAGTGGCGGAAGCTTTTAAACGTTATGCCTGGGAAGAGGCGGAACATGCTTCTAAATTCTGTGAATTAATAGGAGAGATGGTGTGGGATACCAAAACCAATCTGAAAAAGCGGATGGAAGCAGAGGCTGGTGCTTGTGAGGACAAGAAACGGATTGCTACTTTGGCTAAAAAACTGAATCTGGATGCAATTCACGATACGGTTCACGAAATGTGCAAGGACGAAGCCCGTCACGGAAAAGGTTTTGAAGGACTT
>CAJMSX010000030.1 GCA_905216195.1 uncultured bacterium
GAAACTCCGACGCCCACTGCTCGGTCAGATGGTTTGGAACCACAAAGAGAGATTAATGAAACATTCCCAGGCTTTTGCATAATCATTTTCCACATAAGCACCGATCAAGCGGACGTAAATCACTTGCCGGTCTGCCGATTCTACCATTTTCGGATTCTTTAATTTCAATTCCGGTATCAGAGTTAAAGGTTTCATAATGAAATAATTTTTATGGGTACGATATGCATGCGGAGAAATATTATAAAATTGCCGGAAAACCTTGGACAAAGAAGAGGGCATCTCATATCCTACTTTCCAGGCGATTTCCTGTACCGGTAAATCGGTATAACGGAGTAAACGGGCTGCGGTTTCTACACGCATCCGTGTGATAAACGCCCCGACGGGTTCGCCTAAGAAAGCTTTCAGTATGCGGTGAAAATGACAAGGGGAGAAATGAGACATATCCGCTAATTTTCCGAGATCGATATCTTCGTTCAAATGATTATTGATATACTCTACAATAATATTGACGCGTTTTTGATATTCTTCCCGGGTAGTTTCTCGTTGTTGCATATGACCGATTATTTTCACACAAAGATAAACCGGCGGTCCGATTATCCCTTTTCCAAACTTGCGGAAATAAAAGCGGTAAATTTTTCCGAATAAAAAGGAAGACGGAGAGATTACCGGAAGCCTGACCTTCCCCTCCCACTCTCCCGGATAGGTCTAAAAATGACTGAAAAAAAACTCCAGTAAACGGGGTTCCAGAAATGCCGGATAAAAAAATCCGAAGATCGCTCCGTAGAAATGGGCGTTGTGATTGATATTCCCGACGCCTCGCCGGGCCATATACTGACAATAGAACAAATAAGCCACACCAAAGAGAATTCCCGGGATGGGAATAACGGCAAAAAACAAAACTTTATCCCAAGGATTCAGGAATATCGCTGAAAATAAAACGGCCGCTACGGCCCCGGAAGCCCCGATGGAGGAATAATAAGAAGCATTGCGATAGCGGAACAGATCGTAAAGAGAAGCCGCTATCATTCCTCCGAAATACAATAGGGGATAAGCCCAAAAACCGAATCCCATCCTGTCGAATATCTGTTCCATATAAAGGCCGAACGACCAATAAGTAAACATATTCACAAACAGGTGAGTCATATCTGCATGCACGAAACCGTGAGTAATCAGCCGGTACCACTCCCGGGCATGTATCACCCGGTAAGGCTTGAAAGCCAATTTATCGAACAACTGCCGGTTATTGAAACAACTCCAGGAAACCAGCACAGTAAGGGCAATGATCACATAAGTCAGCATACATCTAAAATTAATAAGTTCCCCCTATTTTTAAACTTCATTTCTGATTCCCGCTTGCAGAAAACTACCTGAAAAGGCCGGAATTTTCACCGGGCCGGAAAAATTCCCCCCGCTTTAAACCAAAAATTGTTCGAATCCCGGTGCATATTTGGTCAACGTAACATCGATAATTTCATATTCCGCAACTCCCTGAGTATAAAAAGGGTCTTCTTTCATGATTTCCCGGACTTCCGCCTCACTCTCTGCCCGGCAGAGAATACAACCTCCGGTACGTGGATTCCTTCTACCGGAAAAGATAAACTTACGCAATGCATAATATTTATCCAGATATTCCCGGTGGGCCGCCAGGTTTTTTTCCACTTCCCCCAGCGATTTTTTATAATTTACCAATAATATAAACATATCGTATACTTTTATTCCCGTTTTTCCGGCGTCCGCTCCGAAAAATCCAGATTCTCTATTCTTCGGGACGGTTTCCGAGAACTTTTTTTGACAACAGCAAAGATAGGGCGTTTGCTGAGCAAACAGGCATCCCGGTACATTGCTAAGGTTAAAAAATACCAATCCCGGCCTATCCCTCCGGAAGCCGCGGTCTATAGCCTGAACCATCCGGATATTTCCAGGTAAAACCATAAATGGAGGGCACCCTTTCCGACGGGTGCCCTCCCGATGTATCCGGCTACAGAAGTTGGCGGTTTTCCAGCGCAATTTTCATCTGTGGGAACCGTTTATCCGGTATTACTTCTTTTCGTAAAGTTTCACCCAGTTTTTATATTCCCGGTCTTTCCAACTGTTACTATGATAAATATAACTGGCAATCAACGGAATAACCGTCGTTCCTTCCGCATATACCATTTGTTCGTAAGTGACATCGACTTTCCCCCAGGAACAGGCTTCTTTCAGCGTAGAAGAAGAGCAGGCGCCATCCCTCACATCGGCTACGGTAATCTGAACGGCATACTTATGCATGGGGACTTCGTGACCCAAAATTTCAGCACATACAACCGTATCCTGAGCGAAGTTTTTAGGCGTACCGCCACCAATCATAAACAAACCCGTCGTAGGAGCGTTCATTTTGATCATAGTCAATTCGATAAAATCTTTTACCGAATCGATGGACAAATGTTTGTCGGGATGTTCCCATTGATGTTTCCCGATCCCGAACCCGGCACTGCAATCGGAGAAGGCCGGACAGAAAATAGGCACTCCGCATTCATAACAAGTCTGAATCAAACTGTCCTTTTTCACGGAATGCTTCGTCAGCCATTTGCCGATTTCCCAAATAAACTCCCGGGAAGAATAAGGACGGGGTTCCAGCGCATTGGCAATCTCATAGGTCGTATGATCGCACACCTGCAATTCCTCCTCATCGATAAACGTATCGTAAATCCGGTCGATGTAGAGGTCTCTCAACTGTGTATCGGGTACGTCCTGACGGCCTTTATAATGTTTAAAGCCCAAAGCTTCGAACAAGTCCATATCGATGATAGAAGCACCCGTAGCAACCACCACATCTATCATTTTATTCCGAACCATATCCACATACACTTGCATACATCCGGCGGCGCTTGTACTCCCGGCAATGGTAAGAATATTCGTACACTCTTTTTCCTTCATCATCATCATCAGGATATCCGCCGCACGGGCCGTATCGCGTGAGGTGAACGACATGCCGCGCATAGCGTCAATCAATTGAGTTGAGTCATAAGACTTGATGTCGATGTGTTTAATCGTGTCTTTTAATAAATCTTTCTTTTCCATTTTTTTATATAAACATTGTAAGGTACAAAATAGGAGGACCCTACTGACTCACTAACAGGTTGGGGCATCGCTTTATTTAAAACGCATGCTCAAAATTTGATAAATCAGCTTGGAAGCCAGAAAATCAGGAGCTTTATTTCCTTCATTCGGACACAATTCCACCACATCCAGGCCGATAATATTGTGACGTTCACTGATCAGTTTCAGGAAATTGATTACTTCCCGGTAATTCAATCCGTCAGGTTCCGGCGTACCGGTAGAAGGCATATAAGCCGGATCGAACACATCCAGATCGATGGTAATATAAACGTTATCGTTCAGTTTTTCCGACACCTCATACATCCAGGTAGAAGATTCCCGGATTTCATGAGCATAAAAAATGCGCTCGGGATCAATATTGTGTTTTTCGTCTATACAGGAACTGCGGATACCCACCTGGGCTACCGTGGCTAATTCCTTGGCCCGGGCCATGACACAGGCATGATTATGATCCGAACCTTCATAGGTATCCCGCATATCCGAATGAGCATCCAGCTGCAAGACCGAAAAATTTTCATAATGCTTTGCAAAAGCCCGGATAGATCCTATACTGACCGAATGTTCCCCTCCTAAAATAACCGGAAATTTCTGATCATTCAGGATTTTATCCACCTCTATTTCCACGGCATCGGACATCGCTTCCGGAGATCCGTTTTCCGTTACCGGGTCTAAAGTCGCAATTCCCTGCGTATACACTTCGGAATCCGTTTCTATATCATACAGTTCCATATTGGCCGAAGCTTCCAGAATGGCTTCAGGACCTTTATCCGCTCCTTTCAGCCATGTACTCGTTCCGTCATAGGGAACAGGCAATACCACAATGCGGGCATTTTCATATGCCGTAAACTCATTCTCCAATCCGCCGTAGTTCAATTTTTCCATACCGTTCAGTTTTAACCCCCAGTTTGATACATTATAAAATTTCCTGTTGTACAGGCGATACAAAGTTAATAATTTTTTTTCGAGTGTAAGAAGATGTATTCCATTTTACACCTCATATTCAATGAAATCCCCGCAACTTTTCGCGAATCGTCAGAAATTTACCTGCAAACCGATCCCCAGGGTTTCTTTAAATTGCAGACGAGGTCCTTTGGTCCCGTCTTTTTGAAGAATTTTTGTATCGTTATCATAAATCATATTGGTAGTGATGTTGGCAGAAAACCATTTATTCACCTGCATATTCAACTGGATATCCCAACGCACATCCACATTCTTCGCTTCTTCCAGGTAATTGGAGAATAAATCCAAACGGGAGTAAACCGTCATATTCTTTAAAAACTCGTATTTGACCTCCATCTTCAGATTGCCTCCCATCTCGGAAAATAAATGTTTTCCGGGGGTTACACCGAAAGCTCCCTGTTCCGAAAGTATTTTGCTACACACAAACGTACCTCTCCAGGAGATCACCGACAAGGTCGCCGTAAAATACGCTTTCGGATTCCAGGTTAAACCGGCGCCCGTCGTCAGATAACCCGGAGACATGAAACGGGAGATATACGTTTTAGGATCGGTCGTATAATCATAGCCTTTGGCAAACTGGGAATTATACCCCAACTGACCGCTGAGGTAAAGACTTTTTGTCATTTCATACCCGTAAGTGGACGAAAAATAAATTTTATCGTTGGTTTTCTTCGTTCCCGTACTTTCGGTTTGGTTCAGTCCGTACGCCATTTCCAAACGGTTCTGCCACAAATGCCGGTTTCTTTTATAATTGGCACTATAGGCAAACTGTACCTCGAACCCTACGGCATTTTCTCCTCCCGCAGCCCAGTTACTTAAACTGATCTGAGACAGATTCAAAGAGGAAACTCCGGAAAGCGCCCAACTGGAATCCTGTTTCTCCCCTTCTTCTGTTTGACCCCATAAAGAAAAACACAGCATAAATAATCCCATTAAAGTAAGTATCCCTTTCTTCATACGTTTTGATATTAAAAGATTTGAAATGCAAAATTAATTTTTGTTTGTTATCAAATAATAATTAATGCTAATTTTAAATATCAAAATCGTTCTTCCAGGTTGATGAGGTCTCTAATTTTCACTCACTCAGTAGATAATCTGTTTTTACGTCCCGTTGTTTCCGGATGAGAAATTCCGGCTATTTCTTTTACTCCTTCTATCGCTTCTTTCTGGTTCACCCGAAGCACGACCCGGTCTCGCATAATCCATTCTCCTTCAACCATGGAAAACCGGATATTTTTACTGTTCATGGCATATACGATAGCGGAATAAATATCGTACACAGGTTGCATATTGCTGGATTCCGTGTGGATCAAAATCAAGTCGGCCCGCTTCCCTTTTTCCAGAGAACCGATTATTTCTCCCAATCCCAATGCCCGGGCTCCCTCGATCGTCGCCATTCTCAGGGCAGCCCGAGCATTTACCGCTTCCGGGTTATAATGTACTACTTTGGGCAATAAGGCGGCAAAACGCATTTCCTCCACCATATCCAGCGTATTATTACTGGCCGTTCCATCGGTTCCGATACCTACTGTGATGCCCGCTTTCCGGTATTTGTCCGTATCTGCAATTCCGCTGGCCAGTTTTAAATTACTTTTGGGACAATGCCCGACGGCGGTTCCCGTTTCGGCCATCCGTTCAATTTCCCGTTCATTCAGCCATACCCCATGAGCGGCTATTACATTCCGGTCCAATAAGCCGATAGTATCCAAATATTCGGCGGGAGACCTTCCGGTCTGTTTCCGCACATCTTCCACTTCTTTGCGGGTTTCCGCAACGTGAATCTGTAAGAGGGTATGATAACGGTCTGCCAATTTCTTAGCTTTCTGTAAAGTTTCCCGGGAGCAGGTGTATGGCGCATGAGCACAAACCGAAGGATGAATAATCGCATCTCCTTCCCATTCGACAATCAGTTTTTCCGCCAGTTTCAAACCTTCCTCCGCCGTTTGAAAAGCGGGTGTGGGGAAATCGATCACCGACTCTCCCATTACCCCCCGGATCCCTGCCTTTTTAGCCTCCTGAGCTATAATATGTTCAAAAAAATACATATCGTTAAAACAAGTCGTTCCCGATTTTATCATCTCCACGAAAGCGAGACGGGTAGCTATCCGGACATTTTCCGGCGTGATCAAACGGGCCTCGGCCGGAAAAATGTGTTCGGTCAGCCACTCGTGCAGAGGCAAATCGTCGGCATACCCCCGCAGCAATGTCATGGGCACATGCGTATGCGTATTTACAAATCCGGGAATAACGGTCATTCTTTCCGCATCCATAACTTCCGTATCCGGCAGGCGTTGTCCGGGATTTCCGTCTTTTTCCTCTCCCACTTCCTCTATTTTTCCCTCTTTGATCCGGATATAACCGTTCTCAATCACGTCCATAGACGAATTCAAGGTGACAATGCGGGCATTCCTGATTAACTTTTCCATCCTTCTTTATTTTAAATAACTTTTACAAAGATACAACATTTCAGTACAACCCTCTCTCTTCGTCCCCTAAATGCTTACATTTCCGGTCCCCTGTTATAACTTTCCTTCTTTTTTTTCGTTCCTAAGTAAAAACGTCCCAAACAAAAAGAAATGAAAAATATCTTTTACATTTTAATCGGTCTGCTAGCCTTTTCCTGTCAGAGTATCCGACAAACCGCCCGACAAACCGGACTGCAAATAACGCCGGAAAAACTGAATCTTTTCGTCGATCAACATACGGATCCTTACACCCTGCCCCTGGAATACACCCTGACGATACCCGCAGGTTTTGTCTCACCCCGGGAACGGTTGATTTATACCACCCGTCTGGTAGCTCCCGGACATGAGTTGTCTTTCCCTTCCGTCATCGTACAAGGGAAAAAATACAAACCTTCCCCAGGGAGTATTCCCGGTGGAAGCAACAGCCGGATCATCACCGCTCAAGCTAAAAACATGCACATCAAAATCAGCCAACGGATTCCCTTTCAGCTTTGGATGCCGCAAGCCCGTCTGGTATCCGAAACCGTACTCGAAAATACCCGTCACCGCTTGTTTAGCGATACCCGGGCCCTGGCCGGCGAAGTGATTTATCTGCCTTTGGGTCCCGGTCCCGCCCTGGTGAAATACGTGCAAAAAAAAGTCACCCGGATGCAGCGGCAAAAAGTTTCCTTTTACTACGCCACCAACCTCGCTCTTCTGCAAACGGATTATGCCGGAAACCGGGATTCCCTGGCCGTATTGGAACATCTGCTCGGAGCAATCAGCCGGGATACCTCCGCTCGTCCGGAACGTATCCTCATTACCGGTTACACCTCCCCCGACGGCTCCGAAACGTATAATGAAAAACTGGCCCGGAAGAGGGCTCAAAACCTGGCGGCTTATCTTCAACGCTCCTACAACCTGAACGATTATCGTTTGGAATTAAACACTTCCCCGGAAAACTGGCAGGAACTGGAACGCCTGGTAGAAGAAAGCGGTATTCCCTCCAAACAAAAAATTCTCGAAGCCCTTCGGAACCTTTCTCCGGAAGCCCGGGAAACGGGGAATCTTCGCCGACTTCCGGCATACCCTTACCTCCGTAATAAACTGTTTCCGCTCCTACAAAAAGCCACCTGCAAAATTTATTATTCGGTTACTTACACCGAAACGGTGGTGGAGCCTTTATAGATCTTGGGAGCTATTTTCCATTCCTACCGATAAGTCCAAGTAGCAAAACAAAATCAGGAAACCCTTCCTGCGTATTACTGTACGAAGTCAAACACTTCCGGTACACCTCCCCACAGGAGAAAAACCTGGACTACATTCCCAACGAGAAAAACACTCAAAACAGTCCGTGCGTTTCCCGGGAAATCTTTCGACTAAAAAATCTTCCGGTTTCCCGGTCGCGGTTCTCTTTTATTCCCGGCAACTCTCCTCAGGCGTGAGTTACAAAAATCAGCTTATTCGTATCATAGCCTCTGGCCCGGGCCTTTTGCAAAATGCCGGTCAAGGTCTGTGAAGGCATATGAGGAGTACGGCTGAGTATCCACAAATAGTTGACGCTGGAACTTCCCACCAAAGCCCATTGATAATTTTCGTCCAACTCCAGAATGTAATAATCGCTGTAAAAAAAGAGGAAAAAGGTCACCTTCAATTTACCGGGCTGAGCAGGGTCCGGGAGTTTAGCCTTTCCGTAGGTGCATTTCAATTTTCCGCTTACCCCCCCTTTATGCCCGCAATTCCGCACCGCAATTCTTCCGTTTTCTTTCAGGATATAAACCGCGGTAACCGCTTCCAATCCCCTCTCAAACCAATGGTTAAAACGGGCAATCTCATACCAATTCCCCATATACCGTTTTAAATCCACTTCTTTCACCGTAGTCCGGTCAATCTTTCCCTTTTCCATCATTCATTCGGATTATAGTTATCACTTTTTATTTCAGTCTCTCACTTTCTTTTTTTACGAAAAAGGTCCCTAAAAGATTAAAAAGAAACGTGAAATAAATTCCGGGACCGGATGTAAACAGAAAGGCTGCATTTTACGTATACCTGCGATAAAACCGAAAAATATGGCAGACACGACTTTGGAAGGTTTACCTCAACCGAAACGAAACTGGGCGGCTACCGCGATCGCTCTGGGAATAAGTGTGGCTGTGCTGGACGGGGCCATAGCCAACGTAGCCCTGCCGACGATTGCCAGCGATCTGCATGTCAATCCCTCCAGTTCCATCTGGGTCGTTAATGCCTTTCAGTTAGCGGTGACCTTATCTCTGTTGGCTTTTTCCTCCCTCGGAGATCTGTGGGGGTATAAAAAAGTATATGTGGGAGGACTCATGATGTTCAGCATTACCTCTCTGATTTGTGCACTTTCCGATTCCTTTGTTACTTTGGTCATAGCCCGCGGGCTCCAGGGATTCAGTGCCGCAGCCATCACCAGTGTCAACACGGCTCTGCTGCGTATCATCTATCCGTCTCGTTTGCTCCCGAGGGGGATGGGAATCAATGCCCTGATTATCGCCGTAGCGGCAGCAGCGGGCCCTACGGTTGCCGCAGGCATTCTGTCCATCGCCAACTGGCCCTGGCTGTTCGCTGTCAACGTCCCGATCGGCCTCCTCGCTTTCGGGCTCAGTGCCAAATTCCTACCCCGGAATCCGGTGAAGATAAAAAATCAGAAGTTCGACATCACCAGCGCCCTACTCAACGCCCTGACTTTCGGTTTACTGATTTCCATTATCGACGGCTTCGCTCACGACATCCATTGGTATATTCTGGTCCCGGGTATTTTTGTCATGCTAACCGGAGGATGGTTTTTTATCCGGCGACAGCTTCGCCGTCCTTTTCCACTGCTACCGGTGGATCTGATGAAAAATCACCTATTCAGCCTTTCTATCGTAACTTCCATCGTTTCTTTTATCGCCCAAATGCTGGCGCTGGTATCCATTCCCTTTTATTTTCAAAGGGTGCTCCACCTGAGCGAAGTAGCTACGGGACTCTTACTGACCCCCTGGCCGTTAGCCACCATGATATCGGCTCCGCTGGCCGGAAAACTCATGGACCGGATCAACGGCGGTCTGCTGGCCGGAATCGGCCTGGTTATTTTCGGCCTATCCCTATTTTTCCTGGCTACTTTGCCCGAACATCCCGGCTATTTTGATATCATTTGGAGGATGGTGCTGGGAGGAATCGGATTCGGGACCTTTATCACCCCGAACAACAGCACCATTATCTCTTCCGCTCCTACCAATCGCAGCGGAGGAGCCAGCGGCATGCTGGGCATGGCCCGCCTGCTCGGTCAAACCATCGGCGCCGCAATCGCCGCGCTCATGTTCGCCTTTTTCCCCGGACATAGCATGAAAACTTCCCTGATGCTCGGTTCGGCTATTGCTATTATATCCGCTGTATTCAGCGTTCTCAGGTTCAAAAAGAAATAATTCCCGGAAAAAAATGTTATTTTTTTTATTTCCTTTGTTTTTTCCGATCTTTTTCACTTTTTTTGTCCCGTTAAATGAGAAAAAAAGCATGAAGCAAATCATAAATACAGGTTGGTGGCGCAATTCACAGTTAAAAACAGGTGGATGGGCGTAGCTATATAGGTATACTAAGATAGTTAAAACCGCAGGTAATCCGCCTGCGGTTTTTTATTTTTCCCTGGTTATCAAACACAAGCTTTATAAACAAATTAAACAAAACACCATGAACACAAAGAACAAAAGATTTATTTTGCCGGAAAGCGAAATTCCGACCAGCTGGTATAACATTGTGGCAGACCTGAAAAACAAACCTCTGCCCATTTTACATCCGGGAACCAAACAACCGCTGAAAGCCGAAGACCTGTTTCCGATCTTCGCCGAAGAAGTCGCCAGACAGGAAATGAATCAAACCGATACCTTTATCGAGATTCCCGAAGCCGTCCGGGAGGAATATAAAAAATACCGTTGTACGCCTCTGGTAAGGGCCTACGGTCTGGAAAAAGCCCTGGACACGCCGGCCCATATTTACTTCAAAAACGAAAGCGTCAGTCCGGTCGGTTCCCACAAACTCAATTCGGCCCTCGCTCAGGCTTACTACTGTAAAAAACAGGGCATTACCAACATCACCACCGAAACGGGAGCCGGGCAATGGGGAGCAGCCCTTTCTTATGCGGCCAAAGCTTTCGGGCTTGAATTAGCCGTCTACATGGTGAAAATCAGTTATGAACAGAAACCCTACCGCCGTTCCATCATGCAAACTTTCGGAGCGCAGGTCATCGCATCTCCCAGTATGTCAACTAAAGCCGGCCGTCATATTCTCACCGATCATCCTCACCATCAGGGAAGCCTGGGGACGGCCATTTCCGAAGCGATCGAACTGGCCTTACAAACTCCCAATTGTAAATACACGCTGGGCAGCGTACTCAATCACGTAGCCCTTCATCAGACGGTCATCGGCCTCGAAGCGGAAAAACAGATGGAAATGGCCGGCGAATATCCCGACATCGTCATCGGTTGCTTCGGCGGAGGTTCGAATTTTTCCGGTATCTCTTTTCCGTTTATGCGCCATTGTATCCTCGAAGGACGGAAAACCCGCTTTATTGCGGCAGAACCCTCCTCCTGTCCGAAACTCACCCGGGGGATATTTCAGTACGATTTCGGAGACGAAGCCGGATATACCCCTTTGCTCCCGATGTTCACATTAGGCCATGATTTCGCTCCCGCCAATATCCACGCGGGGGGACTTCGGTACCACGGTGCAGGCACCATTGTGAGCCAGTTAAAACAGGACGGTTATTTAGAGGCAGTCGATATTCCGCAATTGGAATCTTTCGAAGCCGGCACTCTTTTTGCCCAGACCGAAGGCATACTTCCCGCTCCGGAATCCTGTCACGCCATTGCGTCCGCTATCCGGGAAGCGGAACAGGCGAAAAAGGAAGGAAAACAAAAAACGATTTTATTCAATCTGTCGGGCCACGGACTGATCGATATGGCAGCCTACGACCAATACAACGCAGGCAACCTGATCAATTACAACCTGCCTGATGAAAAAATTCTCGAAAGTACGGATAAACTGGAAAAACTCATCTGAACTCCGAAACATCCGGGACGAGACCCAGAAAGGGGGCTTCGCAAAAGCGGGCCCCCTGATTTATTTCACCTTCGAATTCTTGTCCGAAGTGGAATAGTAAACCGCCTTGTCGGAATAATCCGATATCAATGTTCCGTACCGGCTATACAATTGCTTTTTACCTCCTTTTACCGCAAGAAATTTCCCATCCCGGAGAAAATCGATCGAATCGTACGTACAGGAAAGCAATCTGTTTCCGTACCGGTTATACACTCCGTACAAATTTCCCTTTTCTACGCAGTAAGTGTCCTTGATTTTCGTTACTTTGTCGTACTGAACAGGTACGATTACCTCTCCGTATTTATTGATGATTCCGGAACGATCACCCTGCTGCACCCAATATACATTTCCGTCCCAGGATATTTTCGAACAACGGCTGGGCACAATGACCTCTCCGTAACGGTTATATACCCCTTGCAAATCTCCCAGAGTGACGTAAAAAACATTTTCCTTTCGTGTAATTTTATCATATTTTGTAGGAACAATCCGGTCTCCGTATTTACTGATAACGCCGTATTTATTTCCATCGCGTACACAGTAAGCATTTCCGTTCCAATCGATTTCCGTATAGCGGCAGGGAACAATCACATCCCCGTACCGGCTGTATACCCCCTGCCGGTCTCCCGAACGAACGTAGAAAACATTTTCCTTTCGCGTAATTTCATCATACTTAGAGGGAATAACACGGCTTCCGTATTTATTCACCACTCCCCTCTTCTCTCCCTTGTAAACCATCATATAACCGTCCCCGATCAATTCGATCCGGTCGTAAATACAGGGTTCGGATAAAAAGAAAAAGATGTAATACTTACTTCCCTTTATCTTTTCCTCCGCAATCACATGCGAAGGCTTCCCTCTGTAATCTCTTTCATTTGTAAATCCCACACTCAACAATCCGTATGTATTGCGTTCTTTTACCCGGAACACATAATCGGTTAAAGGCACAATTTCGTCATACGTAGGAGAAATCATCGGCTGGCCCCGAAAAAGGATTCCATACTTATGACCTTCATTATATATCTCACAATCTTTCAGATACTTACCTACATTCTGTGCGGATAAACCGGTAACGCACAGGCACATTACCGTTACTACCCATAATTTCCGTATAAAAAGAAAGAATCGTTTCATAAGCCCATTATTTTAAAAATAAAGAATATCATTTACATGCATAAACGAAGCTGGTAAACAAAGGTAACATTTCTTCGGAAATGGTCAATAACATTTCCGGATGCCATTGAACGCCCAACACAAAAGGCTTTTCGTCCCCTTGTACGGCTTCGATAATACCGTCGGGCGCAGTAGCCACCACCCGCAGGCCTTTTCCCGTTTCCTGTATCGCTTGATGGTGAAAACTGTTTACCCGCAACTGCTTTCCGAACAATTTTCCCGGAATCGAATCTTCCGCCAGAACGATTTCATGAAACTGATCTCCCCGGGGAGCGATCTGGCTATGAAGCAGTACCGGAAACGGCACTTCGCTCAGGTCCTGATACAAGGTACCTCCCAACACCACATTCAACAATTGGGCGCCCCGGCAAATCGCGAGTACGGGTTTTTCCGTTTTCAATACTTCTTCCAAAAGCTGCCATTGAGCACGGTCCAAAGCGGAATGCACGGCCTCCAGTCCCCGACAAGGATTCGCCCGGTACAACAAGGGATTGATGTCACCTCCTCCCGAAAAAAGAAAACCGTCGCAAAGGCTGGCATACTTCGCCACACTTTCCGTATTCGTTACGGGCGGAATCAGCAACGGAATACCCCCCGCTTTTTCAACGGCTTCTACATAATCTTTATTCACAAAGATTCGTTCCATCCCGAGAAATTTCCCCTGTTCCACCGTCAGGAAATTCGTACTGATGCCTATCAAGGGTTTCATACCATTCGCTATTCAAATTAAAACCGGAACAATTTTCTAATCGAGCTTCAATACAGCCAGAAAGGCTTTTTGGGGCACTTCGACATTTCCGATCTGCTTCATCCGCTTTTTTCCTTTCTTTTGCTTTTCAAGCAATTTACGTTTACGGGAGATATCTCCTCCATAGCACTTGGCCGTTACGTCTTTTCGCACGGCTTTTATGGTTTCCCGGGCAATGATTTTCGCCCCGATGGCCGCCTGAACGGCAATATCGAATTGCTGACGGGGAATCAATTCCTTCAGTTTCTCGCAAATCCGGCGCCCGAAATCATACGCATGGTCGAAATGGATCAGGGCGGAAAGCGCATCGACCGATTCTCCGTTGAGCAAAATATCCAGCTTAATTAAATTCGCCCGCCGGTAGCCGATTTGATAATAATCGAAAGAGGCATACCCTTTGGTAATGCTTTTCAATTTATCGTAAAAATCGAATACAATTTCTCCCAGGGGCATTTCATAGGTAATCTCGATGCGGTTACCGGTATGGTATTGTTGATTGAGCAAAATACCCCGTTTTCCGAGGCAAAGCGTCATAATCGGTCCGATGTATTCCGTGGGAGTAATGATCTGGGCCCGGATAAAAGGTTCTTCGATATAATCGAGGGCGGTAGAGACAGGCATATCCGACGGATTATGCATCTCGTAGGTTTCTCCCTTGGTGGTATGGGCGATATACATCACATTCGGAACGGTCGTAATTACGTTCATGTTGAATTCCCGGTCCAGGCGCTCCTGTATAATCTCCATATGCAGCATTCCCAGAAAACCGCAGCGGAAGCCGAAACCTAAGGCTGCGGACGATTCGGGCTCGAAAGTCAGGGAAGCGTCGTTCAACTGCAATTTCTCGATAGAGGCCCGTAAATCTTCGTAATCTTCGGCATCTATGGGATAAATTCCCGCAAAAACCATCGGCTTTACTTCCTCAAAACCGTCTATGGCCACATCGCAAGGCTCGTCTACGTGAGTAATCGTATCCCCGACCTTCACTTCCGAGGAAGTCTTAATCCCGGAAATAATATATCCCACATCTCCCGTTTGCAATTCCTCCCGGGGTTCGGGCTTCAGACGCAATACGCCGATTTCATCCGCTGTATATTCTTTACCGGTATTTACAAACTTCACTTTATCCCCCGTTTTCAGACTTCCGTTCACAATCCGGCAATAGGTAATAATACCCCGGAAAGAATTGAATTCCGAATCGAATATCAAAGCCTGTAAAGGGCGGGCCGGAGATCCTTCGGGATGCGGGATCCGCTCTACAATTGCTTCCAGGATATGTTCTACTCCCAAACCGGTTTTTCCGCTGGCCTCTATAATTTCTTCCCGCTTACACCCGATCAGTTCTACCACCTGATCTTTCACTTCTTCCGGCATGGCGTTAGGCATATCCATCTTATTCAAAACGGGAATGATTTCCAGATTGTTTTCCACGGCCAGGTAAAGATTGGAAATGGTTTGGGCTTGTATCCCCTGGGTAGCGTCCACAATCAACAACGCCCCTTCACAGGCAGCGATCGAACGGGATACCTCATAGGAAAAATCGACATGGCCCGGGGTATCGATCAGATTCAACACATACTTCCGGCCCTTATACTGGTAATCCATCTGAATCGCATGACTCTTAATCGTAATCCCGCGTTCCCTTTCCAAATCCATGTCGTCCAATACCTGCGCCTGCAAATCTTTTCCCGTTACCGTTCCCGTGTATTCCAGCAAACGATCTGCCAACGTACTCTTTCCGTGGTCGATATGAGCTATAATACAGAAATTCCGGATATTCTCCATATATCGTCTTCATTTGAATGAACGCCCTTTTCTCAAGTCGTTCGTAATACATCATTTTAGGGTGTAAAGATAGTGATTTTTTATTTTACAGAAATAACCCCTACAAAACGCAAAGGAGTTTTCACTACCCCACCCCTCCTTGACTCTTTTTTACGATAATCATTTTTCCAGTTAAACGGTATATTTAAACCTCGCTTAAACGGGAAATAAACAATTTTTTATATTTTTACTCCGGTTAACATCCGTAGGAACATACCTCTTTTTTTCGGCGAACCGAAGGTAGAGAGGAAAGCAGGTTCGCAGATACAAACTCAATCACAATTTCTCATGAAAACGACACTCGGTTTACTCGGTACCCTGGCCATATTCAGTCTGGCCCTGTGCACCAACCTGTTTTATACAGGTACAGGCTTTTTACCTTCTACTTTCGGTGGTCACACCACCATGTTTTTGCTTTCCGGCCTATTCATTTATATCTTCCGGGACCAGGTTCCTTTTCGTCTGGGAAAAATAAAATTAAAAGTTTTGGCCAAAGCTTTTCTGATTACCCTGGGGGTCACCTTCCTGTCGAATTTTGTCGTCACTTTCATTTCTCTTTTGCTCGGCTCCGTTTCCCTGACGGAAAAACACTTTGTCTTCAATACCATGAATCCCTGGCAAATTTTTATTTTCGTATTTCTGTATGCCAGTATTGCCGAGGAATTTTTATACCGGGGATTTCTGCAAAATATGCTTTCTTCCCTATCCTCTAAAGCGATTTCCCTTTTCGGTCTCCGGCTGTCGGCCCCTGTTCTGATCGCTGCTCTTTTTTTCGGGCTTTCCCATCTTATTTTGATCAACACCGGCGCCAGCGGGCCGTTTCTGATCCGCATCGTCGTTTTTACAACTTGCCTGGGGATAATTGCAGGGTATTTTCAGGAGAAGTATAAAAACACCACCTATGCCATTCTTATCCATATGACCGGAAATCTTCCGGGTTTGATCAGCGCCCTGATTCTAAGCCCGGCGTAAAATACCGCTCCGTTCTCCCTGTTTAGAACAACACAGGCTAAAATAAAAACGGAAACATGTTATTTACGAACAAATCGTTATTTTTGCACACGCAAATTAAAACACAGGACCATGATAAAATCTATGACCGGATTCGGGAAAGCGACAGTGGAAAGCGGGGATAAAAAAATCATCATCGAAATAAAAAGCCTCAACTCCAAACAACTTGATATCAATTTAAGAATACCGAATCTTTACCGGGAAAAGGAAATGGAAATCCGGAACCTGGTAAAAACCTGGCTCGAAAGAGGGAAAGTGGACATGAGCATTTATTTCGATAACTCGGAAACCGAAAAAACAGTAGCCGTCAACCGTCCGGTCGTGGAACAATATTTCCGGCAAATGGTCGATGTGGCCGGCAGTCTGGGGATTACAACCAACGACAACGAATTGCTCCAGACCATCATGCGTTTTCCGGATACCCTGAAGCAACAAACCGAGGAGTTGAAGGAAGAAGAATGGGACCGGCTCAAATCCGGCATTGAAAAAGCACTCGCAGAAATCGATAAATTCCGGATACAGGAGGGAAAAGTACTCATAGAAGACATTCTTCACCGCATACACCTCATCGGAGAATTTGCCGGCGAAGTTCCGCAGTACGAAAGCAAGCGCATCGAAGGTGTACGACAGCGTTTGCTGGATAAAATGAAAGAATGGAATGAAATCCGAAATGTGGATCAAAACCGGATGGAACAGGAAATTATCTATTATCTGGAAAAACTGGACATCACCGAAGAAAAAGTACGCCTGGCCAACCATTGCCGCTACTTTGCTGAAACAGCAGAAAAAGAAGAAGCCCCGGGCCGGAAACTGGGTTTTATTGCACAGGAAATCGGAAGGGAAATCAATACCATGGGATCGAAAGCAAATGATCACGATATTCAAAAACTCGTGGTCCGCATGAAAGATGAACTGGAAAAAATCAAAGAACAAAGTCTGAATATACTTTAAGAACGAAACCGGAATTTACCGGACACCATTTTACCGTTTCTTTCCTAAACCGAGACAGAGTATGCAAACAAAAACAGGTAAAGTTATTATATTCTCAGCTCCCAGCGGAGCAGGGAAAAGTACGATCGTAAACTATCTGCTGGAGCGGAATCTCGGACTGGAATTTTCCGTGTCCGCCACTTCCCGTCCACCCCGGGGCAACGAACGGCACGGCAAAGAATATTACTTTTTCACCCAGGAAGACTTTAAAAAAAGAATCGCATCCAACGAATTCCTCGAATGGGAAGAAGTATATCCCGGCTGCTTTTACGGTACATTGCAACAAGAAGTGGAACGGATCTGGGCAAAAGGACATACCGTGTTGTTCGACGTAGACGTAAAAGGAGGCGTAAACTTGAAACGAAAATTCGGAACACAGGCCCTCTCTATTTTTATACAGGCCCCCTCTATCGAAATATTGAAGCAACGCCTGATCGGCCGGGCTACAGACGCTCCGGAAAAAATCTACGAACGCATTGGGAAAGCGGAATATGAAATGTCATTCGCAGGACAATTCGACACCATCATTGTAAACGATAAACTGGAAAAGGCAGAGTCGGAAGCCGAACACAAAATACGCCGGTTCCTGGGTTGCTGAGCGGCGTCAGGAACCTTTCAATACCGGCAGACTGATGTGGTATTTCACCGCCAGCAAGCGGGCGACGATCACACCGAGGGCCGAAACCGACTGAGTCGGCATAGGCGGAACGTTCAGCAGAGAACAGCAATAAAAAACCAGGCCTCCGAAAACACAGGCAAGGGCATAGATATCTTTGCGGAAAATCAGCGGCTCCTCATTGATAAATACGTCCCGGATTACTCCTCCCGCTGCTCCGGTCGTCATTCCCATCAGGATAGCGATCCAAATCGGGAAGCCGGCGCTCAGACTCTTTTCAATACCTACTACCGTAAACAGTCCCAGGCCGATGGCGTCGAAAATAAAAAACGTATTGTTCAAACGGATGACATATCTTCCGAAAATAATCACAAACAATAAAGCAAAAGCCGTAACGACCAGATACGCCGGTTGCAACATCCAGAAAGGCGTGACATCCAGCAAAATATCCCGTATGGTTCCTCCTCCTATAGCCGTAGCCAGGCCTACCACATAAGCCCCGAACCAGTCGAATTTTTTAGCCGATGCCAGCCGGATACCACTGATGGCAAACGCAAAAGTTCCGACATAATCAATGAGAGTAATAAAATCCAACATATATTTGTTTTACTAAATTAAACCGTTACTCGTTCCAAAACAGCTTTCCCGGAAGAAGGACACCAATGATTACAAAAGCCGGCCTCCGTTTTTTTTATTTAAGCGGGCGCAAAAGTAATAATAAAATTATATATTTGAAATTCTCCGGCCGACCAGATCAAGCATCGGTCTCCCCGGCTTAAACTATCGCATTATGACAGGACTTTTTTTCGGTTCATTCAATCCCATTCATTGCGGGCATCTCCAAATCGCCTCTTATCTTCTCAATCACGGACTGTGCGATC
The DNA here is from genome assembly GCA_905216195.1 of uncultured bacterium. Classification (GTDB taxonomy): domain Bacteria; phylum Bacteroidota; class Bacteroidia; order Bacteroidales; family Marinifilaceae; genus Culturomica. The sequence goes on from CAJMSX010000030.1 coordinate 18,844, forward strand.
GTATTTGGTTTATCGTCAGCCCCCGGAACCCTTTTAAAAAAGATGCCTCTCTTTTGCCGGAAAAAGAGCGTTTCCGTATTGTAGAAACCGCTATCTCCGGCGATCCCCGCATGAAGGCTTCGGACATCGAATTCACCCTGCCCCGCCCTTCCTATACCGTCGATACTTTACAAAAACTTTCCGCCACATTTCCGGACCGGAATTTTTCACTGATTATCGGTGCAGATAACCTCAAAGATTTTCATCGGTGGAAAGATTACCCGTCCATAGCCGCACGGTATAAAATATTCGTCTACCCCCGGCCCGGTATCGACCTTACAGGCATACACTATCCGAACGTTACTTTTATAGAAGCACCCCTTTTCTCCGTCTCTTCCACGGAAATCCGGGAAAAAATCAGAAACCGCACCGACATTTCTCCTTTCGTCCCCGCTTCGGCTCTGGATCTTATTCTCCGGTCTTACCGGGACCGATAAACGCATTTTGCGGAATATACCTCATTTTTTAACTCTTTTGAGGTATCCCCGGCCTCTTCTCCTACGTTTATGTTATACCATAACCTTACACTATGGCTGTAAAAATCGCATTTTTCGACACTAAGCCTTACGATAAAGATGCTTTCGACCGGAACAATAAAAGATTCGGGTTCGATATTCGCTATCACAAGGGACATCTCGATTCAAACAACAGCATACTGACTCAGGGGGCGGACGTGGTTTGCATTTTCGTCAACGATAAAGCTGACGCAAAAATTATCGATGCCCTGGTCGATAACGGAGTGAAACTTTTAGCCTTGCGTTCCGCCGGATTCAACCACGTTGATCTCCAGGCTGCGCAAGGTCGCCTGCCGGTTGTCCGGGTACCGGCCTATTCTCCTTACGCCGTAGCCGAATATGCCCTGGCCCTCATGCTCTCCCTGAACCGGAAAATACACCGGGCGTACTGGCGTACCCGGGATGGAAATTTTTCCCTGCACGGATTGATGGGTTTCGATATGCACGGTAAAACCGCCGGAATTATCGGAACCGGAAAAATCGCCCGCATTCTGATTCGCATACTGAAAAGTTTCGGCATAGAAGTCCTGGCTTATGACATCTATCCCGATGCCCGGGCAGCACGGGAAGAAGGATTTACCTATACTTCCCTGGACGAGCTCTACGGGCATTCCGATATCATTTCCCTGCATTGCCCCCTAACGGAACAAACTCGGTATATGATCAATAAAAACTCCATTGCCAAAATGAAGGAACAGGTAATGCTGATCAATACCGGCCGGGGACTGCTGATTCATACCGATGACCTGATCGAAGGCCTCAAATCTAAAAAAATCGGCTCGGCCGGTCTGGACGTCTATGAAGAGGAAGGACCCTATTTTTACGAAGATAAATCCGATAAAATCATCGATGACGATACCCTCGCCCGCCTGCTCTCTTTCAATAACGTAATCGTCACCTCTCACCAGGGATTTTTTACACAGGAAGCCTTGCACAACATTGCCGCCACCACCCTGCAAAACGTACAGGATTTCATAGAACACCGGCCCTTGACGAATGAAGTAAAAGCCGGTAATTCCTAAAACCGCTATCTTACATCCCCACCGAAAATACCGGATACCGCTACCTCCCGTTTCTGGCTCTCCATTTTTTCTCAATCGTTTTCACCCTTCTTTCCCGTTTTTGTATAAATATTCAGGACCTTGTATGATTATGCAATCCATTTTTTATTAAAAATATTGATTATCAAATTAGTAAGGTTTATATCCCTCCGGAGAAACCGGAAATAAATGCCGAAAACTATCCCTAAATTTGCCCGCGTAAAACAGAACTAAAATCATAGAACAACATGGGCTTCGTCACAAAAGAAAAATTATTTTCAAAAGATTTTTTCATCACGTACAGTTGGTTATTAGGCGGGTGTTTCATTTTTGCCTTGGGAGCCGTACTTTTTGCGGAACCCAACCGGTTTGCTCCGGGCGGGACTTACGGCCTGGCCATCGTTCTTCATCACCTGCTGGGTTGGCGCACGGAACTCACCGCCTTATGTATGGATGTCCCTCTTTTACTGATCGGCATTTATTTTCTCGGTCCTAAATTCGGAATTAAAACCGTAATTTGTACTTTTGCTATCCCGTTTTTTATGGGAGTGATTCATGCCACTTACGGGTACCGGGCTCTGCTGGGAGAAAACCAGCAATTGTTGTCGGCCATTTTCGGCGGAATCGTCTACGGAATCGGGATCGGGATGATTTTTAAATCCCGGGCGACTTCGGGAGGTTCGGATATCATCGCTATGATACTGAACAAGTATACGCACATCTCCCTCGGTCAGCTCGTCATCCTGGTCGATTGTACGATTACGTTGACCACGGTGATGGCATTCGGAGAATGGACGCTGCCGATGTACTCCTGGATTGTGGTCTTCATAGAAGGAAAAGTGATCGATGTCGTGCTTGAAGGCGGATCGGTTTACAAAACCCTGATGATCGTTACCGGAAAGGTAGAGGCCGTAAAAAATGTCATTCTCAACGATATCAACCGGGGCGCCACCCTTTTGCCGGGTATCGGATTGTACAAGGGAGAAAACCGGGATGTGGTGTACACCGTCCTCACCCGCCGGGAAATGATGATTCTGAGGCACCGGATACAGGAAATCGATCCGGATGCTTTTATCAATGTCATCGACTCGAAAGAAATCCTGGGACATGGTTTTAAACCCTTACTAGATCATAATGAATAACGTAGAACTGAACCGAAAAATGAAAACAAAGATTGCCATTCCTACCCGCGAACATCAGGTGGACGATCATTTCGGCCATTGCGCGTATTATACAATTTTTACCGTAGACGAACATCAAAACGTAGTGGAACGGGAAACTCTGCCTTCCCCCGAAGGCTGCGGCTGCAAATCCAATATCGCTTCCGTTTTGGAGGAAAAGGGCGTACAAATCATGCTGGCCGGCCATATGGGCGACGGAGCCAAAAATGTGCTGGAGAAACACGGACTGAAAGTGATTCGGGGCTGCAAGGGAGAAGTAGAGAAAGTAATCCAGGGGTACCTCCACGGATTCATACTGGATTCCGGAGAAAGCTGCCGCGCTCAGGGTAGCGACCACCAGTGTACCCATCATTCCTGAACGCTCCGCCGGGAGAAAACCGCAGCCCGGAAATACCTCCGTCTGAAAAGGCCGGCCGGGGAACCGGAAGGAAGCGTAAAAAACAGGAAGGAGCCTGAACAGGTAACAGGCTCCCTCCTTAGGTTCTTCGACCCGGATCGTTTTATTTATTTCCCCCGGCGAAATATTTATAGAAAAGGGGAATGGCCGTTATCCCGTTGAAAAATTGCTCCAAGGGGAAATTCTCGTTCGGCGAATGAATAGCATCCGCTTCCAATCCGAATCCCATCAAAACGGATTTGATACCTAAAATATGTTCGAAGGCCGCAATCACCGGAATACTTCCTCCCGAACGGGTAGGCACGGAATTTTTTCCGTAAACTTCTGCATAGGCCTTTTCCGCTGCCTGATAAGCGGGTAAATCGATCGGACACACATAAGCCGGACCTCCATGCAAAGAAGTCACTTCTACCTTCACATAATCCGGTGCTATCGATTCGAAATACTCCTTAAACAATACCGCTATCTTCTCATGATTCTGGTTCGGTACCAAACGACAGCTTATTTTAGCGAATGCCTTGGAAGGCAATACAGTTTTAGAACCTTCGCCAGTGTATCCTCCCCAAATTCCGCATACATCAAAAGAAGGCCGGATACCGGTTCTTTCATTGGTAGAATATCCCTTTTCCCCGAACAGGTCTTTCACGCCGATCGCCTTCATATATTCTTCCCGGTTAAAAGGAGCTTCAGCCATCTTGGCTCTTTCCGCTTCGCTTACCTCCAGCACCTCGTCATAAAATCCCGGCACGGTAATATGTCCGTCGGCATCTACCATAGCGGCAATCATTTTGGCCAGCACATTGATGGGATTCGCTACCGCTCCGCCAAACAGGCCGGAATGCAGATCCCGGCAAGGCCCCGTCATTTCCACCTGCCAGTAAGCCAATCCCCGGAGGCCGGTCGTAATAGAGGGAACATCCGGAGCAATCATGCCAGTATCGGAAACTAAAATCACATCCGCTTTCAGCATATCTTTATGTTTACGGCAAAACTCCGGCAAATGGGGAGAACCGATCTCTTCTTCTCCTTCTATCATGAATTTTACATTACAAGGCAGGGTTCCGGTTTGCACCATATACTCGAAAGCCTTGGCATGCATAAAACTCTGTCCCTTATCGTCATCCGCTCCCCTGGCCCAGATTTTTCCGTCTTTAACCACCGGTTCGAAAGGGTCGGTATTCCATAATTCCAGCGGGTCTACCGGCATGACGTCCATATGTCCGTAAACCAGTACGGTCGGTAAGGCCGGGTCGAGCATCTTTTCCCCGTAAGTCACGGGATTTCCTTCCGTTTCGAAAACTTCGGCTTTATCGGCTCCTGCCTTCAGGAGGAGTTCCTTCCATTTTTCGGCACATCTGTACATATCCGGTTTATGCTCCGCTATCGAAGAAATAGACGGAATACGGATCAATTCGAACAATTCCTCCAAAAAACGCTCTTTGTTTTTCTCAATGTATTCTTTAATTTTCTGCATATTTTATATAAGGTTAAAGGATTATCCGGTAAAGATAATAAAATCCTCCGATTTTCATTTCAAGGTTTTTAATTTATCCTGTCCTTCCTTCCCTTCCTAAGCCGTTTTCCTCCATTCTCCGGAAAACTAAATTCCTGATTCTTTTCCCGTTTTCGGATTAATTATTTACTTTTGCTGCGGTGTAATCAACGAATAAAAAATTTTATGTCAGATCTTTCCGAAGTCAAAATTTTTACCGGAGAAAAAAGCAAGTACATCGCAACGAACATTGCAGAATCACTTGGTTTAGAGCTAGGTAAAACCTCTTTACTACATTTCAGCGACGGAGAATTCGCAACGGCTTACGAAGAAACCGTAAGAGGAGATCACGTATTTATCGTGCAATCCACATTCCCGCCCAGTGATAACCTCATGGAGCTGTTGATGCTGATCGATGCGGCAAAACGAGCTTCTGCCTACAAAGTCATCGCGGTGATTCCGTATTTCGGCTTCGCCCGTCAGGACCGTAAGGATCGGCCCCGGGTAGCCATAGGGGCTAAATTGGTCGCCAACATGCTCTGTGCAGCCGGGGTAGACCGTATCATGACTATGGATTTACATGCCGATCAGATTCAGGGCTTTTTCGATATTCCGGTAGATCATCTCTACGGTTCTACCGTACTCGCTCCCTACATTAAATCCCTGCATCTGGAAGACCTGGCTATCGCATCTCCCGATATCGGAGGGTCGAAACGGGCCAACTCCTGGGCCAAATTCTTTAATTCAGGTCTGGTTATCTGTCACAAAACCCGGGAAAGACCCAATGAAGTAGCCGAGATGAAAGCCATCGGAAACGTAAAAGGAAAAAATGTCGTTATCGTCGATGATATGATCGATACCGCCGGAACCATCTGTAAAGCAGCCGATATGCTGAAAAGTATGGGAGCGAAATCCGTCAGAGCTGTCGCCACCCATGCCGTATTATCCGGCCAGGCTTATGAAAAAATAGAGAATTCCGCCCTGGAAGAGGTGATCTTCACCGATTCTATTCCTTTAAAACAGGAATCTTCCAAAATTAAAATCATTTCCGTAGCCGGTATGTTCGCCGAAACCATACAAAATGTGGTAGAACACCGCTCGATCAGCGATCATTTTATTTTATAATATATAAAGGAAAGAGACTCCGCCTACCGTCTCTTTCCTTTTTTAACTCTCAAGCCGCAGCCCCGACCGTACCGTTTTAGCGGAAGCCGGAAAGACCGGAGGTGGCTTTTCACTAAACCCTGAAATTTCCAGAACCGGCTGAACCCAGGTAAAAATTACGTTATACCCCGATCGTTTTACTTGATTTTACGTATAGATTTACAGGGAATACCGCACACACCCTTCCCTTTTAACCCTATATCCTATGTCACCGAAAGAAATGGAACAATTACGGGCTTTTCAGGTCAATGAAATCACCGAGCATCACATATACAAAGGACTGGCCCGCCTGCAAAAAAACGACCACAACCGCCAGGTATTAAACCAACTGGCGGAAGAAGAATGGGGCCATTACGAAATTCTTACCAAATATACCGGTCAACGGCCCGGGCCGAACCGATGGAAAGTTTTTCGCTACATCTGGATCGCCCGTTTATTCGGTCTCACTTTCGGAATCAAACTGATGGAAAAGGGAGAAACCCTCGCCCAGGAAATCTATAAAACCTGGGATCTGCCCGATTTTCAAAAAATGACACAGGAAGAAGAGGCACACGAATACCGGCTCATTTCCCTCATCGATGAAGAAGGCTTAAATTATATGAGCGCTGTCGTTCTGGGATTAAACGACGCCCTGGTCGAATTTACCGGAGCCCTGGCCGGCTATACGTTCGCCCTCCAGCACCCGAAACTGGTCGCTCTCACCGGAGGCATCACCGGCATAGCTGCCGCCCTCTCCATGGCCGCCTCTGAATACCTCTCCACCCGGGCCGAAAAAGACGGTAAAAATGCCCTCAAAGCCTCCGTTTACACCGGTATAGCTTACATCCTTACAGTAGTCGCTCTTATCCTTCCCTTTATTTTGATGCAAAATGTCTATTGGGCTTTGGGGGTATGTTTATGCTGCGCCCTCGTCATTATTGCCGTTTTCAATTACTATTATTCCATAGTGCGTTCCGAAAGTTTCCGAAACCGGTTTACGGAAATGGCCGTAATCAGCCTCGGAATCGCAGCCGTCAGTTTCGGAATCGGATACGCTCTTCGGTATTTTACAGGCATCCAACTTTAAAATATATACAATAAAAACCTTTGATTTACAGAACAAAACATAAGAATATAATAAGTGTACAATAGATCCTTTTTAACATTTCCTTTCTCCATTTTTTTTAGCACAAACTATATATTGGCATGATTTTTGCGAAAGGAAACACTTTGTTACCATTTTTTAAACTTCATTATTCGGGGGATAATGAAAAGCTAAGTATTATAAACATCTAATCAAAACGAAAATGAAAAAAGGATTTATTTATTTATTTTTGCTCGTATTCACCGCCGTTGCGTTTACGGCTTGTAGTGACGACGACGATAACATTCCTTTGAAGGATGTATCTAAAAGTTACAGCGGTACGGCTTTAGCTCTGAAATTTAACGGTACGTCTGTCGATAATGCAACCGCCGAAATTGCAACGAACGAATCGGGCACGGCAACGATCACTTTGAAAAATGTAGTTTTAGGATATCCTTCCCTGGAAGTCAGCAATGTAGCTTGCGACTCCAAAAGCGATAGCGTATACTTCACCGGCAACGTAAGTAACACCATTTATGAAGTCACCGTCAAAGGAACGGCCACTAAGAATTTCTCCAACTTAACCGTACAACAGAAGTACGTAGCCCCTATCGTAGGGAAATGGACCATAGCGAAAGACATCGTGGACCCCTTTTATGATCCCGAAGATCCGGACTATACGCCCGATCCCGCTTATCTGGATACCATTCCCAGTCTCTACATGAAAGTGGAAAATCCGACGGACAGCGTGGTATTTATGGGAGAAAAATACCAAAACGACGTTTTTGTGGGCGCCATCAAACAGTTAATCGGTATGGTGGCCGGCAGCATGCTGAACCTAGAAGTCAATTATTTTGAATCCACTCCTACCGGAGGCATCGCTTTTTCCGTGGAATTACCGGAAGAAAGCGAAGAACCCGCCGCAGTGGCTATGAATTACAATTTCCAGGGAAAAATGCTAAAACTTCCGAAAACCCGCACGCATATTCAAAGCCGCTCGACTTTCGAATTCCCGGGAGCCCTGGGCGAAAACATCGTCCGGTATTACATCATCGACAATAAATTCTACCTGGCGGTTAACAAGTCGGCTATCGATATGTTGTTGCAAGGCAAATCACTGGAAGAAATGGTAAAACAATACCTCGGACCGAATGTTACCTTAGCCCAGTTGGGTATTCAGGAAATTCAGGGTTATCTGACTCTTCCGGTATGTTACAAAGTAGAAGGGGGAAAAGCCACCGTATATGTAACGAACGAGATGATGGTACCCGTAGTTAAAATTTTAGTGGAAGTGGTAAACAATCTGACCACTTTAGGCGATCCGATGATGGATGCTATTCTTTTACCCATGCTACAGACGATCGCCCCTGAATTCCAGACCATGATCGAAGAAAGTACGACTTTCGACCTGGGCTTGAATCTGGATCCCTACAAAGAATAGGAATCCCTCTTGCAGCTCGAAAACTGTAAAAGCATATGCAGCCGGATGAAACAAATGATTTCATCCGGCTGTTTTCATAAACGCCGGACTGCCTGATAAAGCGCGATCTCCTCAGCTAACGTTTCTTATACCTTTTTCATTCCCCGGAATACCGGGAACGACTTTACCGTTGAAGCATGCGGATTTCCTATTCCGCCTCCTAAAACGACGATTCCGTCATTCAGATTTGAATAAAACATTTTTAACCGCTTACTTTGAACCGGATCAATCAAAACAAAAAACTATGCCTCAAACTCGAAAAACAACTTGGATGTTTATTTGGAGAATCGCTTCCGCCCACCTTATCGCCTATTTTATAGCAGGTGTTTTTGCCCTGTTCGTGATGGATTACAAAACTTTGTACGCTTCGGATTCGCTATCCATGCTTATGCGTCCGGTAGATTCCCCCTGGGTAGCCCTAGGCCCCGGTTTGCAGGTATTCCGGGGCATCCTGCTGGCTTTGGTTTTGCTCCCCATCCGGAATCTTATATTCGGGAAATACGGTTACCTCAAGCTGATGTGGCTGATTCTGGGCTTGTGCTCCCTCTCTACCATCGGTCCTACTCCCGGCTCTTTTGACGGTTTTATATATACGCTTCTGCCCGTCAAATACCACTTGGCCGGGATTCCCGAAACTTTACTCTATATCTTGTTATTCACCGGGATCATCGCTCTTTGGTATAAAAGCGGAAAAAAATACCTGACGATGGTTTTCCTGATTCTATCGGTGTTCATTCTGGTCCTGAGTATCCGAGGAACGGTATATGCCTTGCAATTACAAAATAGCTGAATACAGTACTTATGGAACGAAAAAACCTCCGAAAACAGACGATCACCGCCGGAGCTTTCCTGTTTAGTATGCTCTTTACGTTGTTTTTAAAAATCCGGCAAGCCCAGCCCGTCTTAGACGCTTCCGGCCTTATCTTTTCCGTTACTAATTTCCTGACGATTCTGTTTGTCGTCAGCGTCTTTGACAGAATACGCTTCGCCCATGCAAGCAAACCGGTACATTTGCTAAAAAAAAGCCTGGTTCCCTCTTTTCTGTTCTTTTTTGCATTGACTCTTTTTGCATCCCTCCTGCTGTATAGCCTGGGAATTTACGTATTGTACCTGGTCCGGGACTGGAATACGGAACACTATTTCGTTCACCTGTTTCAAAGAGACATTCCGGGAGCATATATTCCGCTGGCTGGCGGATTGTTTTTCGCTTCTCTCATTTTTTTCTACACCCTCTGGCGTCAGGCCATCGACCGGGAACTGCGGCTGCAAAAAGAAAACCTGCACTACCGCTACAAAACACTGAAGACTCAACTCAATCCTCATTTCTTATTTAATAGCCTGAACACCCTTTCCGAAATTATTTATCAGGACACCCGGAAGGCAGACCGGTATATCCAGAAACTGGCCGGCATTTACCGCTACATGCTGGAGAAGGAAGCAAACGACCTGATTCCTTGCCATGAAGAGATAAATTTTGTAAATCAGTATTTCGATTTGCAGAAAGAACGGGCCGGGGATAAAATTTGTCTGGATATTTATTTCCCCGAAGCTGAAAAATATCAAATTATACCCGTATCTTTACAGGTATTGGTGGAAAACGCCCTGAAACACAATTTGGCGACGGCTGAAAATCCGCTGAAAATTCAGATTTACCGGGAAGATACCCAAGTAGTGGTAACCAATCTCATACAAAGAAAAAACATATGGAATCCCTCGCCCGGAACGGGACTGTTCAATTTAAGCGAAAGAATCCGGTTATCTATGGGTAAAAAGATAGTAATTTGCGAAGAAAACAATCGGTTTACGGTTAAATTACCCTTGGTAGAGGTCGAATGATGAAAGTATTGATTATTGAAGACGAGCAACCTGCCTCTGAAAGGCTGATCCGTTTACTCCAAGAAAGCGGAGCGGATATCGAAGTTACAGCCGTATTGAAGTCGGTCAGTGAATCGATCGGCTGGTTATCTGCACACCCCAGCCCAGAGCTGATTTTTATGGACATCCAGCTCGAGGACGGCATCGGCTTCGAAATCTTTGAAAAGGGCAAAATCCACTCACCCGTTATATTCACCACCGCCTATGACGAATATGCCTTACAAGCCTTTAAAGTAAATAGTGTGGATTATTTGCTGAAACCCATCGCAGCGGAAGAACTCCAAAATGCAATCCGTAAATTCCATACCTTCCACCAAACGGATACAAACTATGCCCAAATCGAAACCTTACTGAAACGACTGCAACCTGTTACCAAAGAACGTTTTTTGGTAAAGATCGGCAGACATTACCAACCGGTGGCAGTGTCCCGGATTCTTTGTTTTTACATCCGGGAACGGAGTACTTTTTTAAGAACCGATAGCGGTAAAAACTACGCTATCGATTATTCCCTGGATAAAATCGAACGCTTGCTGGACCCCCAACAGTTCTTCAGGGTCAACAGAAACTTCATCGTGCGGTATTCCGCTATCCGGGATATCGTCGCTTATTCATCGAACCGGCTGAAAATTACCCTCCTGACACCTCCCGATACCGAAGAAATCCTGGTCAGCCGCGAGCGTACGGGGGAATTCAAGAATTGGATGGATCGCTGACCCGATTTATTCTCCGAACTTTTAGTTTTTCCATTTCGGCTTTTCGTTTTCCTTTGTATCTTTGTGCCTCAAAATGAAATCATAAAACGCGTCAGATTATGGAATATAATTTCAAGGAAGTCGAAAAAAAGTGGCAAAACTACTGGAAAACACACAAAACCTACGAGGTAGAAATCGATCCCGGCAAACCGAAATACTATGTATTGGATATGTTTCCTTATCCTTCGGGAGCAGGCCTGCATGTAGGACATCCGCTCGGTTATATCGCTTCCGACATCTATTCCCGCTACAAGCGTCTGAAAGGTTTCAATGTTTTACACCCCATGGGCTATGACGCCTATGGTCTGCCTGCCGAACAATACGCCATTCAAACCGGACAGCACCCGGCCTTAACGACCGAAAAAAATATCAACCGATACAGGGAACAACTGGACAAAATCGGCTTTTCCTTCGACTGGAACCGGGAAGTCCGGACCTGCGACCCCCGCTATTACAAATGGACCCAATGGGCCTTTATCCGCATGTTCGATAGCTTTTACTGCAAAGACGAACAAAAGGCCAGGCCCATAGCCGAACTGGTAAAAGCTTTCGAAAACACGGGCACCGAAGGATTAAACGTAGCTTGCGGAGAAACCCTTCATTTTACGGCAGAAGAGTGGAAAGCCAAAAACGAAAAAGAACAACAGGAGATATTGCTGAATTACAGGCTGGCCTACCTGGCGGAAACCATGGTAAACTGGTGTCCTCAATTGGGGACGGTCCTGGCCAACGACGAAGTAAAAGAAGGCGTATCCGTCCGGGGCGGTTATCCCGTCGTGCAGAAAAAAATGCGGCAATGGTCTTTGCGGGTTTCCGCTTACGCCCAACGCTTGCTCGACGGATTGGAACAAATCGACTGGTCCGATTCCCTGAAAGACATCCAGCGCAACTGGATCGGTCGTTCCCAGGGAGCCGACGTAATCTTCGAAGTGAAAGACAGTGATGTAAAATTACAGATTTTCACGACCCGTCCGGATACGATTTTCGGTGTCAGCTTTATGGTACTGGCTCCCGAAAGCGACTATGTGCATCAATTGACCACCCCCGGGCAGGCCCAGGAAGTAGCCGCCTATCTGGAATATGTAGCTAAACGTACCGAACGGGAACGGCAAAGCGAAGTGAAAAAGGTAACCGGTGTATTTTCCGGTTCCTATGCCGTCAATCCTTTTACCCAGGAAGCGATTCCGGTCTGGATCAGCGAATACGTGTTGGCCGGCTACGGCACGGGCGCTATCATGGCGGTACCCGCACATGACAGCCGGGACTATGCCTTCGCCCGGAAATTCAATCTGCCCATCGTACCGGTAATCGACGATGGCAAAGGATGCGATCTTTCCGAAAATTCTTATGATGCGAAAGAAGGGAAACTGATCAACAGCGGCTTCATCAACGGTCTGGAAGTAAAAGAAGCGATTAAACGCGTAGCCGAAGAAGTGGAAAACCGGGGCATCGGAAAAAGTAAGATCAATTACCGTCTGCGGGATGCCATTTTCAGCCGGCAGCGCTATTGGGGAGAACCTTTTCCCGTATATTATAAAGACGATATGCCTTATATGCTGGACGAATCCCGCCTTCCCCTCGAACTGCCCGAAATCGATAAATACCTGCCGACGGAAAGCGGGGAACCGCCCCTCGGACGGGCTAAAAACTGGCAAACCGCCGAGGGATATCCCCTGGAATTGAACACCATGCCCGGTTTCGCCGGTTCTTCCGCCTACTACCTGCGCTACATGGACCCCCACAACGACCAGGCGCTGGTCAGCAAAGAAGCCAACGCCTACTGGAGAAATGTCGATCTCTATCTGGGGGGAGCGGAACACGCTACGGGCCATCTGATCTATTCCCGTTTCTGGAATCATTTCCTCTACGATCTCGGATATGTATGCGAACCGGAACCGTTTAAAAAACTGATCAACCAAGGCATGATACAGGGACGGTCCAATTTCGTTTACCGGATTCAGGGCACCAATACCTTTGTTTCCTGCGGTCTCAAAGACCGTTACGATACGACCGAAATCCACGTAAACGTCAACCTCGTCCATAACGATATCCTGGATCTGGAAGCGTTTAAAAACTGGATGCCGGAATATGCCGGAGCCGAATTTATTCTGGAAGACGGCAAGTACATCTGTGGATGGGCGGTGGAAAAAATGTCCAAATCCATGTATAATGTCGTCAATCCCGACGACATCATCGAAGAATTCGGAGCGGATACCCTGCGTTTATACGAAATGTTCCTAGGCCCCCTGGAAGCGCATAAACCCTGGGATACCCAAGGTATAGACGGAGTTTTCAAGTTCCTGAAAAAATTCTGGCGGTTGTACGTGAACGAGGATAACCTGATCGTAACGGACGAAGAACCTTCCCGGGAAGAATTGAAAATATTGCATAAAACCCTCAAAAAAATAGAGTTCGACATCGAAAATTTTTCATTCAACACCTCTATTCCGGCTTTTATGATTTGTACCAACGAACTCACCGCTCTCAAATGCAGCAAACGGGAGATACTCGAACCCCTGGTAGTCGCTATCGCTCCTTATGCGCCCCATATCGCCGAAGAATTATGGCACCGTTTAGGGCATACCGATAGTGTGACTGCAGCCGTATTTCCCCAATGGGATGAAAAATTCCTGGCGGAGGAGGCGTTCGACTATCCGATCTCGTTCAACGGGAAAGTCCGGTTCAAGCTGTCCATTTCTCTGTCAGCAAGCCCTGCAGATATCGAATCCCTTGTAAAAGCCGCTCCGGAAACGGCAAAATACCTGGGCGGAAAAGAAATCCGGAAAATGATCATCGTTCCGAAAAAAATCGTAAACATTGTTGTGGGATAAGTAAAAAGGGGCACCGGAATCCGGCGCCCCTAACCATCAAAATGTATGGAAAGGACATAGGCTATCTGATAGATACCCGTAACAGTGGTACAGCCTGTTACCTATGTCATTTATTCCACCATACACGGGTATCAAAATTATCGGGTCCCTGAAGCGCAATAGCCTCTTTATAATTCGCCTGATTCGGAGAAAAGTCATCCGAAGCATAATGCCGGCGATAGGGAATATGAGTCACATCCGCATTGGGTCCCGGTTTTAAATCGGGCACGCCCAAACGTCTCCAGTCCGACCAGGCTTCGATGCCGTCCTGCATAAAATTGGCCAGCCAGCGTTGCATGGCAATTTTTGCGATCTTTTCAGCCTCCGATCCGGTAAACTTCACATCCGCCTGGGCACAGTAGGCGTTCAAATCATATTCCAGTTCGTGCTGCCGGAAAGAAGCTTCGATTCCTGCTTTATACAGCGCTTCCGCATCCGCAACGATCCAGCCCCTTACGGCTGCTTCGGCACATATCAACAAGCTGTGGGAAGGAGTAATAATGTGAAGCGGAGCATCCTGTTTGTAATATTTCGGATGAAAATTACAATAGCTTCCTATCTGCCAGGAAGGCAGGTCTTCTTTTCTCAATCCGTAGGGCAAGCCCGTATATTCACCGTTATCATCGGGAACCACATAGGCCTTCAGACGGGGATCGTTATAGGCTTTCAACTGATCGATAAGGGTGGCCGAGGGAACGAAATCCCAACGTCCGTCCAACACCATATTCGTCCACAACGGATTGGCATTAGCGTTTTCCGGAAGATAGGGATAGCGTAGCATTTCGTTGTTTTCGGTCATCCCTCCGTCGGCATAAGCTTTGGCGAACCAGGCTTTACCGGTGTTCGGTTCCACTTTCGACAACTTGATCGCCAGCATCATCCGGAGAGTAGCATTCAGCCTTTTCCATTTCGACATATTCCCGTTATAAAAAATATCGAAATCCGCCGACAGATGCCCGGACTCATTAAACTGAGCAAAGGCTTCCGTCAACTCTTTATTCAGGTCCGTATAAATCGACTTCTGATCGTCGTATTTAGGAGTAAAATTACCTTCTCCCGCTTTCAGGGCTTCGGAATAAGGAATCATACCCAGCGCATCCGTCAGATGCATATAAGCGTAAGCCCGCAAGGTCCGGGCCGCTGCAATCTGGTTATTGGCGTCCCCGAAAGCGACCACCCAGGTTTCGTTTTTGGTTTTCTCCTCCTGATTGAACTCGATAATGTCTTCCAAATTCCGGATCATTCTCCGGTAATAATTGCCGATATTGAATTCGGTCATGGCATAGTTCGAATACTGTATATTCAAACGTTCCGCTATATATTGCGGGTACAACTGGGTCCAGGGGTCGTAATTGCCGATCCAGGCAAAATTCGGCACGTAGAAGGACGCATACAGAAAAAGATAACGGGTGTCCGGACGCGAAGGATTGTTCGGGTCCACGTTTACGTTTCCAAAATCGTCACAGCCCGAGAAGAACAACATCCCGGCAATGATTATCGATACTATTTTCGTTGTTTTCATAATTTTGCTTTTTCAGTTAAAATGTTATATCCACCGTAAATCCAAAACTCCGGGTTCCCGTTATCTGTCCCTGTTCTATATAACTTTGGTAGGCACTGCCGGCTTCGGATACGTCCACGTTAGGCACTCCGGAATAAATCAACCAGGGATTCTGAGCCACAAACGACAGGCTGGCCGCCTTGATTCCGACGCCTAATCTCCGGAGAAAATCTTCGGGTACCGTATACGTCAGGGAAAGTTCCCGCATTTTCAGATAACTGGCGTCATAGATATAATCTTCCCAGATCAGTCCCTTCTTATCGAAATAATAATTCGCATCGAAATAAGCGGACATAGGCGTATAGGTTCCGTCCTCGTTATCCAACACTCCTTTTACTTTTATACCTCCGTTCTGATTCAGCGGCATACGGATATCCACACCCCGGTCGTTTTTTCCGACCGTTGTCTCCAGCAAACCGGCCATTTCCCCGAACATATTGGTGACGGAAGCGATATTTCCACCGATCTGATAATCGAAGGAAGCGCTGAAACGAAGGTTTTTGTACCTCAGACTGGTAGAGAATCCTCCGGTAGCATCCGGCTGAACGTTCCCCAGCTTTTCTTTAGCGCTGTTTTTAGTCGACAACGTATAATCTCCGGACGGATTTCCGGTACTGGAACGTTTTCTCATAATTTTATTTCCCTGTTCGTCCTTATCCCAGACGGAACCCCGGATCACGCCGATCGGCTGTCCGACTTCGGCTTCCAGGTAAAGCCGCGTACTGAAGCCGTACCAGGACCAGTTATACGTCTTTAAATGGCCGTCCAGTTCTATCAGCTTGTTGACATTGCGCGCAATATTGAAATTCACGTCCCAGTTCCAGTCCGAAGTCTTGACCACCGATCCCCCCAGGGAAAGTTCGATTCCCCGGTTCCGGATCTTTCCGGCATTCATCGTACGGGAAGCATAACCCGAAGCGGGAGTTACGTTGATATTGATAATTTGATTCTTGGCATCCCGGTTGTAAAAATTGAAATCCCCCCATACCCGGTCTTTAAACAAACGGAATTCCGTCCCCACTTCATAAGCGGTAGAAATCGTCGGCTTGATATGCGGGTCCTTCATCTGATTGGCGTGACGTAAAGCGGTCTGTGAGCCGTATTTAGACGATACATATACTTCTTCTATGTTATACGCACTGGTGGATTTACCTACCTGAGCCACAGACGCCCTCAGTTTCCAGAAACTCAGCCAATCCGATTTAAACCAATTGCTGGCGATTACGGACGCGGACACTCCTCCGTAGAGGTAGCTGTTTTTATCGGGCGGCAAGGTCGAACTCCAGTCGTTCCGCAAAGAAAGATCCACGTAATAGGTATTGTTCCAGCCGGCCGTCACCGTTCCGTAAATACTTCTTTCCTTCATCCGGGTTTTGCTGTTTTCACCTCCCGGCAAGCCGGAAGAAGCTCCTACATTGAAAAATTTATCGATAATCAGCCCGTCCCGGGTAAAAGCCCCTACCGACTCGTAACGGTAATTCCGGTTTTCGATAAACAGAGCGGCATCTACGGCCAGTTTGTCTTTCAGAAAGCGATCGGACCAGGTGAGACGTCCCTGTACCTGCATATCGATCAGACTATTCTGACTGGTGTTGAAACGAGCCGTTTCACCCAGTAAATTTTCAGGGATAGCCGTAAAACTATTGTAGTTCCGCAGGTTGCCGTACACCCTTACCCCCGCCTTCAGGTTTTTCAGAATTTCGTAAGAAGCATCGGCACTGAACACATTCCACTGGTACACGCTCTGCCAGTTCTCTTCATAAAAAATAGCGAAGGGATTGTTGTGATAAGCCGGAGTTAAATCTCTGGGGTCCTTAATATTCCAGGAGCGGAAAGTTCCGTCCGGACGTTTGTAATCTTTCAAGTCCCGGATGTCTACATTCCGGTGAAACCATTGGGTAAACGTATAAAAGGCATTTCCCGTATTCTGATACCCTTCCTGGGCATTGTTGTGGTTTTTCCGGTAGGTGTATTTATAATCCAAAGCGATGTTCAACCGTTCCGAAGCTTTGAAATTCGTTTTGACCGACAAAAAACGCCTGGCCGCATCACTATTCGGGACCACCCCCTGCCGGGATACATTCGTAAAAGAAACCCGGGCCATAAAATCTTTTCCCGAACGGGCCAGGGAAACGTTGGTCGTATTCATCATCCCCAGGTCGAATAACTCTTCCATATTATCCTTAGGAACCGGTTTAAAAGGAGCCAACTGGCCGAATTTCGGATGTGTCGGATCCCAGGCATACCAGGGAGCGTACATCCGCCCGTCCATCTTCGGCCCCCAGCTCACATCGGATTGGTAATCGTAATAAGGAGCCCCGTCCATCACTTTCAGGTATTCCGGGTCCGATCCCGGTTTATATTGAAACTTATACATTTCTCCTGTGGCTCCCAAATATCCGCCTCCGTATTCATTCTGGTACTTCCCGTGAAGATATACCTTTTCAAAGGTGATGGTATGCCGGAGGTTCACTTCCATCCGGTCTCCCCTCAATCCTTTGGTCTTGATAATAATGGCGCCGTCTCCTCCCCGGGAACCGTACAGGGCGGTGGCGGCCGGACCTTTCAATACATTCACCGACTCCACGTCGTCCATGTTGATGGAATTGGCATTGGTAATCACACCGTCCACCACATATATCGGTTCACTCCCTCCGGCATCCAGCGAACTGGTTCCCCGCAACACGATCTTACCGGCATCGAAAGTCGCTCCCGAACTTCCCCAAAAGCGCACCCCGGCTACTTTTCCGACCAAAGCGTTGTTCAGGTCCATCTGACGGGTCTGAATCAACTCCTCGGCTTTAATATTCTGCACCGAATATCCTAAGGCTTTTTGCTGACGGTTCATCCCCTGGGCAGTAACAACTACCTCTTCCATTTTTAAAGAAACGGGATTCATCCGGACATCGATTACCGTCCTTCCCCCTACAGGAACGACCATCGTTTCCATACCGATATAAGAAAACTCCAACTGGGCCTGAGCATCTGCCTGTATCGTATATTTTCCGTCGATATCCGTAGCGGTTCCGGTAGATGTGCCCTTTACTTTAATAGTGGCGCCGGGCAAAGGCGAACCGTCAGAAGCATCGGTAACCGTCCCGGTTATCGACTTCATCTGAGCATTTGTCAATTGTATTCCTATAATCGAAAGAAATACAAAAAGTCCGATTAATTTTTTCATTGGGTTTGATTTTTAGTTAGACATCAGGCGTTTTTTCAGTATTACGACCAAAAAAAACGTTCATTTTTTATTACTAACTAAAAATACAAATTGATTAATGTTAACGTTGTGAAAATCAAATCTATAACAAAAAAGAGAGTGAGGATAAAATTAGGATTATTTTAACTATTTAAACGAACGTTTTTATTCAATCCCAATAAATTGTATATTAAACATTTACACACACTATTAAGGAAAATAAACACGTTTTAACGGGGTGCAATTTAATAAAAAAAGACAATAAACAAATATTTTTTCCTAAATAATACTAAAAATACATTCTATTTTATTAATGTAATATTAACACTTATTTATTAAAAACACAAAAATATTTCCGGCAACACACCTATTGTCAATACGATAGAAATACAACTCTTTCTTATCACCCTTAATTATTTCTTAACAGGTATTTTACTTCTTAGCTGTAGGAACCAGCAAAGAAATGCTGGCTGTTCCTACCCCCCCTAAAACTAAGACTAAAATACGAAGGTGCAGATTTTCAATAAAAAAGCAAACCGAACATCCGATCATCACCCACATACAGAGTATGGAAATCAGTTTGGAAACCAGACTCAGCCCTTCTCGGGACTCATAATGCCGGATATATTTCCCCAACCATTTGGAATTCAGCAAGGCCCGATGCATACGAGCCGAACTTTTATAGAACAGCCAGGAGCTTAACAGCAAAAAGGGGGTAGTAGGCAACCCCGGAACAAATATTCCGATAATGCCTAAAATCACGGATACTATTCCGATACAGATATAAGTGATTTGCCGGATTTTTCCCATATTTACTCAGTTCCCTTCAGCGATTTCCAGATTTCCCCGACAGCTTCCCTGTAACGGTTTACCGTACTCGCTTTCCGAAGCCGTTTCAACAATTTCCGGTCCGTTTCGGGCAAATAATACTCCCACAGGGATTTCATTTTAAGCAGCAATTGATTCTCTCCCTGTAAATAAGAAGCATATCCGTTAAAAAGTTCCTCATGAAAACCAACCAGCCGTTCCTGCCGTGCTTCCGGAGAAAGTTTTTCCTTTTCATAAAACTCCCGGATCAAAAAAGGATTTTTCAACAATCCTCTTCCGATCAGCACTCCTTTCAAACGGAGGAAATCTTTAAACACTTCCCGGATTTGTTCGGGGGAATCTAAATCCCCGTTATAAAAAACCGGATGCACACAACCCGCATAAAAGCGCCCGAAAGCCTCGCGGTCCACTTCCCCTTTATATTGTTGCTTCCCCACCCGGGCATGTACGGAAATCCAACTGAACGGTAATTCATTCAATACCGGCAATAGCTGCAGACATTCTCCGGCATCCTCCCAACCCAGCCGCATTTTCAAAGAAAAAGAAAGCTGAGGAAACTCCTGTATGCCCGAAAGAACTTCGGCAACCCTCTCCGGATAGGGGAGCATGCCCGCCCCTTTTCTCTTCCCGGCAATTAAGGGGAAAGGACAACCCAAATTGATATCCACGCTCTGATACCCTTTCTCCTGGACCAGGTGAACCAATCCGATCAATTCTTCTCGTGTACCCGGAAGCAATTGAGGAATCAGTCTTTTGACCCGGTTCCGCTCCAGCTCCAGTTCCCTTACATCTTTGTTCCGGAATTTTCCATCCTTTTCCATACGGATAAAAGGGGTGTAACAGATCTCCGCTCCTCCGAAAAACCGTTCGAAAGCATTCCGAAAGACGGCATCCGTATATCCTTGTAAAGGAGCCAAATGAATTTCATATTTTTTTTCATTTTCCATCCTGCAAAAATAAAACAAATCTCCGAGCCTTCTCCGTTTTCAGGAATTTTCCTTTTACAGTCCCGGACATGGTTTTTCAGAACGATAGCTGACATCCTCCAAAAATCATCCCGGGCGGAACGAGGATTCCTATTTACTCCTCCCAACCTAAGTGGTAATCATTTCTTTTATAGTCCATTATCTATCCATACCCGTGTTTTCGCCGGGGGATTCATTTTTATATTTTATATATATATCTAAATCCAACTTATACAATATATTATTTTTTTATTTATCTTTCCCTCCTAAAATAGATTTATTTATTTTATCAGAAGCTTTTATGCTCAGGAATACCGCAATTTTAATCGGAATTATTCTCGGCTGCTGTTGTTCCTCCTGTCAGCGGGAAGAAACGGATATTCTCGCCCGGGCCGAAAACATGATGGAGCAACAGCCCGATAAAGCTCTTAAACTTTTAGAAAATCTCCAAGGAAAAAAACTCAGTGCCGCCGGAGAAGCCCGCTATGCCCTACTCTATACCGAAGCCCTGGATAAAAACGCCCACCCTGCCCAATCCGATTCCTTAATTCGCATTGCCCTGAACCATTACCGAAAGAAAAAACCTTCCCTCTCTTTGGCCAAATCTTATTTCTACCTGGGAAGTTATTTTCTCGAAACCGGCATGATCCAGGAAGCTACCGAAAACCTGTGCGAGGCCGAACGCATCGCCCTTCCGCTCGAAGCCTGGAACCTGCTCGGACTCATCTCCGGACGCCTGGCCTATATCTACGATCACCAAAGGGATTGGGAACATACCCAAAAAAGAAACAAGTTGGCGGAAATGTATTTTAAAAAAGCCGGAAATAAGAAGAATGAAAATCTATCTTATTACGACCAGGCTTTATACTTTTCTTTAGATCCCTCTTCTATCGATTCCACTTTATATTATATTCAAAAAGCCAAACAAGGATTCGAAGCTTTAAAGGATACCTCCAATTTAATCAATACCCTGATTCAGGAAACCTCTATCCGGCATTTCGACAAAAAGGAAGCCCAATCTCCCCAACAACTGCTGCAAAAAATAAAAATTCTTTCCGGTAGTTCAACCGTTCCCGAAGCTTATTTATTGGCCGCCGATATATATTACCGGCTGGGACAAGCGGATTCCGCACGCATTTACCTGGATAGCCTGGCCAAATTCCACCCCACCTCCGGCATGTACGCCCTCCGCTCCCAACTCGAAGAGGAGGAAGGAAATTACCGGAAAGCGCTCGCCGCCTATAAAAAAATGTATGCACTGGAAGATTCTCTATTCAGCCATATCACCGAAAATTTCGCTTACCGCTATGCACAGATATACAACCGTCAACGGGAAGCAGAGACACAGCAAAAACTCCTCTATCGAAACCGCTTCATGACGATCGCTTTATTCACATCGGTTATTCTGGCCCTGCTGTTTTATTTTATCTACAGGAACCGGTGGAATGAACGAAATCTGGAAATCACCTCCGCACGACTGAGAATCATCGAACTGGAAAAAATGGAAGAAAAATTCAAACAGGCGCAGCCCGCAACCTCCCTGGCCTCCCGTTCTTCCGTGCTGGCCTTCTTCCAAAGACAAATCGAAATGGTGAAAGAACTCGCGGAAGCCAACCGCCAATACATTCACAAACCGGAAACCCTCCGAAAAACAACGGAGAATATCCGGAAAAACTACTCACTCGGCGAACAATGGGAAGACCTTAAAACAGGGATAGATGCGCTGCACCACCACATCGTCACTCATCTGGAAAAAAACTACGGGGAACTTCTAACCGAAAATGAAATTAAGGTTTGCCTGCTGACCGTCATCGGTTTCAACGTACAGGAAACAGCCCTGTTCCTGAATATTTCAGAAAAAACGGTTTATAACCTGCGGTCCTCGGTTGCCAAGAAAATAAGCTCCGACCGGAATCTTTCCCTGGAACAAATACTGGAAAACACAGAAAAAAATCTCCGGGCCTCCGCTTTCAATCCTCCTGGAAACGACCGGGGGAAATAAAACTTCCCTGCCGGGAAATCTTTACAGATTAACTACCTCATTATCAACACCCCGATTTTTAAAAACGGGAAACCGAAAATTTGGTAAAGGAAACCGGATCGCCCTACTTTTGATTCCAGACAAAATCAAAAGCTCAATCTCGTATGAAAAAAATTTTAATTCTTCTGGCACTCACAGTAGTATGCTGCTTATCGTTTTCTGATGTAAAAAGCGCTATGACGCCTAAAGATTCAGTTTCGATATTATTAAATAAACTAAAAAAAATGAAACACTCTTATCCTCGTTCTCTCCTACCGCAAGTATTTATCGAAGCATGGAAGGGTGACCAGGAAATTAGATTCCATATAAACGAAGCGACGGAAACCCTGGAAGTATGGATCCGGGACGCCCACGCACAGGTGGTAATCCGCCGGCAATTTTACGGAAATGAGACTCTTTCCAATTCGATAGATATCTCTCCGTTACCCTCCGGGGAATATACCCTGCAATTTTACCCGGGAGATATGCCGGAGACCGAATACAGTGGAAAATTTTATAAAAAAGAAGAAGAATGAAAACTTTGCCTATCTATATACTCGGTTTGCTGGTCCTGGCAGGTAGTATTCTCCTGTTGATCTCTCCGGCTTCTTCAGCAGATCCTTCCGTAATCTCGGTAGAAACCCCCAGTGAGATTGCCGATTTAGGCACGTTAAGATTTAACGAAAAAAGAAGAATCCGGTTTTCTATTGAAAATAAAGAAACTTCTCCGTTACTGATTCTGGGAATACAAACCAGCTGCGAGTGCACGAAGGCAAACTGGAGTAAACATCCCATTAAGCCGGGAGAAACCGGGCATATCACTATACTTTTCGAACCCAATTCGTTGGGCACTTTTGTAAAAGAAATCGTATGGACGGCCAATGTGGGCAAAGCTAAACGCCGACTCCAAATAAAAGGAATTATTCTAGAAGAAGAACCGGAAAAATAAACTCAACGATGCATCGATTCAACCCCATAAAAAGAAAGGAGGCTCCAGACAAATCGTACCTTTTCAACATAACCGACGTCAGACGTAAGGTGTGTGTAACCATTGCGAGAGATAACAGAACGATTTATATTAAATCAAATCCATTAAAATTATGAAAACAAAAAAACTTTTACTCACCGGTCTTTTATTCGTTGCTTTAACCTGTGTCGTATCCTTTGCCTTATCCATGGAAAAAGGAGGACTCTCCCTGACGACGGAAAATGAAAAAGCCTTTGCTCAGGCCATCGAAATACACTTGCATTTACCTACCCCCAACTCCGAGGGATATTGTCGGTGTAAACACGGCGGCTGCTATTCCGGAAATATGATTTCTTTCCGAGCCAACTGTGGGATGGGCTCCAATGGTTGTAACTCACAAAACAACTGCGATCCAACGTAAGAACTTCAATCTTACAGCAAAATCGTAAAACTTTAAAAAATCTACGATAGCATATTAGGTAGAGAAGAGAGCAAAAAGAATATTTTTCTTTTCGCTGTCTTCCTACCAAAAACAATTTTTTTATGAATTTCAGGCGAATTCTTACTCTTTTGGTATATTTATTTTTATTATTTATTAATATTGCAATATTAAAATTATAAAATATGAAATACTATCTTACTATCCTTATTTTCATTCTGATAAATTTGATTGTTCCGAAGGCAAGGGCTCAAACAGAATCTATGGTACAAATCAAGAATTCCAAGGGAGAAGGATTACCCGGCGTATATATGGTCAATAAAACCCGTACGTATCTCATCACCTCCAGCGACGAAGAAGGGCGGTGCTACTTTGATGCCAGAGCACTGGCTCCCACCGACTCCATTCAATTCGCCTCCCTCGGATTCGAAGAAGTGATGATAACGGCCCGCGAACTGGAAAAACGATCGGAAATCTTCTTATCCGAAAAAACATACGATCTACAGGAAGTGGCCGTGTCCGATATACGGCCCGAAACCCTGCTGAAAAAAGCTGCCGCCTTAATGAAAAAACCAAAAGGGAAAAACCATCACTATCAATACTACGGCAAGGGACAATACATGAAGATTACCCAATGCAACGGCAAAGCCGTCGAATACCGCAGGGAATACGGCGCTTTTTTTACTTCCGGGAACACTCTTCGACAGGGGAAATGGGACGAGTACTATCGCTTCGATTTTGTTCCGGCCTACATGGCCAGAAGCTATAATTTAATGGCAAACGGACAGGATACCCTCTACCCTGTACGGGTTTATAGAAATCATTATAAATATCAGGAACAGGACTATGATGCCGGATTCGTCAAAATTCATAAACTTATTCGCGCCCTGTTTTTGGAAGGCCCCTTGTTTACAGATTTGAAATACTACCAGTTCCGTCTCATCGACAACAACCAGAATTATACGTATGAA